>CAYNWW010000004.1:0-87411 GCA_964401055.1 uncultured Candidatus Saccharibacteria bacterium | reverse complement strand
CGCCCAAAGAAAAAGACCAATTGTGAGATTGGTCTTTTAATACGCTTCATCGGACGATCCTCCTTTTGGATCTTTCCACCCAGACTTCAGGGGTGAGTTGCTCACCCAATTTATCGCTTCCAGCTACCCCTCCCAACTCCATCTTTCCACCCAAACTTCGGGGGCTGAAAGGGTTGCAGAGAGAGCAAGTGCCATTACCCCTCCCAACTCCATCTTTCCACCCAGACTTCGGGGGTATGTTCTTTGACTCTAGCGTGTTTTCAGCAACCCCTCCCAACTCCATCTTTCCACCCAGACTTCGGGGGAATGGGAAAACACTTAGCAGGAGTGTGCCCCACCCCTCCCAACTCCATCTTTCCACCCAGACTTCGGGGGAGAAGAAAATCTGGCTCATCTAAGCACAAAATCTCTTCTCATCCTCTTCATCTTGGGCGCTGAGTTTTGTGGGGTGCCCTAAAGCACTGATTCAACGCCCACGTCTTGTCTAGGTCAAATAAGGGAGCTCCTTGGCTAAACCAAAGAATTACTTGAGATTTCACCCGGAAGAAAAACTGGCAAGCCAATCATTCTCTCTATTCACCTCTTTCGCACAAAAGTCGAAAGAACCGAGTGGGGCGCGGGGATTGCGCCTGAATAAATTCCGTTCTTAACGAACGATGTTTTATCCTAGCAGGGGGCAGGGAGGGTGTCAAGGGGCTGGCGCATCTACCGACACACCGCCACCACAAAACTATCCAGCATCAGCTGCGGCTCGAGGCGACCTTGCTTGAGGCGGACATCGGCGTCGTGGAGTTTGGCGTGGATGGCGAGGAGCGCGGGCAGGGAAAATTTTTGCGCTTGGGCGGCGGTTTTACCGGCGACAAATGGGTGAAGCTTAGCGGCGGTCGCGATCTCACGGGGCGAGCGGCCGGCGTCCAGAAGACTTTTTACTTTGAGGAGGTTACGAAATTGGTACACCATCATAGAAAGCAAATACAACGGCTCTTCGCCCGCGTCGAGATGATTGTGGAGGAGTTCGAGCGCACGGCGGGTTTGCTTTTGACCAAGCGCATCAACAAAATCAAAAATATTGACCGGCACTTGCGCGTGGACCAACTCGCGTACATCCGGGGCCGTGATAGCGCGCGGTGAGCGATCCCACGCGTAGGCGGCGAGTTTGTCGATTTCTTGCGCGAGCTTCCACAAGTCCTGACCGACGGCACCGACCAGCGCCTGAAGTGCGTCGCGATCGATGGCACAGCCTGCAGCCGCGATTTGCTCCGACGCCCAGGTGTCGAGGGCGCGACCTTGGAGCGGGGCACATTCGACGAGGCGTACGCGGTCACGATCGAGCGCGGCGAGAGCTTTGCGTACCGGATTGGTGGGCGGCACTGAGCCATTTTCAACAAATACCAATATGGCATGTGCGGGCAAAGCGTGCGCAGTCAGCCACGCGGCGATTTCCGCCTGCGCGGTTTTCTTTTTTTGCAATCGCATCAGGTCGGTGCAAATCACCAGCTGCTGCGGATCAAGCAACGATGGCGTCCGCAGCGCACTCGTCAGCACACCAAGCGTCACGCTCGCGCCATCAAGACGAGTGACCGCCGCGCGCCCGCATTCAGCCCTCACCCGCGCCAATTCCCGCGCGGCTCGATACGTGTCTTCTCCAAAAATAACATGAATCATCGCTCGTTTCGGTTAAAAAAATTCGTGCGGCGCTAACTCACAATTCGCGTCTCTCAAAAAAGCCCAACGCCAGCCCGCACTCGTGCCGCTTACAGCTCCAACCCCTCCATCTCGCCCCAATTCTCGCCCACTTTCGCGTCCACGCGCAGCGGCACCGCGAGCTTCCACGCGCCTTCCATCAGCGCCCGACATTCGCGCGCCACTTCCTCGACTCGCGCACGCTCCACCTCAAACACGAGTTCGTCATGCACCTGCAGCAGCATCCGCGCGCCGTCATCGGCACCGTAGCGCTTATCCACCGCGAGCATCGCGATTTTAATAATATCCGCCTGCGTGCCCTGCATCGGTGTGTTGATCGCCATGCGGCGACCGAGTTGCTGCAATTGAAAATTTTTCGCCCGCAGCTCAGGAATAAACCGCTTGCGCCCGGCAAGCGTCTCCACATATCCGTGCCGGGTCCCAAACTCAACGATCTCGTCCATGTACGTGCGAATCCCGGCATGTGTCGCCATGTACGCATCAATAATCCCCTGCGCTTCTTCACGTGGGATCGCAAGCGCCTGCGACAAGCCATACGGCGACATGCCGTACAAAATCCCAAAATTAATCGCCTTGGCCGAGCGACGCATGTCCGGCGTCACCGCATCAAGCGCCACATGATAAATCTGTGCGGCCGTCGCTTGGTGCACGTCTTCGTTGTTGATAAACGCCTGCTGCATCGCGTCATCATGCGCTATATGTGCGGCGATGCGCAACTCAATCTGCGAATAGTCCAGCGACAACAGTACGCGACCCGGCTCAGCCACAAACGCTTTGCGAATCTGACGGCCGACATCAGTACGAATCGGGATATTTTGCAAATTTGGATCAGTGGACGAGAGGCGACCGGTGGCTGCGATCGTCTGGTTGTAGCTCGTGTGAATCCGCCCGGTATCTTTGCGCACCAACTGCGGCAGCGCGTCGATGTAGGTGTTGCGCAGCTTTTCAAATTCGCGGTATTGCAAAATCTGATCAATAATCTCGTGCGTGCCCTTGAGCTTGTCCAGCTCACCCGCCGCGGTCGAGGTGCCTTTTTTCGTCCGCTTCAGGCCTTCGCGCGAGAGTTTCAAGGTTTCAAACAAAATAGACGAGAGCTGCTGCGTCGAATTGATGTTGAATTTCACGCCCGCGAGCGCGTAAATCCGCTTTTCCAGCTCGGCAATCTGCCCGCCAAATTCGCGCGACAATGCGGCCATAAATTTCACATCCAGCGTAATCCCCGCCCGTTCCATCCGCGCCAACACCGGAATCAGCGGCACTTCGATATCGCGCAAGATGTGATCAATCTTGAGCTCAGCCAGGCGCGGAGCAAATTTATTGTACAGGCGCATCGTCACGTCGGCATCATCGCCCGCATACGATGCTGCGGCATCAATCGCCACATCCGCAAACGAAATCTGGTCTTTTTTACCGATCAGCTCAGTGATTTGCTGCATTTCGTGACCGAGTTCTTGCAGCGAAAGCTCCTTAAGCGACAGCCCGCGACTCGACGAGGTCAACAAATACGCCGCGATCATGGTATCGAAATACAATCCCTGCGCCTCGATCCCAGCCTTCAGCAGCGAGACATAATCATACTTGATGTTGTGCCCGATTTTCCTGATGCGCGCATCTTCAAACACCGGTTTGAGCGCACCAAGTAGCTCGTCGCGTGGGATCTGTCGACCGGCCGCGTGCGCCACCGGAATATAATAACTATCGCCCGCCGCCAGACTGATCGAAATCCCCACCAGCACCGGATTCACATGGTCAAGTGTTTCCGTTTCGGTATCAAATGCAAATTCGCCCGCATGGACAATTTTTTTGATCAACTCTTGCAGCGCCTCGCTTGTCGAGATGATCGGGTATTCGGGGCGCTCAGATACCGCACTAAACAATTGTTGCTCCTGCGCAGACGCCGCACGAGGCGTGAGTTCGAGCTGGCCTTCTTCCGGAGTCAGCGCGTCGCCTTCTTGCTTGGGCACGCGCACAAGCAGGCTCTTGAACCCAAACTCGCGCAACAAATCCATCACCCGCGCTCGATCGATGTGTCGAGTTTCACAGGCAGACAGATCAAAATCCACCGGCGCTTCGCGCACGATCGTCGCAATTTCCTTGCTCAACAACGCCATTTTTTCTTCGCGCAGCAGCAACTCACGCGTTTTGCCTTTGATCAATTTGATTGCCTCAGGAGACAATCCGTCCGCAGTCATTTTCGCGACCAACTCCTTTGCATCCATACCCTCAACGCTATGCAAAAACGCATACAATTTTTCCAGCGTGCCAAATGCGCGCAACAGTGACACCGCGCCTTTTTCACCCACGCCTTTGACGCCCGGAATATTGTCCGAGGTGTCACCGCGCAGGCCTTTGTAATCAATCATCTGCGACGGCTTCAGCCCACCAAACCGCTCTTCCACCGCAGCAGTATCATAGATCATGGTTTCTTTCACACCTTGCTTGGGTGTGAGCAATCGCGTCTTCGCATCCACCAATTGCAACATATCCAAATCGCCGCTGACCACGAGCGTGACAGACGGATTTTTTAGGGCAATCGTCCCGATCACATCATCAGCTTCAAAGCCCTCCAACTCATAAATCGGAAAGCCAAATGCCTGAACAATTTTTTTAATCAACGGAATCTGGTCATACAATTCCTGCGGCGCAGCCAGGCGCTTCGCCTTGTACGCCTCAAATTTCTCATGGCGAAAGGTTTTTTTCGCTTTATCAAACGCGACCGCCACATAGTCAGGCTTCACGTCCGCAAGTACCTTGAGCAAAATCGAAGTAAACCCAAACACCGCGTTGACCATGACGCCATCGCGCGTGGTCAACGGCGGCAGCGCATGAAAACTGCGATGCACCAATGCATTGCCGTCAATCAGGACGAGCGTTTTTTGAGTTCGTGAGCTTCGGGCCATGTGAGTGTAATCCTTCGACTAGTTTCATCAATATACGCACAGTCTATCACAACTGCCCGAGCACTCATATTGGCCAATTCATCCGCGCCAAGCCGCTCCGGCCACTCGATGCACAGCAACACGTCCACACGCGCGGCCAATTCACCCAGTTGCAAGAGCATTTCTTCGTCCACGCCCGCACTCAGCCGATACAAATCCACATGCGCGAGTTGACAAAACTGACCATCGGCCGGCGAAATTTCATACATCCGCATCAGCACAAACGTCGGGCTCGCGATCACCTCGCGCACGCCTAATTCAGCGCCAATCGCCTTGACGAGCGCCGTCTTCCCCGCACCCAAATCACCGCGCAGCAACACCACGTGCTGCCCGAGCTCCAACACGCGCCGAGCGACACCGCGCGTTTCGTCCAAATTGTGGCTCACAAACACTTCTTCCATGCAAATATTGTACATGAGCAGGGCGATTTCGCAAAAATCTACCACACCCCACCACGCGCCTCTTGTCAAACTCGCGCGTGCGTGGTATAGTGAATTCCCAGAGCCATATTTTACTCCTAAGCATCGTCATGGAAGCCACCACGCTCAAAGAAATCAGCAACCTCCTTGCCAAAAGCCAACGCATTTTGATCGTATCTCGCGGCGGCAAAGACGGCGACGTGATCGCATCCATGGTGGCGCTACGCGAATTCCTCGCCGAAGAAGGCAAATCCGTCGATCTGCTCGCGCAAGAAGCGCCTGATCCGCGATTTGCATTTCTCCCGGGCGCAGCGACCGCAGACATCCCAACTGAAACCAAAAAAACCGATCGTTTTACCATCGTGGTCGACACCTCACACGCAAAACCATCCAAGCTTAGTTACGAAATGCAGGATAACAAGTTGCAAATTTTCATCAGCGCCAAAGAGGGCGAGTTCCGCGCCTCAGACGTGAGTTTTGCCGCGCCCAATCTCGCCTGCGACCTCATCATCACCCTTGGCCTCCAAGACCTCGACAATCTCGGTGCTTTGTACGAGCGCCACACTGAGCTTTTTTACAATACTCCGATCATCAACATCGACACCAAAGCCTCCAACGAATATTTTGGCGAAATCAACGTAGTCGAAGTCAAAACCACCTCCCTGACCGAAGTGCTTGCTTCCCTTTTTTCCCAGCTCGACGTGGAAAAAATCACCGAATCCATCGCCACCTCGCTTCTCACCGGCATGATTTACAAAACAAATAGTTTCCAAAACATCAGTACCACTCCAAAAACGTTCACTATCGCCGCGCAATTGGTGGCAAAAGGCGCCAACCAGCAAGAAATCGTCAAGCATTTGTTCAAAACAAAGCCGCTTGAGGTTCTCAAGCTCTGGGGTCGCGTATTGGCGCGGATCCAAAGCCTGCCGGAAAAAAAGGCGCTGTGGTCAGTGCTCACGCAATCGGATTTTGAAAAAACCAACACTACGCCCGAAACCCTGCGCCGCGTCCTCGACGAACTGGAAAACACCACAGAAAACCGCGACATCATCGTGATCTTGTACGAAGAAGCTGGCAAAATCAAAGGTGTGGTTCGCGCACGAAAACACAGCTCGGCGATTCACATGGCGGAAAAATTCAGCGGTGGGTTGGGCACCAAGCGCGAAGCCTATTTTGAAATGAAAGAAAAAGAATTCGCCGACGCGGAAACCGTATTAATCGGACACTTGAAAACACTCTAGAGTCGCCGCTCACTTTCTGCTACACTGTCTGCATGAACACGAACGACGAGGATCAGGACGACAGCGCTTCAAGCGGCGGGCAATCAGCTGCAGGCGGTCGCGCCCAGCATCCGGACGAAAAACAAAAACGCGAATTCGATATCGCAAAAAAACGTCGCACCGCGAAGTCGTTTTTGGATATTGATAAAGAAGCGCATCAAGAGCAGCAACGCATCACCGCAGCCACGATCGCCGAGCTCAATCGCAAGTCCGAAGAGCACATGGCGCGCCTGCGCGCCGACCGGCTCAATATGCGTTACCAAAATCTGCAAGGTTTTCCGGTAGATTCCGAGGCGCTTGTGTTGCTTAGCGAGCAAGAATCGCGCGACGCCGAAGTGCTATGCATTCTCGCCACCAATATCGAGATTCGCCTGGCGACTAAAAATCCTCGTAACCCGGCAATCGCCGGCATAATCACCCGCCTCGAGCGCAGCCAAGGAGTGAAGCCGCAGCTCGCCCTTGTCTCCGAAAGCAGTTTCAAAGAAGGTCTCGAGGTCTACCGCCACACCGTCATCAAAGCGAAGCACGATGCTGCGCGAGATACCGGCAGTGGCAGCACCATGCGCACCCATGTCCAAAAAGCCACTACTCGGATCAAATCACTTGAGGATCTCAAGCAACGACTCAAACAAATCCCCACCAGCGAAATCGTGGATATTATTATTTCCGCTGCGCTGGAAGTGGATTCGTCCGACATTCACATCGAGCCGGAAGAAGCCGGCGTGACCGTGCGCTATCGCATCGACGGCGTGTTGCAAGACGTGGCATTGTTGGACAAAACAATTTTCCCCCAGCTCATGTCGCGAATAAAATTATTGTCCAAGCTCAAACTCAACCTCACTCAGATCCCGCAAGATGGTCGTTTTGAAGTCATCATCAACGACCGCAAGGTGGACATTCGCACCTCAACCCTACCCTCCGCATTTGGCGAATCCGTCGTCATGCGCTTGCTGAGCACCAACGCGGCTGATTTGCAAATCACCGACCTTGGCTTGCGCAAAGAAGATTTCGACATGCTCCAACAAGAACTCGGCAAGCCGCACGGTATGATTCTCACTACCGGCCCCACCGGCTCGGGAAAAACCACCACGCTGTACGCGTTTTTGAATAAAATAAACACTCCCGACATCAAAGTCATCACCATCGAAGACCCGATCGAATATCGTCTGCCCGGCATTTCCCAAACCCAAGTCGACCCGGCGCGCGGATATGATTTTTCTTCCGGCTTGCGCGCGATTTTGCGCCAAGATCCGGACGTCATCATGGTCGGTGAAATCCGCGACCTCGACACGGCCGAAATCGCGATGCAGGCGGCGTTGACCGGTCACCTGGTGTTTTCGACACTCCACACCAACGACTCCTCGGGCGTGATTCCTCGCTTGATCAACATGGGTGTTCGCCCATTTACGATTGCGCCCGCGATCAATGCGGTGATTGCCCAGCGTCTCATCCGTCGCGTGTGCGACAAGTGCGCAACGTACACAACACCCGAGCCCGACTTGGTCGCAAACGTGCGCAAAGAGTTGGGTGCGCTGGCGACCGATGCGCTGGTGCGGGAGTGGATTTCCGGAGGTGCAGATGGCACAGGCCGCGCCGCCCAACCACACGGCTGCTCCGTCTGCAATAACACCGGCTTCCGCGGCCGCATTGGGATTTATGAAATTTTCCGCGTCACGAAAGAAATGGAAGAGCTTATTTTATCCGCCGCGTCGACCAGCGAAATCCGCGACCTCACCATCAAAAACGGCATGATCACCATGCGCCAAGATGGTTTGCTCAAACTGATGCAAGGAATCACCACGCTAGAAGAAATAAACCGCGTTACATAAAAGTTATCCACAAAAATCGCGTCACGGTTTTGACGCGATTTTTTTATTTGCTATACTAAATGAGCTGCGTTCTAAAGGAGGGACAAAGCACATCTGCGATGCGTCGCAGGCTCTTCAAAAACTGGCATCGAGCCTTATGACTTCTTTCTGAGAGAATTCGTGAGGATGATCGAGGTTGGTAGTCGAGCTTGCCGCCCGTTGAGAGGGTTTTAGACTGTATTCCTCAAGAGGAAACTTGAGAGGGATCACGTCGCGGATGCGGTAGCGAATGGATAAGTGATCTGTGTGGATCTGAGAGATGAGGGGGTTGAGTCGCAAGACTCCGTGGCCGCAAAGCCAATGCTTCTTGTTTCTGGCACACGAAGGCCAAGCGCGATGGACAAGTGTATTGCTCGGCGTGCTCGACATCGAGCTTGGGAGCTTGCTCCCCTGTTATGTCGACCTGAAGTTCAGAGTGTCACGCCAAGAGCCAGACTTCCCCAGACATCAATTCCTATCGCCGCCTTTAGAGGGGTTTACAAACGTGAGTAACATCACCAATGTAGCCCCTCTTCATTTTGGTCTTTATTTATTTGACGATTTGCGCGGCGAGATATCCCTCGGCATCTTTGTCTACAACGCGCTCGCGCGCTGCAAACTCACACTTTATGTCGTGCCGCTGTCGACAGACGAGGGCGTGAGCGTAGGCCATGAGAGCGGTTTCCTGATTTGAATCCACGGGCTGGATCGATTGCCACAGACTGTCATCAGCCCCGACATTCAAGTTGCTTTGTAATATGATTTGTGTCGCGATCACTTCTTGCGTTTGTGGCTTAAGCGAACCGACAAATGCAAGGAGGTCGCCAAAGAGTGAGTCGGTTTTTGATAATTCATGTGCCAAAAGAGCCACATCCTCAAGCGCCGGTGTCGAAGCTGGATTTTTTGTAAGAATTTTTTTGTACAAATCGCCCGCGGCCGTGAACGAACCTTGTTGTACCAGCAGACGAGCTTGCTGGAGCGGCGCATCAAGATCGGAAAATCCGAGCTTGCGAGCACGTTCATATGTCGCAATTGCTTCGTTGGCGCGTTGAGCGCCCTGATTTTGGATAGACTTTGCGAGTACATACTGCGCAAGTGCGTTATCCGGATCAAGCGCGACTGCCGCCCGAGCAAACCCTTCAGCAGAGGAAAATTCACGCGCGAGCACGAGGACATAGCCGTGATACAGCAAGACATCGCGGGCTTTTTCGTGCGCGGGCAGGATAAAATGGAACGCGAGCAGCGCAAATTCGGGATTGTTACGTTGGACAAAATTATGTGCGATATCAAGGAGCTTGGCGTCGTCCTTTTGCGTGATCGCCGCGTCGAGCTGAGCCGGAAGAGCGTCGAGCCGGTCGATTGCGGATAGTTGTCCTTGTATTTGAATCAGCTGACCAAGCTCGGCGCGCGCGTCGTCATATTTATCTTGGCGCACCAGCGCTTGAATAAGCAATTGCTGGCCGGCAAAATTTTTCATCTCACGCGCGACCTGTTCAGCTTGAGACCACTGGCGATCACCCATCAATGCCTCTACGAGCATGGCGGTGGCGCTTTGGTCGTTTGAAGAAAATGCGTGCGCGATGCGGAGATCCATGACCGCTTCGGAAAATTTCCTTTTTTGAAATAAAATTTCACCGCGACCGAGATGCGCTTGCGCGTTGATATCCGGGAACAGCTTCACTCCAACGCCGGAAAGAATAACTGCGTATGCGTTATATGCTTGCGTCATATGCTGATCACGAAATGCGGCATTTGCTTTATTCAGAGATTTGCCAAGATGGTCATGCCAAAAAAATGCTCCGGTTGCCGTACAGATAAGCGCAACCGCGATAGCGACACCTACTCGCTTCTGCTTACTGGGGCGAGTCATTGGTGAGTTGATTTATTTTTTGTGTAATTGCCAAGAGCTTTGCTTGTTGGTCGGCGAGCTTGGTGCGTTCGAGCTGAACAACTTCTTTGGGCGCACCGGTCACAAATTTTTCATTGGCAAGTTTTTTCTCGAGCGCAGCGACGAAACCAGTGACACGAGTGAACTCTTCCCGCAGCGCGACAAGTTCTTTTTCGCGCTCTTCCGGCGTCTGGACGCGAGGTGCGGCAAGTGCAAGGCTGATTTCAATGTCTCGAACCAGGGCGCTTGCGGAGTCAGTCGGAGCTTCTGTGTCAAATTCAATAGAGCTAGCTTTGGTCAACCGAGTAATTAATTCAGACTGCGTGGCTAAAAGTTCGCGACTTGCGGCATGCTGCGCCCAAAGAAACAGGCGAACCTTTTCGCTTGGTGCAATTTGTTGTTCAGATCGGACTGCGCGCACCGCACTCGCCACTTCTTTCACCAGCTCAAACTCACACACGGCATCCGCATCCATACAGCCTTCGTCCGCGCGCGGCCACGGTGCGCGGATCAGCCACTCGCCTGCCTGGCCGCGCGCTCGCGCATCCAAATGCGACCAGATTTCTTCAGTAATAAACGGCGCAAACGGATGCATCAGGCGCAACAATTTGTGCAACACAATCCAGAGCAGCTGGCGCGACACCTGCGTTTTTTCAATCTTCGCCACCTCAATATACCAGTCGGCAAATTCTTCGCGCGCAAACGCAAACACGAGCCGTCCCGCCTCGCCAAACTGGAAATCATCAATCAGCGCGGTCGCATCGCGCACCACTTCCTGCGCGCGCGCCAATATCCACCGATCCGCCAAGCTCATCTCCGCGCGCACCCCCGTCCCATCCACCAACGCCAACGGCGTCTCGCCCTCCGGCAACCCTTGCGCAAAGACAAACCGCGCCATGTTCCACAGCTTGTTCATCGTCGCCGCAAAACCTTCTACTTTTTCCGGATACAACCGCATGCTCTGCCCCGCCTTAGAGCCGATCGCAAGCGATAACCGCAACGCATCCACCCCATACTGCTGAGCCATTTGCACCGGATCAATCCCGTTGCCCTTGGATTTGCTCATTTTCGCGCCATTTTTATCCAAAATCAGCCCATGCAAATACACCGTACGAAAGGGCACTTGCCCGGTGCGATACAGCCCGAGCATCATCATGCGCGTCACCCAAAAAAACAAAATATCCCAGCCCGTCTCGAGCACCGCCGTCGGGTAGAATTTGGCAAAATCCTCCGCACCCGCGCCGCCCAAAATCGTATACGGCCACTGGCCGGACGAAAACCACGTATCAAACGTGTCCGGATCTTTGCGCAGCAGCTCGGCACCCGCGCCGCACTTCGTACACGCGCGCGGAGTCTCCATTTGCACCACAATTTCGCCGCATCCCTCGCGCTCACAATACCACGCCGGGATCGCAGGCCCCCACCAAATCTGGCGGGAAATATTCCAGTCCTCGAGCTTTTCCATCCAATGAAAAAATTGCTTCTCAAAACGGTGCGGCAAAATCTGCGTCTCGCCCGCCCGCACCGCATCCATCGCCCGCTTCGCCAACTCACCCACGCGCACAAACCACTGCGTGCTCAACAGCGGCTCGATCACCGTACCCGAGCGTTCGCAGACCGCAATCGACGAGACCGTCTTTTCCTCGCGCACCAGCTGACCGGCTGCACGCAAATCCGCCACAAACGCTTCGCGTGCAGCGACCACTGTCATGCCGGCATACTTGCCACCCTGCGCGCCGATCAAGCCATCCATTCCGATCAACGGCAAAATCTCCAAACCATGCGCCTTTCCCATTTTATAATCCACTTCCGAATGCGCCGGCGTCACACCGATCGCGCCCGTGCCAAACGCAGGATCAGCTTCCTCATCCGCAAACACCTGCACACTGATCTTGTGCCCCGCAAGCGAGACCTCGAGCGTACGACCAATCAAATGCTGGTAGCGCGAATCATCCGGATGCACCGCCACGCCGGTATCCGCAAGCTTGGTCTCCGGCCGCACCGTCGCCACCGTCAGCTCATCGGTATATTTGATAAAATACAGGGTCGTCTCGCGATCCACATGCTCCACTTCAATATTTGCAAGCGTGGTACGACAATCAGGGCACCAATTGGTAATCCGATACCCGCGATACGCCGTGCCATCGCGATACATATCCACAAATGTCTGCTGCACCTGCCGCACCAAATCCGCATCCAGTGTAAATTTTTCCCGCGACCAATCACACGACGCGCCCATCATCCGAATCTGCGAGGTGATCACGGACTTGTTGGTCATGCAAAATTCATAAAGCTCTTGGTAAAACTTTTCCCGCCCGAGCTCGTCACGCGACCGCCCTTCGGCTTTCAACTTGCGCTCAAACACCGTCTGCGTTTGGATTCCTGCATGATCAGTACCGGGCAACCACAATACTTCATCGCCGCGCATGCGGTGGTAGCGCGCCAAAATATCTTGATACGCGAGCATGGACGCATGCCCAAGGTGCAGGCTTCCGTTGGCATTGGGCGGCGGCATCGGGATAGTAAACGCCGGCTTGCCCGACGTCGCATCCGCACGATAAAAACCACGCTCTTCCCACTCGCGCGCGCGCCGCGGCTCGATCTCCTGCGGATTGTATGATTTGGGCAATTCCATAGGATTAAATATAACGTCGGCGCCAAAAAAAAGAAAGGCTGGGCGAACGCACTTTGCGTCGCACCAACCTTTCAACCTATTTCAAAAACTAATTCCTCGCACCTCCTCTGGCTGGAAAATTCCATTTCGGAATTCGTGATAGCTCGTTTTTCCACCCGCCTCGACCGCTTTGACTATCACGCGATCGGCAGTTATTTTCCGGAATTCGACCTGGACATTTTTATTCCCGTCGGTCAGGTCGATTTCCTGCTCACGCCCCTCGCCATCGCGATTCTTGTCACCGAGCGAAAGGGTTTTTACAGTCAGATCGACCTCCATTCCCCATTGCTGGAAGAGGAAAATCGCATCTTTCGGAAGGACAATCTGCGTCGCCACAATAGGCCGCGCCTCCACACTAGTTGGAAACACCTGTGGCAGTTCAGCAATTTCTTCATCCTCGAGAGAGGACGCAGCTTGCTGCGCAATAACTTCAAGCCTTTCAAGCTCCTGCTCAACTTCACGAGGAGAGAGACCGCGGTGACGCTGGTGCATGACCTCGGCGAGGCGATAGAGTTTTTCTTTGGTATCTCGATCCTGCACACGATCATCCCATCCAACATACGCCGTACTAAACAAACAACGGCTTATTCCGGAGAGTTCGCCCCTTACAACAATAGATTCAATCCTGGTCGCAATAATTTTTACGCGAGAGCCCTCTCTGATCACGAGCAAGCCAGAGGAAAGCTCGTATGGCTTTTCATCAGTCAGCTCAACAGCGAAATATCGGCCATCAAGACTCTGAAAAGCCACCAAGTTCTGATCGGGAACCCACCCGGCTCCAGATGACGTGCCCGGATCGTCGTCACAGGCAACCGCCGCAAACGGTGAAAAAACAAGCAGAGACAAGCAAAAAACGATAATTTTCAACGAACAAAACCTCCTCTTTTGGCTCTGAAAGCGCCTCCTATGCCGCTCTGGCAAAGGATTATACACCTTCATCCAAAAGATTATATATTACCACAAAACAACCTAAAAAGCAACCTGCAGTCGTGGCCTCAGCTCATCCCATGCCACCGCCCGCTCTTGCTCAAAAAATGCGGCCGCGCCAATCATAGCCGCGTTGTCGGTGCACAATGAAATCGGAGGAAAAGAAAAGGCAATTCCTCGCGAACTACATTCTTGTTCAAACCGTTGGCGCAGATAGACGTTGGCTGCAACTCCGCCCGACAACATAATTTTTACCGCTCCATGCTCACTGGCTGCGCGAAATGTCTTATGGAGCAGTACATCAACAACTGCCTTCTCAAATGAGGCCGCGATCTCTTGAACATTTTTAGTATTCAAAACATCAGGCAGCTCGCGCACCGCACGCAGTACCGCAGTTTTCAATCCGGAAAAGCTGAAATTATAATCCCCGCTCGCAAACAAGGGCTTAGGCAAAGAAAATGCCTCGCGCCCATGCGCGCCTGCGCCTGCCGCCGCGTGCGAGATCGCCGGACCACCTGGATATCCCAGACCAAGCAGCGACGCGACTTTATCAAACGCCTCACCTGCCGCATCATCAAGCGTAGTGCCCAAAATCTCAAAATCCCCATGCCCGCGCAACAAGACCAACTCAGTATGGCCACCTGACACAGTCAAACATAAACTCGGAAACACAAAATCCGCCCCACTCTCCACGCGCGCGCCGCCAAGCTCCAAAACCTGATTGGCATAGATATGACCACGAATATGATGCGCCGGCACCACCCGCTTGTCCCAAGCAAATGCCAGGCTTGAGGCAGTTGTAATCCCCACCAGCAGCGCACTCACCAAACCCGGCCCGCAGGTGACTGCAAGCAAATCAATCTCATGGCGCGGATCACTCACGCCAGCCACACGCAGCGTCTCATCCACCACCGGCACAATCGCCTGCACATGTTCGCGCGCGGCCACCTCTGGCACTACGCCGCCGGTTTGCGCATGGAGCGCGGCCTGTGAAGCCACAATATTAGACAACACAAAGCGGCCGTCGCGCACGACGGCCGCAGCAGTTTCATCACACGATGTCTCAATGGCCAAAATCTTCATTTCACGGCCAGTATAGCCAAAGCGCGCAGTTGACGCAACTCGCGCCTCCTGCTAAAATATGAACATCTTTCTCAACCTACTATTTGTTCGGGGAGGTCTTCCGAACTTGCTTGCCCCGGAAGGCAAGTGAAGAAGACTTCCCCGAACAATTTGGGGCGCCATCGTCTAACGGTTAGGACATCAGATTTTCAATCTGGTAATCCGGGTTCGATTCCCGGTGGCGCTACCACAGCAACTACACAAGGCATGCCCGCAGGGGCGTGTTTTTGTTTGTCCGAAGCGCAGATGCATGCTATGATACCCGTGTTATCACTAGCAAAAACTATATGAAAAAATCATCTCTCCTACTGACAGCGGCCGCGCTTGCACTCATCTTGACCGGCGCATCGTGCAGCAAAGACGACGGCACAGCTACACCAGCAGCAAGCGACACGACCACAACTACAACAACAACGGAAACAACGACCACCGCAACCGAAACAAACGCGATCACGATCAAAAGCTTGGCATTTGCTCCGGCAACTATTCAAGTTTCTGTTGGTGACACAGTTACCGTCACCAACCAGGATTCTATGACGCACACCGCAGATGTTGCCTCGATCAAATTTGCAAGCGGCGACCTCAGCCAGGGAGATAGCGCGCGCATTACATTTGACAAAGCAGGTAGCTACACCATCACCTGCAAATATCACCCGTCGATGAAGGCAACCGTTATCGTTAAATAGCCCACTACACGACTATACGATTCATGCAATCTCTCACCGTCGCTACGTTCAACATTCAAGCCGGCGCAGAAGTAACGCGCGGATATTGGGAATACCTTATTCGCGGCTGGAGGTATTTCTTACCACATGCACACGACGACATACTTGCGCGCATCGGCCAATTTATTCGCTCACAGCAAGTCGACGCGATTGTACTCAATGAAATAGACGGCGGATCTTTTCGCACCAGGTTGCAAAGCCAACTCAGCATCCTCAGTCAAGAAAGCGGGCTTTCTTATGCAGTCTTTTTTCCCACTTCCCAAGCCCGTGGCTCCAATCAAGGGAACGCAATCCTCTCTCGCTATCCGCTAAGCAACACCTCACACGAACAACTCCCCGGCTCAGGCGAAGCGCGATTCTTATCAAGCGCGCGACTACAGGTGGGCGTCCAGCATATCAATTTGTTCGCCACCCATTTGAGCCTCAGCGCGCGCAACCGCTCAAAACAGCTTGCAGCAATTCGCGCCATCACCACCGCGCGCGCAGCACAAGAACCACTGATTCTCGCTGGAGATTTTAATACAGACTCCGCACACGAATTCACCGCACTCGGTGAAGCCGGCTTGTTTCAGCTGCACACCGCACACTTCACCTATCCTGCCTGGAAACCAAAAAAATCCCTGGATCACCTCTTTCATTCCAAAGATATTCGCATCCACGCACACGTCTCAACAAATCGTACGCTTTTTTCCGACCACCTACCTATTTTAGCCACGGTTGAGATCGGCTAATATCACGGAAAAATTTGTTTATCGTCTTTGTCGTAGAGAAAAATCGCTTTTGTCGGGCAGGACTCGGCGGATAAGCGAATTGTTTCGTCGTCGGCGCCTTCGATCGCGACTACGTACGCTTTGCCTTCAGCGTCCAGCTGAAACACGCCCGGCGCCACTGCGACGCACGACGATGCCCCAATGCACAATTCTCGATCAACGTGTATTTTTTTTACCGGAGATCCCGCGGGCGCAGGACCCGTGGATACCGGCAGCTGTTGTTCATTCATACAAGCATAATATCACGTGAGTTTGCGCGCGGCAACAACATGGTTTATACTAAGCACAAATCTTCACGATTAACAAAAATCAATGCCGGATACGCAAATGGACAAAAAACCGCTTATTCTCTTGGCAGAAGACGAGGTCACACTCGCCAAAATGTATCAAACCAAATTTGGAATGGAAGGTTTTGAAGTTGTTCATGCCGAAGATGGCGTGAAAGCAGTTGAAATTTTAGAAAAAACAGTTCCTGATATCGCACTTCTCGATATCATCATGCCCAACATGGATGGCTTTGGAGTATTGAAAAAAATGAAAGAAGATCCTCGCCTCGCCAAAGTTCCAGTGATCTTGCTCACCAATCTTGGCCAAGAAAATGACGTCAAACGCGGCATGGAACTCGGTGCTAATGATTATTTAATCAAAGCACATTTCACCCCACAAGAAGTGGCAGACAAAGTAAAAGACGTGTTGCAAAAATAAACCGTTCGCAGTAGCGAAATTTTTATGGTAACCACCAACTTCACCTGGCGCATCGGCGGCGAGGCCGGGATGGGTATCAAAGTGACGGGGATGCTTGTGAGCAAGCTGTTTACGCGTGCGGGTTTTTATTTGGTCGCAGACTCCGAATACCCCTCGCTCATCCGCGGCGGCCACAACAATTTTACCCTGCGCGTGCACGAACAAGAGATTTCCTGCTACGACCCCGCGATCGACATCCTGGTCGCGCTCAACAAAGACACCCTCGAGCACAATCGCGGGCTGATGAACGCTGGCGGCATCGCGCTATTTGATTCGCAAGGCGGAAAAATTGCAATTGCAGATTTCGCCGCTGACTACGCCGGCTGCCAGTTTCTTGATGTACCACTCAGCGCAATCGTCAAAGAAATCGGCGGCGATCCGGTGCTCCGCAACGTGGTTTCACTCGGCGCCACACTTGCCTTACTCAATCTCGACCTCGCGCCACTCATCGCATTGCTCGCCGAACAATTTGGCAAAAAAGGTGCCGACATCATCGAGCTCAACACGCGCGCGGCGCAAGCGGGCTTTGATTTCGTCAAAAAATCCGGCGTGTCGTCCGGCTTTCACGGCACGCCTCGCTACGTCGGCCCGCGCATGGCCATCAGCGGCAACGAAGCGCTCGCCATGGGCGCTTTGCGTGGCGGACTGAAGCTGTACTGCGCCTATCCGATGTCGCCCTCAACAAGCATTTTGCATTACCTCGCCGCAAAAGAACACGACTACAACATCGTAGTCAAACAAACCGAAGACGAAATCGCGGCCATCAACATGGCCATCGGCGGCTCCCACATGGGCGCGCGCAGCATGGTCGGCACATCAGGAGGCGGATTTTCGCTCATGGTCGAGTCCCTCGGCCTCGCCGCCATCACCGAAACTCCGATCGTCGTCGTGATCGCCCAGCGCCCCGGACCCGCCACGGGCTTGCCCACCTGGACCGGCCAAGGAGATTTGCGCTTTGCGCTGCATGCCGCTCAAGATGAATTTTTGCGCGTCATCATCGCGCCCGGCGATCCACAAGAATGTTTTTTCGCAGCCGCACACGCGCTCCAGCTTGCTGAGCGCTACCATATCCCGGTGATTATTTTGACCGACAAATACCTTGCCGAAACTATTTTTGCCATGCCGCTCTTTGACGAGACGGCCGTGCATGTCACGCGCGACTCGTTTGCCGACGACGAATACTTGGCTTCAGACACCGTCATGCAGCAAGGCGGCTACCGCCGGTATGCGTTGACCAAAACCGGCGTGACTCCTCGGACAGTTCCAGGTCAAAAAGGCGGCCTCTTCCTCGCCAACAGCGACGAGCACGACGCGTACGGATTTTCTGAAGAATCCGAACAGACCCGCCGCGAGCAATCCGACAAGCGCTTTCGCAAAGCACAATTTATCCGCGATGAATTACCCGAGCCGGTCATGCACGGCGACGCGGGCGCCGCGCTCACCTTCATCGGTTGGGGCTCAGTCAAAGGCGCCATCCTCGAAGCTCAGCGCGAACTCGCCGCCTCAGGCACCTCTTCGCGATTTTTTCACAACATGTACCTCTCGCCGTTTCCGGAAAAATTTTACCGTGGCATGCACCTTGATCCCGCCCACACGGTGTTTGTCGAGACCAATTCCGAAGGTCAATTCGCCGGCCTCTTTACCCAACACACCGGCATCGAAACACAACATCATATCTTAAAAAATACCGGCCGCCCTATCTACACATCAGATATTCTTACCTATGTCAAAAAGAATTTTTAATCGTCCGGCGGACGACGCAGACGAGAGCGCAAAGCCCAAGGCAGCGCCGGTTGCGCAACCGGCGCTGCCTGTTGTCGCGTCTGCGCCTACACCGACGCCCGTGCCAAAACCAGCCGCTGCTCCGGCTGCCGGTGGTGATTATAAAAAAGCGGATGCATTTCAGACCGCGGCATTTCCGACCTGGTGCCCGGGCTGCGGCAATTTTTCCATGTGGACGGCGTTCAAACATGCGGCTGCCGAACTCAAGCTCGACCCCGAACAGACGTTTATTGTGCATGGCATCGGCTGTGCAGGCAACGGGGCAAATTTTATCAAAGCATACGAATTCCACGGCTTGCACGGCCGCGCACTGCCGGTCGCGGAAGGCGCGCATCTCGCAAATCCGGAGATCAAGCTGATCGCCATGGGCGGCGACGGCGATATGTACGGGCTCGGGCTTTCGCACCTCGTGCACGCCATGCGCCGCAATTTCAACATCACGACCATCATTCACAACAACCAAATCTACGGCCTGACCACCGGCCAGACCTCACCCACCAGCGCGCGCGGATTCAAAAGCAAATCCACCCCGTTTGGCGCGATCGATGAGCCGGTCAACCCCATCCCGCTCGCACTCGCCAGTGGCGCGACATTTATCGCGCGCACCTTTTCCGGCGACATCCCGGCCACGCGCGAAATCTACAAGCAAGCGCTCCAACACAAAGGATTCGCGATCGTGGACGTGTTCCAGCCATGCATTACATTTAACAAAATCAACACCTATCAGTGGTATCGCGAACACGTGTACCAACTTTCAACCGACACGTCCTACGACCCGACCAACCGCGCGGCCGCGTTTGCGCGATCGCTCGAGACTGACCGTTTGCCCATCGGCATTTTTTACCAAGAGCAGCGCTCGACCTATGAAGACGAGGTATTTGCCGACAAGCAGCAGCCCATTGCCCACCACGACATTTCCAATGTGTCGGTGAAAAAATTGATGGAAGAATTCATTTGACCTCACGGCGATTTTAGTTTATTATGAGTTTTCCCCTTCACGGTGAATGGGAAAACAAAAACATCTCCTGAGGAGGTTGGTGACGTGTCGCAAGCAGCTATAGTTGAAAATTTTTCCTGTTGGGCGTGTGGATTAGGGTCCACGAGTGCTCAGGCGGGCGAATTCCTGGTGCCAAAGTTGGCACAAATTGCCCAGTTCATGGAAAAAGATGTCTCAGATATCCAAGATAGAGACATCAAAAAATGGTGCATATGCGCAGAAGACGCGCAACCGTTTTACGGGGAAGGAGCGTTGTTCATCACAGTCGAAAAAGCGCTTGAGGAAATCAAGTTGACTCACGAACAAGCCGCGCCCGAGCTCGTAACAAATAATCTCCCCCGCAATTCGCTGGGGCAGATCGATACTCGGCAACGGAAAATCGCCTAGTAGCCTACAACTTTTTCACAAAGCCTCCGCCTCGCGCGCGAGGCTTTTTCTTTTGGAAAAATGGACACCCGCCCCGATCCGTATCATAATGGATGGTAGATTTATTATGTAATTCACTGCTATGAAACCCCGCATCGCTCTCCTCATCGGCACATTTCACAAAAAAGAAAGCGAACTCATGAAAGCCGCCGCATCAGCGCTCGCACAAGAACTCGGCCTCGAGGTCACTCGCATCGTCGAAGTTCCCGGCAGCATGGAAAAACCGCTCGCGCTCAAATGGCTACTCTCACGCGAAGACGTGGATGGCGCGGCAGTGCTCGGCATCATCGAGCGCGGCGAAACCAAACATGGTTTGGTGATGGCACACAGCGTGGTGCGCTCGATCATTGATTTGCAGCTTCAGTTTGGCAAACCCGCCGGTGTCGGCATCCTCGGGCCGGAGATTCTCCCGAGCCAGATCCCAAGTCGCGTCGAACCATACGCACGCGCAGCGGTGGCAGCGGTCGCGCGCATGTTGCAAGTCAAACAAGAATTAAAATAGATTCATGAACGGAATTTCAATCAACTACCTTGCCGTCGTGGTGGCTGCGCTTATTCACATGGGCGTCGGTTTCGCGTGGTACTCGCCCATCTTGTTTTTGAAACCGTGGATGAAACTCATCGGCAACCCGAAGCCTGAAGACATGCAAAAATCTTCCGGCCGGGCGATCGCCGGCGCGGTAGGTGCATCAGTCGTGATGGCGTACGTGCTCGCGCATATCGTGAAATATATTTTGATTGCGTCCGTGCAAACGAGCGGCGCGGCGAATTCCGTCGTGGTCGGCCTGCAATCTGGCTTGTGGCTCTGGCTCGGATTTGTCGCAACCACGAGCATCACTACCGTCTTGTTTGAAAAACGTCCGTTCAAGCTCTACGCGCTCAGTGTGGGATATGAGTTGGTGTCGCTGCTCCTGATGGGTGTGGCGATTGCGGTGCTTGGGTAATTATCCCTCCGAACAAAAATCACCCGCGGGCTGCGGGTGATTTTTTATAATACGATCTCTTCCTTACGCTTCTAATTTTTCAGCGGGGATCTCCACGCTCAGCTTCTTCTGCGGCGCACCTTTTTCAAACTTGAGCTGGCCATCCTCGCCGACGTCTACTAACACCGTATCGCCCGCGCTGAATTTACCTTCGAGCAAAAGCGATGACAACGGGTTTTCGATCATGCGCTGGATCGCGCGTTTCAACGGGCGCGCGCCAAAGAGCGGATCATACCCATCGGCGAGCAGTTTTTCTTTGACCGCTTTGGTGACTTTGATGCCGATGTGCTGACCTTGCAGCAGCTGGTGCACATTGTCGAGCAAGATGTCGATGATTTGCAAAATATGTTTCTTGCCGAGCGAGTGGAAGATGATAATCTCGTCCACGCGGTTGAGGAATTCGGGTTTGAAAAATTTCTTGAGCTCGACCATGAGATCTTTTTTGAGGTCGACAAATTTTTGCGTGTGCTCAGGGGCTTTTTCTTTTTTCTTGTCGTCATCATCTGTCGCGAACCCAAATTTTTTGTCGCTCACGTCCTGAATAATCTGCGATCCGATGTTGCTCGTCGCGATGATAACCGTATTTTTGAAATCTATCTTGCGGCCTTGCGCGTCAGTAAGATGGCCGTCGTCGAGAATTTGCAGCAACAAGTTGAACACGTCCGGATGAGCTTTTTCGATTTCATCAAACAGCAACACGCTGTATGGCTTGCGACGAATTTTTTCCGTGAGCTGGCCGGCTTCTTCATGACCGACATAGCCCGGCGGCGAACCGATCAAACGCGCGATCGAATGCGGTTCCATGTATTCGGACATATCAATGCGGACAAGTGCGTCTTCTTCGCCAAACAGCAGCTCGGCGAGTGCCTTCGTAAGTTCGGTTTTGCCCACGCCGGTCGGGCCAAGGAAAATAAACGAACCGATGGGGCGATTGGGATCTTTGAGGCCGGCACGACCGCGGCGGACAGCTTCGGCCACAGCTTTGACCGCTTCTTCTTGGCCGATTACCCGCTCATGCAACCGCTGCTCGAGCTGAAGGAGCTTCGTGATTTCTTCTTGCGCAAGCTGCGTCACCGGAATACCGGTCCATTTTGCAACAATTTCCTCGATGTCGGACGCAAGCACGACCGGCTCTTGTGAACCTTTGTCTTTGCGCCACGCGATATTGAGGTCTTGCAGTTCTTTTTCCAGCTTCGCGTGCTGCTCATCAAACTCGCGAACTTTTTTATCCTTGGTCTTGGACTTGAGTGCGTGTTTTGCGGCTTCACGCTCTTTGTCGATCTTGGTGATCTCGTCTTCAAGCGCACGAATTTTTTCCGGAATACTCAAATTTGCCAGGCGCACTTTGGCACCGGCTTCGTCGATGAGGTCGATTGCTTTGTCCGGCAAAAACCGATCTTTCAGGTAGCGGTCTGACAAATGTACAGATGCGATAATGGCTTCGTTGGTAATTTTTACTTTGTGATGCGCTTCATAACGATCGCGGAGACCCTGAAGAATTTTGATCGCGTCTTCAACTTTTGGCTCAGCCACAATGACGGGCTGGAAGCGGCGCTCGAGTGCGGAATCTTTTTCGATGTGCTTGCGATATTCGTTGAGCGTGGTTGCGCCGATCGCCTGGAGTTCGCCGCGGGCGAGTGCAGGCTTCAACAAATTGGACGCATCGATCGCACCTTCAGCCGCACCGGCACCGACGATGGTGTGGAGTTCATCCAAAAACAACACTACTTCGCGGTTGGCGCTCGCCACTTCTTTCATAATTTTCTTCAAGCGCTTTTCAAATTCGCCGCGGAATTTGGTGCCAGCCAACATGCTTCCAAGGTCGAGGGAAATCACGCGACGGTTGCGCAGCGTCTCGGGCACATCACCTTTGACGATTTTTTGCGCGAGACCTTCGGCGATCGCAGTTTTACCTACGCCAGGCTCACCGATCAATACCGGATTATTTTTTGTACGACGACTCAACACCTGGATCACGCGATCCACTTCTTGCGAACGACCGATCACCGGATCGAGTTTGCCATCGCGCGCTTGTTGTGTGAGGTCTTGGCTGTATTCGTCCAGAGTCGGCGTATTGGTTTTGCGCTTTTTCGTGAGTTCGCCCTCGCCCACTTGGTTGATGACTACGCCGCGCACTTGCGGATAGGTGAGGCCGTATTTGGTGAGAATCTGTGCAGCCATGCCTTCGCCTTCGCGGATCAGACCGAGGAGAATGTGCTCAGAGCCGACATACTTGTGGCCCATTTCACGCGATTCGTGAAAGGCGAGCTCAAGCGCGCGCTTCGCGCGCGCCGACAAATCCGGCTCCGGAATATCGTCACTACCGCCCTGCGGAATATTTTGCTCGATATAGCCTTTCATCTCCGGCACATTGACGCCGAGCTGCTCAAAAATTTTCGTCCCGACTTCGGTCTCTTCCAACAATCCAAGTAGCAGGTGTTCGGTATCAATATATTTTGCCTTCACCGCAGATGCCGCACTCGCGCTTTCAGATACCACTTTTTTGGCGCGCTCGGAAAAGAAATCAACGATATTGATGTGGTCTTGTTTTGGGCGCGCGAAAAATGCGCCACCGTCGGCGGCTGGATGTTGCCCGGGCATTCCGCCCTGCAATCCATCCGGAGTACCGGCCGCGCCACCGAGAGCTCCGCGACCAAAAAATGCGTCAAACAAAGAACTCGCCCCAAAAAACGCACGCTCTTCCGCGCAAATGTGGCACAGGCCGACTTCGTTGATGCGACCATTGATTGTTTGTTTAATCTTTACTGATGCCGGACGCTGACCACAAGATTGGCAAATCATAAAAACTCCTCGTATTTAGTTTTTTCTTCGTTAGCACTCAATAATATCGAGTGCTAACTTGCAGTATACTATTTTTTTCACAATATACAACTTGCTCTGTAGTATATCACATCAAAAATGACTCTCACATTTCGCGAGAGTCATTTTCTATGGTTGCGAGGAAATCTACTTCGCTGACTTCACCAAAATTTTGCGCGTCTTGTCTTTTTGCGCCTTTGGCAAGGTCACAGTGAGGATGCCGTCCTTCAATGATGCATCAATTTTCTCTGCGCGCACTTCAGTCGGAAGAATAATCGAGCGAGAGAAGGTACCCCAGTAGCATTCTTGGTAGAAATAATTTTCTTCTGGGATAATTTCGCCCTTTTTGCGGGTGCCGCGGATCGTCAGCATATCAGCATTGATCGACACATCGAGATCTTCGGGAGAAACGCCGGCAATCGTCGACTTGATCACAATATCATCGTCAGTCTGATAGACATCGATGGTGAGCTGCCCTTCGCCTTCGTAATCCGTGAGCCAATTTTGTGACTCTTTTGAGTCCGTGCTGGTGTGCACTTCTTGTGCTTGCGAAACTTGAGGCGCAGCAGCTACCGCTGGCTCAGGCGCGATTTCTTGAAAATTCATCGATGGCATCGTCGGCTCTTGCATCTGTGTTTCGATTTGAAAATCTGCAACTTCTTCAGTCGCGATCAAATCTTGCTCCATTTCATCAATAGCACTTTGGCGCTTGTTGCGTGTGAATAAACCCATAGTCGTAGGTTAGTTTTATTTTTCTAAATAAATACAGCGATTGCATATAGTATATGCAATTTTGCGCATTCTGCCAATCGCGCCACGCGCGAGTTTTTCCACAGGTTACTCACGTTTTTCACGCCGATCACCTTGTTTTATTAATATAACGCCTTCGCGCACCATGACAAAAATCAGCAGCAGCACAAACGGAATCAGCCACACGGTCAGGCCGGTTTCAGTCGCGAGAATAAAATTGTACACACCGTGAATCACGATCGCCGCGATCAATCCATGCGCGATCAGCGATTTTTGACGTCCACGCGAACGGGAAAAATACGCCAGCCCCAAAAAATATCCACACACGCCTGCAGTAAGCGCATGCAACAGCGTCGCAGTAAGAAATCGCAGCGCCAACGTATCAAATCCGCTTGAGAACACCGCCAGCACATTTTCAAATGAGGCAAACCCGAGCGCAGCCACGATCAAATAAATCATCCCGTCAAATTCTTCATCAAACCGTCGCTTGTCATACACAAATTTTTTGACGACTTTGTATTTGAGATACTCCTCCACCGGCGCGACGACCAAAAGCATGCCGAGCAAAATCCCGCCGGTCTGCGTCGAATCGGAAAAATGAAACATGGCGTCAGCACCGAGCTCAATCAGCGCGGCCGGAACCGCGACTGATGCACCAAGCAAAAACACCGCTGCGAGCAGTTTGAGCGGCTCGGGATGTTCGCGGTCTTTCAACCAAAAAAACCATAGCCAAAAAAGGCCTGGCAGAAGTCCGATGAGGATAATAGGAAGAATCATGATACGATTATAACACGAACAACTCGCAGGAGGTTGCAATAAGTGGATTGCGCGGAAGGAAAAGCTTGTATCTACCAACCAATCGTTCTGACAAACATAAAATTCTTTGTCAGGAAAGAAAAACACGTGGACGATCTCACCTATGGAGATATTCCACCTGGAATGAGCGTCGAAGACGTTGGCTACCTAGGGCCGCGGCGCTCCTCCTGGGATCCAGTCGAAAAAGTTGCTCTTTGAAAAAAGAGCTTTTTATTTTCTCTTGACGCCTCTCGCAAAACGCGCTATGGTGATTGAACCTCTTGATTTGATTCACTCATTATATAGACATGAATTCTCCCTTTGCTACCGAAACGACACGCGCATCTTCCGAACAGACCGAGCCGACGACACACGGCGTCTTCGCTCGCGTGATGTCGATCAAAAATGATCTGGCAATCGTGCGGATTGAAAATGGTCAAGAAATCGTCTGGCCGGTGTCCAAACTTCCCGAAGGCGTCACAGCTGACAGTGAAATAAATCTCTTTGCCACCACTAGCCCACTCCTCACCGAAGAAAAACTCGACAACGAAAAAGCAAAAAAAATCCTTGAGCTCATTTTGAACGGCTGAGCCCCTGGGGGCGCGCAAATTGTGCTACTATAGGATTATGAAAAAATCGCGAGAATATCGTGTCTTTATTACGACGCTCTACGCCACCACTTTACTTGCGGTGTTTTTTGCTTGCGCATCGTACTGGACGGCGCAAGCTCGCGACGGTCGCCGCGCCGAGCGTATTCTGGCCGACGTCCACGTGGGCACAACTTCACTCAAAGGGAAAAATCCACTCCAAGCAAGCGAGGCACTAATCACAGCCGAACGCGCGTTTTTGCAGAGGGATATGCTATTTCGCTACGGCGATCGCTATTGGTCGCTCAATCCCGACGACATCGATCTCCAATTCAACAACGTTGCCATCACTGCGCAAGCCCAAACCGAGCGAAGCATTCGCGGATTGTTGTCTGGTGTGCAGATTCCGGCTTCCTATACTTATGACGACGCCAAGCTCGCGGATTTTTTTGACCAGATAAAAATAGATGCGAAAAATGCGCGCGGCGAGCAGCTGACTGTCGCTCGCAACGTCGCACGAGCAGAGCTTCATGCTGGGCTCTCGCGCCTTGTAGCCACCCCGATTGAACTCACTTTGTCGCCGGTTGCCGGAGATATTCGCGAACGCGATCAAGATATCGATCGTCGACTGGTAGATGAATTAACTCATACTGCGATCACCGTACGCGTGGGCGATGCATCGCAAGAAATCACGCCCGAAACGCAGCGGTCGTGGATGGAATTTGTGCCGGTTTCGCTAGGTGAAATCGATTCCGACGCCAACGCGCTCGTGCCCGCTCGCGGCACCGCGCTGCGCGCTGCGCTCGACACACACATCACAGACATCACCCGTTCAAGTGCGCACGCAAGCACGGAATCTTTTGTAAACTCTTCGCTTACGCGCGCGGTTATTAACTCAGATGAACAAATCATCCTCCCGCGCATCTCCGACACCAAACTCGCAGCCACGCTCACACCTCTCAACACACGCATCGCGCGTGAACCACGCGACGCGCGGTTTTCATTTATCGACGGCAAACTCGAAGTGACACAGCCCAGCACAGACGGACTTGGCATTGATCTGCCAAAAGCACGGACCGCCATCGCTCACGCGCTCCTCACTACAACATCCGGCGCGCCATCCATCGAACTCGCCACCACCGCAATCCCCGCCCGAATCCACGAATCCGACCCCGAAATCGCAGCCAGCATTCGCGAACTCGTAGGCAAAGGCACGTCCAACATGGGCCACAGCTCCGGCGCACGCGTACGCAACGTAACTGTGGGCACCTCGCGATTTGACGGGCTCGTGATCCCGCCAGGCGAAGAAGTTTCAGCCGGCAAAACCATTGGCGAGGTAGACCAAGCGCATGGATTTGTACCCGAACTCGTCATCCTCGACCACAAAACCGTCCCCCAGGACGGTGGCGGATTGTGCCAAGTGGCGACCACCCTATTCCGCTCAGTCACGGACGGCGGACTCGCAGTCACCGCGCGTCGCAACCACTCGTACGCGGTATCGTATTATGCACCACAAGGCACGGACGCCACGATTTATTACCCGGCGACCGATTTCAAATTTAAAAACGACACTTCACATTATATGTTGATCCATTCGTGGGTGTCGGGGATGAATGTATTTTTCGAAATTTACGGAACGCGCGACGGCAGGGCTGTGGAAATCTCCACGCCATATTCGTACGATCGCCGCCCGGATGGCTCAATGAAGGCCGTTTGGAAGCGTCGCGTCACCCTCGATGGACAACTCATCCACGATGATGTATTCTTGAGCGTGTACAGGTCACCGAAAGATTTTCCCCACCAGTCGAATTAGCTAGAAAAATGCGACGAGCGCAACCGCTTCAACGCTTCCGCAAAAATAAAAAACTGGCGCTTCCTAAACTGTAGACAAAGCAAAACTCCAGAGGATGTACCAAGTGCATCAATCGTAAGATTGATGACCGTGTACCCCGTCACATGAGAGTTGCCACGAGTGTCTACAGTTGAGGCTGCACCAGTTTTTTGTTCACTGATTTTCTAGGTTACCAGAATACCTTTTATTTGTCAAGTAAAATTTCGGCATGTTTGACAAAAAACCTCAAAATTCCGCTCCAGCAGCAGATTCTCTGGATGCTCAATTTACCCAGGAACTCTCAGGATCTCCTCAGCAGCAAGCCGCTCCTGCTGCCCATTCGCAAGCCACAACGGCAAAACCACAACGTCCGCGCGGGAAGAAAAAAATGGCGGTCTCACTAATTATATTTGCAGCGATCATTGGCGTCGGCGCGACGTTATTTTTGTTGTTGCGCATTCCGCCGGAGCAGCAAGCCGCGCAATCAGTTGCTAAATTATCTGCAATCCGCAACGTCGAAGTCCGCGGAAAAATCACCGCTACCGGCATGCAGAAAAATTATCTTCCACTACCCGATTCACTCATCACTGCGATCAAGTTTTCCGAACCGCTCAGCGCATTGTTCGCGACCTACGACACGCCTACGACAGACCCGATCTCAGTCACGTACAGCACGGATTTTCAAAGCACACTTGACGTGAGTGCAAGCGACCACATCTCGGCGCAGACAAAATTTAATCTTTCCGCTTCCTCCGCCGCCGACCTCGCCGACGTGTCGATTAGCGGCAGTGACTTGGTGCGCGACGGCGCAAATTATCTCACCGTGGACGCGCTGCATTTGCGCGCATTTGACGCAAGTAAGCAAGAACAAGCGCTCGCCTATCTCAGCAAGCCCATCAAGCTCGATGCGGCCGCGCTCGTGGATCGCGTAGGCAAGCAATATGTGTTTTCAACGGATTTCACGCGCGAGACCGCGCAAAAAATCACCGCAACAAGCGTTTCGCCCACTCAACTCGCGGGCGCGCTCGCCACACTCGCACAAAGCGGCGCCGTCCAAGTCCACGGCACTTTCCAGGATCGTCTCCTCACCATCAACGTCAACGGCACCGAAACGCATCACTACCAGCTCACGATCGACCCGAAAAAATTAGCGACCGCACTCCCATCCGGACAAATCAACACATTTTTCGCACAAGCAACGAGCGCGTCAGGAGAAATCTGGATCGGCGCCGCAGACGGCCTGCCGCATCGCCTTTCACTCACCGCCACCATGCCCGAATCTTCCGGCTTTGCGGGCACCATCACCGCGCTGCTCTCATTTGATTCATACAACAAATCCGATCCGGCAATCGCCCAAGCGCCGAGCGACGCCATCGCCGGCACCACCATCAGCGACGCCGTGCTACCGCTGCTCTTCCCCAAATTCATCCCACTGCCGATCGACACAAACGCAGACACCGACGGTGATGGTCTGACCGACACCGACGAAGCGAAGTATGGCACCAGCGCGACCAATCCCGACACCGACGGCGACGGATACAAAGACGGCGACGAAGTCCGCAACGGATACAATCCAAACGGCGCGGGGAAATTGTAGTCTAGCGTGTGATATACTGAGAGTACCATGATCGAACGCACCGAACACGAACCCATCGCCACCGAGCGCGTGGTCACCCCGCGCGCCACGCCCGAAGACGCCAGCACCGACCTGACGCTGCGACCGCAGCGGCTGGCTGATTATATTGGCCAAGAAGCGATCAAACAAAACCTCAACATTTTCATGCAAGCGGCCAAACAGCGCAACGAGCCGCTCGAACACCTCTTGCTCTACGGCCCACCGGGCTTGGGCAAAACCACGCTCGCCAACGTGATTGCCCGCGAAATGAACGTCAACATCAAAATCACCAGCGGCCCAGCGATCGAACGCGCGGGCGACCTCGGCTCGATCCTCACCAATCTCCAGGAGCACGACATTTTGTTTATTGACGAAATCCACCGCCTCAGCCGCACGGTCGAGGAAGCGTTGTATCCCGCGATGGAAGATTATTCCCTCGACCTCATGATCGGCAAAGGCACGGGCGCACGCTCGATGCGCCTCGAGCTGCCCAAATTTACCCTCGTGGGCGCGACCACGCGCGTCGGCATGTTGTCGTCACCGTTGCGCGACCGATTTGGTAGCACATTCCGATTGGATTTTTACTCACAAGACGCGATTGAGCAAATCATTCGCCGCTCAGCGCAAATCCTCTCGACCGACATCACGCCCGAGGCGTGTGCAAAAATCGCGGCTTGCGCGCGCAAAACTCCCCGCACCGCCAACCGCCTGCTGAAGCGCGTGCGCGATGTTGCACAAGTTCGCGGGAATGGTACAATTACCTTGCCTCTCGCAGAAGAAGCACTGCGCCTTCTTGGAATCGACGAGCTCGGACTGGATGAAACCGACCGCCGGATTCTTGCTGCAATCATCGACAAATTCGACGGCGGCCCTTGCGGCCTCAACGCGATCGCAGCCTCGACATCGGAAGAGCGCCAGACCATCGAAGACGTGTACGAACCATTTTTGCTCCAGCTCGGATTTCTCGCGCGCACGCGACAGGGACGCGTCGCAACCCGCCACGCATACGCGCATCTGGGCAAACCATTTTCCGCGCAACAAGCACAAAAAACACTTCTCTAATTAACTCGCCGCGCATGCCGCTGATTATCCCTTTTGTCATCTACCTCGTCCTCCTTGTAGGATTTATTATTTTCAGCCTATTCATCCTCTATCATCTGCTCAAATTTGGATTTGTGGGCGACCTCACTCATGTGATGGCAGCGCTCTACATCGTGCTGGCGTTGATTATCTTAGTGCCGACGTTTGTGTATGGACTATCGGTTGACTGGCTGCACGGAAGCATTGATTTTACCACCATCACCTTGCGCATATGAGCAATCAACCTCTTCACAATCCTCATATTAAAATGAAAACATTTCCGGGCAAACACGAGCAAGAGGAAATTATTTTGGTGTTGCGCCGGCACTGGTTGGTATTTTTGATTCACATCGTGATCACGGTTGTGCTGTCACTGCTTCCGGTGGCGGGAAATGAGTTGTTCAAGCGGATTATTCCCGGGTTCGAGACTTCACAATTGCTGCCGATGGCCGCGCTTGCTGCGAGCGCGTATTATTTGTTTGTCCTGTTATATTTTTATCTCGGTTGGGTAAATTATTACCTCGACGTCTGGATTGTGACGACCGAGCGAATTATCAACATCGAGCAAGAGGCGTTGTTCAAGCGCGTGGTGGCTGAACAAAATATCTTCCGCGTCCAAGACGTGACTGCCGAAGTGACCGGATTAATTCACACGTTTTTCGATTTTGGCAATGTCATGGTACAGACCGCGGGAACCAAAGACCGGTTTGAATTTGAGCAAGTGCCACATCCCTACAAGGTGAAAAAAATTATTATCCAACTCAATGAGCGCAAGCTGTCGGAAGAGCCGTACCGCAGCCACGCCATCAGAGAAGAAGAAGGACCGGAAGCATGATCCAAATTGATGTCACGCAGTCACGCGCACAGGGTCAGGTGTCACAGGAAAAATTGAATACCATTGCGAGGCAATCCGTGCCCGCATTTGCCTCGTATGAACCACCGTTGGGCGCGTTAAAAGAAGTGGCCGCGCGATATGCCGAATACACACACGTTATTATAGTGGCACGAGGCGGGTCGATCACGAGCACTGAAGCGTTGTACAAAAATCTCTCGTGGTACACGTCGAGCAAGCGCGTATTTTTTTGCAATTCGACTGATCCGGATTTTGTGCAATACTTGAAATCACAATGCCCGCCGGCACGTACTATCGTGATTTCAGTGAGCAAGTCGGGCACCAATGTGGAGCATCTCGAAAACACATTTGCATTTGCCGAGCATTATCGCGTGCTGGTAGTGACCAGTCCGGACAAAAATAATCCGCTTCTCGAGGCTGCACATATCAAGGGCTGGGAAGTGGTTGATCATCCGCCTGTTGGCGGGCGCTTTTCTGCAATGACCTCGTCCACACTGCTCCCGTGTGCGGTGATCGGGATGGACGTGAGCGCGATCGTTCGCGACTTACGCAGCGCCTACACTGCATATGCGCCTTCTGTTTCTCTAGAAAAAAATGACGCGCTCCGATTTGCTGTACAGTTGTATCTGCTCGAGCAGCAAGGCTATGATGAAATTTTCTTTTCTCTCTATTCGCCACAAATCAACGGGTTTTCCGAGCTGATCTCTCAACTCTTTCACGAAACCGTGTGCAAAGACGGCAAGCAAGGCCAAACCGTGATGGCGCTGTTGTCTCCCGAATCCCAGCACCATTTCTCACAACGATTTTACGGCGGCAAACGCAACATGATTGGCGTCATGGTCACAGTAGCGCAAGCCGCGCACGATGAAGCGCGCACGCAGCTCCCTCCGGAAATCCAAAACTTGGTGCTGCGCGAAGGCCGACTGGGCGACATCAACAACATCACCTTGCAACAAGCGATTCTCTGCGAATATGAGGGAAACCGCAGCGACGCCGTCGGCCGTGGCATCCCCCTGATGACAATCACCCTGCCGGACACACGCGAGACATCGACCGCCGGCTTCCTCGCATTTTTGCAATACGCAAGCGTATACAGCGCGTGGTTGCGCGAGGTTGATCCATTCAACCAGCCCGATGTAGAGTCAAGCAAACTACTCAGTTTCCAGCAACGCACTCGCATTGCTCACGCAGGAGGCGCACGCGCATGAACAATTTTTTCCCATTTGAACCTGAAAAAAGCACCATCTACACGCTCGAACCCGTGATTGTCAAAAAACCGTGGGGCGTGCCGGCTCGGTTGTTTTCCGCATTGACCTCGACGCGGACGCCAGATGGCGACCTATACGGCGAAGTCTGGACGGCGTCCGCTCAAGTCGGCACCGCCGGCGCGGCGCAGACAAATTTGATTGCCGGCACACCTAAAAACGGCACCACCCTTCACGACCTCATCCTTCGCCAAGGCGCACAGCTCCTCGGCAGCAAACTTGCCTCTTCATTGACCGACCAACCGGCTCGCGGCAAAACTGAAAGCTGGTATTTCCGCGAAGTGCATGGCATCGTCAAAATCATCACCGGCGTGCAAAAACACATCACGCGCGCGCGTTTTGAAGAGCTGATCCGCGCGGGGTATTTCAACCAAAAAGTTACTATCGAGCAACTCGAACGCGACCTCGTCACCACCGAACTCGCACGCAAAGGCGAATCCTACATTTTGAAACCTGGCACGCTCCACACCGTCTGGCCGCTCGACGACGCGTCGTATTGCGTCATCGATGAAGTACAAGAAGGATTTGGTTCATCACTCCTCGCAACATTGTCAAAAATTCTCGTGGTCGGCGACGCATTTTCACTGCAAGTCCATCCAAGCGACGCGCAAGTCCGCGCCGAACAACGCGCCGACGTCGCACACATGTATGCCACCGAGCCCACGATCCGCGTGAGCGATTTCGGTCGCGGCCGCCCGGTGCAGCCCGACCTCGCCATGAACCTGATTGATTTCGGCCACGTGACCTGCTCGCGCACCACGCCACTGATCGAACACATTGGCGAAAAAGCAATGCTCACCCACCTTCTTGCCAATCGCCTCTTTGCAAAAGATCGTCTGCAAATCGGCCAAGCCGGTACAGTCACACTCAAAGCGCTCGGCAAACACTACATCGTCGCCCACGTCGTGGCTGGCAGCGTCTCTATCACCACGCGCACCGGATTGTTTGAGGCGGTCGCCGGCCAAACCGTCCTCATCCCCGCGCACCTCGGCGTCTACACCGTCGAAGCAGTCGAATCCAGCGAACTCCTCATCGACTACGTGCCTGACCTCGGCCGCCTCATGGCGCGCCTCGAAAACCGCGGCTACACGCCTGAAGACATCTGCAAACTCGACGGTGAATGCTTCTCAAACGACATCCGCCAAGAGTACACTGCGCGGCAAGTGGTGGTGGCGTAGGCGAATTCGGGAAATCTAATTAGATATAATGGCTATATCCAATTATATCTAATTAGATGGGTTTACTCATCAACACCACATTTCTCTTTATTAAATCCGGCAAAATTTTGTTGCGAATAATCGGCGAGACGCGCAGATTATTTATATCGGCGGCGCCGATCCAGTGGATCGCTTTGATTTCTGTCGACGGCGTTGGCGCGCCAACCAGGTTTCCTTGATAGAGCTTGATTGAGACGTCACGGTCGGGACGGCCTGATGCGATGTCGGTGTATTCGCCGATGAACGTCAGGTGTGCGGTGTCGACGCCACAAGCGAGCTCTTCTTTGATTTCATTTGTCAGACATTCCTCGACTGATTTTTCGTGAAATTGACCGCCGGGCATGATGTAGTCTGAGGTCACGTTTTCGGGCGATTTTTCGCAGACGAGAAAGCGAGTGTGGTCGTCGTTGAGCACGAGAAGTCCGACTTTGTTGTAGTAGGCCATGGTGTTATTTATCTAGTTCTTCAATTGCTATGGTGTGACTGCAAATTTTCTATATGTGCTGAAAAAATCGCAGTCGCACGCCCATGATGCATCGTGTTGGCGCGTGAGATTGTGAATGCTGCTATCACCTTTAATCTGAGTTGCGCCCGGCTGAAGTTTAATTCGTTCTGGCTCGCTAGCGTATTTGCGGGCTTTGGAAATTTTACTTATGAGTCCTTCGATCATTGTTTGCGTGCTATCTCTTGTCTCGGGTCGCAAGTCGACGAGGATCACGTCATTGCGATTTCTGATCTCGTTGATAAATTTATTTGGAAATATGGCTGAACATGTTGCAACGCAGGTGTTTGGGGTGTCGAGATATGCGCGTACGAGCTCTGCGAATCTTTCCGAACACAATTGCATTTCGGCGATTTCATCAATGTAGAGCAAGGCTTGGGGCATGAAGCGGAATAGGCTGTCCAATAAATTGGTGAAGTCTCCGATTTGCACGCCGTACCTACCAACGTTGGGACTATTTTTCAAATGAATGCTCGCAAGCAACGCACTTGTGCCAGCACTTGTTTCGACTTCAAAACCAGTTCGCTCGCCCATCTCGATTATTTCATTCGTGACGAAGCCAACCTTGTGACTTCTGTGAGTAAGCAGTCTCTTGAGAACGGTTGTTTTCCCGCTGCGCGGTGCGCCAGTGAGAAGAATATTTTTCCGCATTACTTTATCGAGCTTGTCGTAACCTTCGTTGGATCATATCCCTGTTTCAACAAATTTTGCAGTGGTACAAAAAGCATGTCCGGCGACAGCTCCGCCCAATCAAACCAGCGCCATTCCTCGCATTTTTCCGGTTCCATCACGCGCAATTCACCCGAAGCATAGTCGCAGACCATGGAGATGGTGATGTAGTGCTTGTTTTCGGCGGTGAAAATGTCGTTGGTGAGGCTGCCGAAGCGGACGTTTTTGACTTCGATGCCGGCCTCTTCGAGGACTTCGCGGCAGGCGCATTCTTCCCAGGATTCGCCGAATTCGAGGTGGCCGCCGGGGAACGCCCACGAGCCTTCGCCGTGCGCGGCTTTGCGTTTGCCAAGGAGGACTTTGCCGTCTTTGATGATCGCGACGCCGACGCCTACTTTTGGTCTGTCATTCATGTGGATAATTTAGCGATAATTGTTGAAAAATTCGGCCACCCAAATTTGCTATAAAATTCATTTTTGAGACAATTCTATTGTACCACGCGAAAAAAGAGCGTATAGTAAAAAATCGTTGTTCGCCCCAAGGAGGTGCGCATATGCCGCTTGAAATACTAACGATTTTGGGAGCAGCCTTTTTCGTCATTCCCATCCTCTTTTTACTCACCGCCGACGTGGAAATTTCCCATCTAAAACCACGAGCGCTTGTTGTTGCCGTGACCTGTCTTGGTCTCATGTCTCTTTGTGGGATCGGGATTATGTGCGAAGCAGCTCGCCTGTCTTCTGCACAGGCGGTGGATGTGGTGGCTCAAGACAGTTCGTGTCATGATCATGACTCTCGGTACGAAGTTGCGCGCATCAAGCTCGACCATATCGAGTGGATCGTTTCCTCTGATTCCGATCCACTCGTATTTGCTGCGAGTATTGGGCTTGAAAAGCCCTGCCATGTTTCGTTTGAAACAACATATGTGAGTGAACCATATGGCAACATCCGCCAATGGCCACTTGCGATAGCTCAACACAAAGACGGGTGGTGGTGGCTACGTGCAGAAGTTCCAAAAATCGCGTATACACTTGGTTGTCGATCGTGCACAATCCAGGAGTTTGCAGCAAAGCATTATGCGCTGGTTTATGTTGACCACATGAAGCCCGAGCACTAGCCTTCTCATCGAGGGCTTTTTTTATTTTCCAAAAAGAAAAGCAACTTGTGCGCGAAGCAAAAGTTGCTTGTGTGGCTAAATATTTTCGACGCTTCGCATCCAACCATTTTTGTTGCGTCCGACATTCATGAGGCTTGCGATGACTTTCACAGCGGCTTCAGTTTTTCTAAAAATCGGAAACGCAAACGAACTCGCTGGCACTTCGATTTCCTGACCCATATCGAAGATGTCCACAATAGCGCGTGCATCTCCTATCCGCTGCACAAATGACGCGAGTCCGGCGAAGTTCTGTCCGTCCGTTTTTTCAACGCACAAAATATCGCCCTGACGTAATCGGTTATACAGGCCGAGAGTAAATCGCCTTGTGCGCAACAAATCTGTTCGCAGAAGACCGATGAGTCCTCGAGCAACGTCATCTTCGAGTGTGAATAACGGGTAGTATAAATGACCCAGCCGCCCCTTATATTCATATTCCAGATCATCTGACTCGTCGCCTTGCCGATACGAATCTTTGATCACCGCGTGTATAGCACAGTAACAGAAGCGGAGATACTGGCGATCATTCAGATCTGTAAGTTCGAGCCTTTCGAATGAAACAACGGCGTAAAAAATCCGCTTGAGAGTGGCGTACAAACACATCATGTCGCCTTGTCGCAAATCGTCCTGAAGGTTGCTTGCCACGATAGAAACTCTCCGCATTTTCTCCTCCTGGCTTTGAGTGGTGAGCATAACTATACTGAAATACTTCATGGAAGTAAAGCACAATTTGCCGTTTGTTGCCCAAGAAAAACGCTCTCACTTACGAGAGCGTGGGAGCGGCTGCCGGCGTGGCGCACCAGGTACAGGCGTGCGCATGCGCAAGTCCGGCACGCATGCCAATGCGGAAAAGTTCGACGAGACGCTTGTGGCGCCATTCAAGTGGAATTGGCGTCGGAAGTCGGGTACCTGCACTCGGAGCGATCACGCAAAGCGCGTCGCCAGCCTCGCGAATGACCGCGAGTTCGCGCGCGTAATTCGGAATCTGCGCCTGCAACAGCTTGCGCAATTGCGCGCGATGCGGAAACAGCAGCCAGCCGAGCCATCGAGGGAGGCTGTCGCGTTTCCTTCCTTCGGGCATCCAACGCAAAAGCACCGCTCGATCCGGTCGCAATGAAGAAAGCGCGAGCTCGATGTTGATCTGGTACCCAGTACCGCCATCAACATAAAAATTCTCGCCGATCCGCACCTTGCGGGCAACAAACGGAACCGGAATCGCACATGTGGCGCGAATCAAGTCAATCGCATTATCCGGCGTCAGACGGAATAATTCAGTCTTACCCATTGTGATATTTACCGCCGTGACATATAAATCACATATTTCTTCGCGTCGAATCATCTCCGGAAGCGAACGCCCACACCGGTCTTCAATCAACTCGAGCGCAGCGTCCACGCAGAGTATCGGCCGACCGCGTGCAAGATTTTTAAATGAAATCGGCCGACGTGCCAACAAATCATGCGCTATTGCCGCGAAATGCAGCTCATCACGCATCAAGCCAAACTCTGCACACAGACCAATCAAAATGCCGGATGATGTGCCAACAATAGCGTCAAATTTACCTCGCAGGTGTGGAAGCGCCGCACATTCGCCGCTTCCGATAAATCCATACGTCCCGCCACATTCAATGACCGCAATCAGGCGCGTCATGACGAATTTCCTCCTTGTTTGGGGTGTTGGCACTATCTCATGCCGCGGCAGTGGGCGTCAATTTGACTTTTATAAATATAAATGCTATAATATAAAGTCCGAATTGGAGGTGCGCAGTGAACAAAAAACTAGCTTTTGCAGCCGTTACGACTCTGTCTCTGAGCCGAGTTCCGCTCGGCTTTGGGATTTATTTCGCCGCTGTGGCCGGCGACTGGCAGATGGGCTTTTGGCTCATCATAGCAGCGCTGGTCACGGACTGGGTTGATGGGCCGCTGGCGCGACACTTCGGTGTCGCATCAAAGGCGGGTCAAGACTTGCTTGACCCAATCCCCGACCTGTTCCTCACGCTGGGGATCGTCATCGGTCTCTGGCAGATGGGTTTTCTCCCAGTCTGGGTGCTGGTCGCAGGAGGCGCGATCGGCGCAATGGCAAAAACTTTTGGCGTGTTTTCGCCCAAAGGATCGGCCGCTCGGTGGATCGGCAACATGGTGGTTCCCTTCGGCTCAGTGACAATTCTTGCCGCGAGCATTGGAGGGTATGCGGTGTTGGCGTACGGCTCACCCATGCTCGGGGTCGAAGCCGTCGGCGGCGCTATCCTGCTGTATGCGAAATTTAATCGCGTACAATCATGGATCCATGAAGGCCACGACAAAAAGTAATTCAAGAGCGCTATTCCTTGAGGAATAGCGCTCTTTTTCATCAAAACGCACAAGGCATTTTATTTCGGCCGCGTTCTTGTTATCATTCAATAATGATAGATTCTATTGACGCAATCATCGTTTCCAAAAAAGAAATTGCGACACATACAACAGAAATCGCGCTGCAGCTTCAAAGCAAAGACGTCGCGTTTGTCGCCGGTCAATATATGACCGTCACGCTCCCAACGCTTGCACAGCTTGAACCGCGAGCGCGCTGGAGAGATTTTTCCATATCGTCAGCGCCTTTTGAACTGCCGATCGTCAAGACAGCTTATCGCACGTCAAACAGTCCATTCAAAACAGAGCTCGCCAAACTCCCGATCGGATCGACTATCCAAGTCGCTCTGCCAAAAGGATTTTTTACTCTTCCCGAAGATCCAAATAAAAAAATCGCGTGCATTGCCGGCGGAATTGGGATCACGCCATTTATGAGCATGCTTTTGCAAGAAAAACATATCGCCGGCACTCGCAACATCGCGCTGTATTATTTCAACAAAAATCGCGAATCAACTGCGTATCACGAAGAGATTCGTGCGTTATGTGACGGAATGGCACATTTTTTCTACGATCCGGATGACGTGACCGCAGTACCGACTGACGACATGTATGATACGAACTGGTATATTGCCGGTCCTGAAGGCATGGTTATTGCAACCAGCGAACATCTAAGAAAAAACGGAGTAACGAGCGAGCAATTATTCACAGAACAATTTACGGGGTACAGTTCATGACAAAATTACCTCTCGAGCTTACAAACCTTGGTGCAATTTTTAACGCCATCAAAGAATCAACCATTATTTCCATGACTGATCTTGATGGGAATATTCAGTACGTAAACGACAAATTTGTTGAGATTTCAAAATATACACGCAAGGAGTTGATCGGCCAAAATCATCGAATTTTGAAATCAGGCGATCAAGATCAGCGCATATTTGATGATCTCTGGAAAACCATATCTGCCGGAAAAGTATGGCGAGGAGAGCTTAAAAATCGCGCGAAAGACGGGACATTTTATTGGGTTGATACAACAATCGCGCCCGTGCTTGACGAACACGGCAAACCCTTGCGATACATTTCAGTTCGCTTTCTTGTCACTGACCGCGTCCAACTTCAAGAGCGCGTTGAACAACATGTCAAAGAGATCGAAGCCGAAGAGGAAAATTTCAAAAAAGCCTCGCTTGAAGCAAAAAAATTCGAGCTTGCAGTTGCGCGCACCACAGATCATGTTGTCATTACCGACCCTGACGGAATTATTGTGTATGCAAATGCCGGCGTTATGCGCATGACGGGTTTTTCACCGGACGAGATACTCGGCAAAAAAGCCGGCTCTGCAGACCTCTGGGGCGGTCTCATGGACAAAGAATTTTACAAAAACTTTTGGCAGACGATCAAATATGATAAAAAATCTTTTTCGGGCGAACTAAAAAATAAGAAAAAAAATGGGCGGGAATACATTAGCTCAGCATCAGTCTCGCCTGTGCTAAACGACGCTGGTGAGGTTCAATATTTTGTCGGCATCGAACGAGATATTACACACGAAAAAGATGTGGATCGAGCAAAAACAGAGTTCGTTTCCATTGCCTCACATCAATTGCGCATGCCTATTGCGGCAGTTGGCTGGAATGCCGAAATGTTGCTTGATGGGGACGCTGGCGCAATAACCGACGAGCAAAAAGAATACGTCCGCGAAATCTACACAAATAATAGGCGCATGGCAGGATTGGTTAAGGCGTTACTCAACGTCTCTCGTCTGGAACTGGGCACCTTTTTGATTGAGCCCGAGCCTATTTTTCTGAGCGAGCTGATAGCACAAGCAAGCACTGAAATGCATCAGACAATATCAACAAAAAATTTGAACTTACAACAGGTGCTTGAGAACAATTTACCCAAAATCAACGCAGATCCACACCTAACTTACATCGTCATTCAAAACCTCATCTCAAATGCGGTTAAATATACACCTGCCCACGGTCATATTGCTGTTGCGCTCGAGCTAAAACATCGTGGCTCAAAAGTTGCCGGACATCAAATTATGAAAGATGCTCTCCTCTTTTCTATTGAGGATACCGGCTATGGAATCCCACAGGCACAGCAAGGCCACATCTTTACAAAACTATTCAGAGCAGACAACGTAAAGTCACTTGATATTGAGGGTACGGGCCTAGGACTTTATATCGTAAAATCAATTCTCGACCACTCCGGAGGAGACATTTGGTTTGAATCCGTTGAGGGTACAGGCACAACATTTTATGTTACAATGCCTCTAGAAGGGATGATAGCGCGAGCAGGAAAAAAACGAATAGATTAATTACCCATATGCACAATGTTTTGATTGTTGAGGACGAAAAGTCACTATCCCGAGCACTCAAGCTTAAGCTGGATCACAACGGCTTCAATGCAAGCATTGCAGAAGATGGCCAACAAGCCCTTGCAATTTTAGGTAAAGAAAAAATATCCATGATCCTGCTTGATCTTATGATGCCCAATATGGACGGTTTTGAACTGCTTACAAAACTCAAAGAACAGGGCAATAAAATTCCTGTTGTCGTGCTATCCAACCTAGGCCAGAAAGAAGATCAAGATCGAGCACTCGCGCTTGGCGCAAAAGGATATTTCATCAAGGCGGATACCCTGATTACAGATATCGTAGAATACGTCAAAAAAACGCTCGGTGCGTAATCAGCCCAGTAATTCTTTTATCATGCGTTGATTTTCGCTGCCTTGTCCAGCTTGAGCTTCGGAGCGAAATCCCAATCGTTCATACAGCGCGCGAGCGCGAGTGTTGCGCGGCGCAACTTCGAGCTGAATCTCAACCGCATCAGCGTAGTGTTCGCGCGCCAAGTACTCAATAAATTCCGTCGCGATTCCTTTACTACGAAATGCCGGCGCTACAAAAAGCTCATCAATAGTGAGCGCATTTCCACTGTATTCGTTGCTCCAAAAGTTGATCAGAATCGCGTAGCCGACGAGCTTGGCGTCTTGCTCAAACACCATCACGGTGCCGGCGCCAGGGTGCGCGTCGAGCCAGTCAAACGTGCGCTCTATTTTTGCTTGTGTCATCGGCTGCGACGTGGGGTCGAGGTCTTCACGATACAATTGCAAAATAAATTCTGAGACTGTTGGGCGATCGGCTGGGGCGCAGAGGCGGAAATGTATATTCATATGCACAGTATACAATATTTCCCCAAGCGCGCACGGATTTTAACTTTTTTTAATCTTTTTTTCAGAAAAATTTTAACTGCGGTTGCTAGGATGTGAATGTAATACATTTACTTCACTCCCATGCACACACTCATACAAAAAATTTCAGTCGCCTGCCTCGTTCTTGCCCTCTCGCCACTCGCCACTCACGAAGTCCACGCCGCCGCACCGCCTGCAGTAGCGGGCGACGTCTTGATCAGCGAAATCTGTACCGATCCGCAGCAAGATTGGAGCACCACCGACTTTTCCGGCGTGGCCACTCCGCTCGGAGCCGTAACTTCATCTGACGAATATATCGAAATCACCAACACATCCACACACGTGATCGACCTCACCGGCTGGCATTTAATTATGACAGATTCGGGCGTGGACGATGCGGTCATCACCGCTGATTTGGTGAAAAATGAGCAGCCCGCGGGCGACATCACCCACTTTGTGCCGGGCGCCTATCTTACGCTCGGCAATCCCGTCGGCAGCATGAACAACGACGTCCTGGTTGAAATCTATGATGGAGCGAAAGGTGGTGGCGGCAAACTCATGAACAAAGTCACGCTTGGCGCGTATGATGACGGCTCGCTCGGCGATAACGCGCTGACCGGCGACGCGTCTTCAGTCACGACCGAAGTGATGGCGCGCCATAGCGTCCAGAATACCGGCGTGGACAGTGTGGACTTTTTCAAAACAAGCTCAAGCATGGGCGCAGCAAATCCGGAAACCAATCACCCGCCCGCGATCGTCGTCGAACCGGATGCGCAAGGCATCGTGGGTGAAGTGGTGCAATTTGACGCGAGCGCGAGCGCTGATCCGGATGGCGATGCGCTGAGCTTTTCGTGGGATTTTGACGCAAACGATGGAGTGACGAGCGAAGCGCAGGGTGCTTTGGTGAGTCACGCGTACGCGACCGCCGGCACGTACATTGCACATGTCCATGCAACCGACACCAACGGCGGCGCGACAGACGCGCAAATTACAGTCATGATTAATGCGCCGCCAGCGTATTCCACGCACGTGGCAATCAACGAAGTCTATTTTCTCGGCCCGTCAACCGCGGCCAACTTTATCGAATTCGCCAACACGGATACGCGTGACGTCGACCTCGACGGCTGGATCGTGCGCAATCAAGACGCGGGAAAAGAAGTTACACTCCCCGCGCACAGCACAATCGCGGCCGGGAAATTCTTGAGTTTCAAACTCGCCACGCTCGGCTTGAACACAGGCGAGCTCGACGAAATTATACTGCAAAACCCAAATCACACGGCCGTCTCGCGTATCATCATTGGGACCGGCGGCAAGGGAGGCGAATCATTCGCTGCTTCTTCGCAAGGGTGGGCCTGGAGCACGACTCCGACGCCAGGAAGCAGCAATATCATTAATCGTCCACTCGCAGAAGTGACGAGTGATTGGCCTTCCTTGCCCCAGCCTCAGACACAGACGGCGGCGCCTTCGGGATCATCCACGCCCGCGGCCGCTGCGCCGACCGTGATCTCACGCATTGCAGCCGCGCGCGCACTGCAAAAAAATACCACAGTTACGGTGCGCGGCGTGGTCACCGCCCTTCCCGGATTTTTGAGCGAGACCACATTTTTTATCCAAGACTCGCAGGCCGGTATCAAAATTTCTTCATCAAAAAAAGATTTTCCTCCACTCGCAGTCGGTGACCTCATCCAAGTGACCGGCAAAATTTCACCCTCCGCTTCAGGCGTCACCCTTTCCGCAACAAAAATAGAAGTCGTATCTCACAGCACTTCATCACCCGAGGCAACACTCCTTACATTCGCCCAACTCGATGACACACACCTCGACACACTCGTCCGCATCACGGGCGAATTCGTCAAACAAACTTCGGCGTACATCACGATAAAGCCAGATGGCGACTCGCCACAAATTCGCATCAAAAAATCCCTCCTCACGAGCGCACCAAAAACTATCCCGGTACACACGCCCATCGGTATTACAGGCATTCTCACCAAAGATAGCACAGGATTCATTATCAACCCGCAACGCACGACCGACCTCACGTTTGGTACAGCGACTACCGCAGCAGCACCTGCAACAACCAAGCAAACTCCGGAAAAACTCGTGGCAACCGGCATCAATTACCCGCAAGCGCTGAAGCAGCTCGCAAGCCTACTTTTCTCCAAAATCCATGATATACTACAACAACTGACCACTCCTCAATCACCTTGCAATGAAGCAACCGGCCACGACATTTTCGTCATTAGCTGGCTTAAACAAGAGCATTTTGGATCAATTGCTCGTGGGCGTGCTTGTGATTTCCAAACAAGAGCAGGTGATTGAGGCAAATCCGGCATACAAGACCATTACCGGCATCGAAGATGCAGCTGCGCGCCAGGACTTGGCCGTGCAGTGCCTCGACGTCAAAGCACCCGCACTCCTCGCAGCACTCCGCACCGCGCTCACCCAAGGCCGCACCACTATTCTCGAAGAAACACCCTTTCGTCACAATTCTCAAACGCGCTTTCTTGATGCCCGCTGCAGTCCGCTTCGTGACAAACGCGGAGACATCATTGGCGCGATCGCCTCGCTGCAAGACATCACCGAGCTGACCGAGCTCAAAACTATGATCCAGTATTTGCAAGAATACAACGATCGCATCATCGACAGCTCTCCAGCCGGAATTCTGGTGACCGACACCATGGGCATCATCACAAAAATAAATGCGGCGCACGAGCGCATCTCCGGCCGACCCAAAGAAGAAATTCTTGGCCGCATTTTATACAAAAACTATGCGCCCAACGCGAGCAAGGCCGTGCGCGACGGATTTCGCGATGTCATCGCCACCGGCAAGGCGCGCTCATTTCGCTACCAACTCTACCCATCGACTCGCAAAGGCATTCAATATTTTCACATTCGTCTCGGCCCGCTCAAAGACGACCGCAACAACACAATCGGCGTGGTTCAAGTCATTGACGACGTCACCAAAGAAGTCACGCTTCAGCGCGAACTCCATCAATACGCAAAAAATCTTGACGAAAAAGTCGCCGAACTTCATACTTCCTATATTGAAGTAGGCAAAGTAAATCGTCAGCTCGCATCCGTGATCGACATCGAAAACCTTATGCCCGATCGCGAAGACCGTTCACTCGATAGCGTGTACCAAATCATTGAAGCAATCACCATGATTTTGGGTGGCGAATTCGCTTGTTTCAGACTTGAGGACTCATCTGCTCGCGGGCAGACACATCTCCTCCTCCACGGAAAAAACAAACTCATTCGTCGATCCGACCCCGGTCTTGCCAAGCTTCCAGCCTATATCTCACTTGCTCAATCCCGAGGTCTCCCCTTTCAAGTAGTCAACCTCACCAAAGAAGAATCAAGCGGAATCCAACTCCAACACCTGACTCAGCCCATCATCTCGATCTCGTATTTCCCGATTCACCAAGAGAGCGGCGTCCTGATCTGCTTCACCAAACGCGCCGAATTTTCCAATCTCGACATCGATCTCAGCAAAACATTTATCAAAAGAATCTCTCAGCTCCTCCAAGAAACACATACGTTAGAAAAATAAAATCCCGCGCTCATGCGCTTTTCCATCGACGATATTTTTACCAAAGCGAGCAGTCTCCACGCATCTGACGTGCATTTAATGTTTGACAAGCCACCCATGATGCGCAGAGATGGCGTCCTGTCAGTAATTCCGTTGTACGAATCACCGCTAAGCACCAAAGATATCGACAGCATGTGCCGTAGCATTCTGTCTGAACAGCAACAAAAACAACTCGACCGCGAACGCGAGTTGGACTTGTCGTATCAGATTCCATCCGTCGGCCGTTTCCGCATCAACATGTTGTGGGAACGCCACACGCTCGCACTCGTCGCGCGCATCATCACTGCCGACATTCCGCGCATGGAAGATCTCGACATGCCGAGCATCGCGTACCGATTTGCGCGCATGCATCACGGGCTCATCCTTGTCACCGGGCCTGCCGGCAGCGGTAAATCCACCACGCTTGCGGCCATGATTGAACTCATCAATTCCGAACGCAACGCGCACATCATCACGCTCGAAGACCCGGTCGAATTTATGTACCGACACAATAAAAGCATTATCAAACAGCGCGAACTGGGATCGGATTTTCTCACGTTTGATGGCGCGCTCAAACACGTCTTGCGCCAAGACCCCAACGTGATTCTCGTCGGCGAAATGCGCGATCTCGAAACGACGGCCGCTACGCTAACGCTCGCCGAAACCGGTCACCTCGTTATGACGACGCTGCACACCTACGACGCCGCACAAACTATTGATCGCATTATTGATATTTTTCCGCCGGATCAGCAAAACCAAATTCGGCTGCAATTGTCATTGTCACTGCGTGGAATTATTACCCAAGCCTTGCTGCCAAAAATCGGCGGCGGCCGCATCGCCGCGCGCGAAATCCTCGTCAACACCATGGCCGTCGCCAACCTGATCCGCGAAAACAAAATCTCCCAGATTCGAAGCTTTTTGCAGACCAGCGCCAAAGAAGGAATGCAAACCATGGACTCCTCGGTGCGCGATTTGTACCGCCGCGGCTTGATTGAGCGCCAAACCGCCATGGCGCGCATGCAAAATCCAAGCTTGCTGTAGGGTCTTGACGCGCAATTTTTTCAATGATATCTTTGAATGTCGTTGAGCGCACACGTCGTGCGAATCAATGCATTTCAGGAGGTTAGCTTGCGATTCGAGTTGGGCGAGTGGCTAGATAAAAAGCCAGTTATAATCTTCGAAGACATCCATGGTGTCATTCAAGTTGCTCTACAAGGAACAATTCTTATTGAAAGGGCAGAGACTCATATCAACGTGTGGGTTCAAAAAATATTTGCGAGCGGGCGTACTGCCGCGGTTTGCGAATACGCATTCGATATGCAAAAAAAGTATTGGCAGACCACTGGCGGTTCAGTCATACTGTCAAAGACAATTCGCGAGGAAGAAATCCCTCCTCAAATCCTCGCTCTCATCGCCGAGACTTATGCACACGCATAAGTCTTTTTTCTTGCTCGCGGATGACTTGCTCGCATTGTATACTGCATTAAGATTATCAGATCATTAATTGTACCTATGAAACAAACAACAACATTTGCTGCGAGTGCGCTTGTACTACTTGCCGCGACACTCATCAGCACATCACCTCAGACTGCTTCAGCGACAACAGCCCTCGCTCGCCCACACATTCGAGCCGTCGGTGACGTCTCCACATTTATGAGTAGCGTGTTCGGCAGAAACAGCGCAGAAAAAACTTCGGCATACGCATATTTGGATTTCGCACAAGATGTCGCAATCGATCCGACGAGCGGAGATTTTTTTATCGCCGACACCAACAATAGTATGATCAAACGCATGACCGCAAGCACCAGCATGCTTTCGAAATTTCTCGGAAGCGGCTCATACGGCGACAGTCTCGGCCTCGCACCCAGCGCACAATTTGCTGAACCAAAAGGCATTGCGGTTGCATCCGACGGCACGATCTACATCGCCGACACCGGTAACAACAAAATTAAAAAATCCACCACCGCGCGCGGCCCAGTCACTCTGTTCGCCTCAGGACTCAACAAACCGGAAGGCGTGCTCGCGACCGCAAGCCGCCTCTTCATCGCCGACACCGGCAACAACGCCATCAAATGGATGTATCGCAGCGGCGCGGGCGCTGGCATCATGCACACGCTCGCAAGCGGCGGCCTCCTCAGCGGCCCACGAAAAATGGCAATCTCAGGTAACGGCAAAACACTCTACGTCACCTCAACCGGCGCGCACAAAGTCGTCGCAATCACCATCGCAACCGGCGCACAAACACTCATCGCCGGCAGCGGCAGCAATGCGTATGCCGAAGGCACCGGCGCTGCAGCTTCGTTTCAAACTGTGTGGGGCATCGCCCGCGACGGCGACTCACTCTACGTCACCGACGGCAACGGCTTCACGGACAAATTGCGCAAAATCAACATCGCCACCGGCACAACTTCACTGGTCGCATCAGACAAAACCATGACCTCGCTCAATTTCCCGGCCGGCATCACACTCGACGCGTCCAACATCTACGTCGCAAACTCCGGGCTGGGCACCATTTATCGCTTTGGAAAATCCGCACCGACGACCGATCAAGGAATTTACATCGGCAGCGATCGATTTGAAAACAATGATGGTGACGCCCCGGCTGCAAATGTCGGACGACCATGGGCGCTTGCAAAAGCGTCGAGCGATGACAACTGTATGTACGTCGCGGAAAACAACAAGCTCAGCGAAGTGTATCTCCCGACCGCCACGCGCACCGCAATCTGGGGAAATAGCATCGACAATTACAAAGACGCGACCGGATCGACCGGCCGCGCAAGCACCATCTCCAGCCTCGCGGTTGATTCAACTCGCAGCACTATTTATTTCACAGACACTTGGAACAACCGCATTCGCAAAGTTGATATTGCAACGCGCACCTCATCCTTCGTTTCAGGTAGCGGCAACACCAACGTGACCGGTTCGGGCAACGGATATGCCGAAGGCTCGGCGACCTCCGCCAAGTTCGACAATCCGCGCGGCATCGCGATTTCGCCAGACAACTCCACGCTCTACGTGGTCGACACATCCAACGCGCGCATTCGCAAAGTCAGCACCAGCGACGGATCTACGAGTTTTCTCGCAGGCTCAAGCGCGGGCTACACCAATGGCACAGGCGCAGCAGCAAAATTCAACCGCCCGATGGGCGTTGCAGTCGACTCCACAAACACATATTTGTATGTCGCCGACAGTTACAATAGCGCCATCCGACGCGTCCGCATCAGTGATGGAAAAGTGGAAACGTTTGCGGGTGCAGGACGCTCAGGATATCGCGACGCGATAGGCACAGCTGCATTTTTCTCTATTCCAGAATATGTGGCGATCTCAGGAAGCTATTTGTATGTTTCCGAAGCGGGCGGAAATAAAATTCGCCGTATCAACATAGCCACACGCGCAGTCACCACAGTCGCAGGCACAGAAGGGATCAAAGGCTATCGCAACGGCGTGGGCGCGCTCGCCCGATTCAATGATCCAAAAGGCCTCCTCGTTGTAGGAAAAAATCTCTACGTCGCGGATTCAAAAAACGATTTAATCCGAAAAATAATTCTGGCGCTGTAAGCGCACGCGAAGGGTTGACAACGGCCACGCATCGGAGTATTATTCGGCCGTATTCACCGACACATACCTATGTCCGGCCATTCCAAATGGAAACAAATTAAGCATAAGAAAGCCGCGACCGACTCCAAAAAAGGCGTGTCTTTTACCAAGCTCTCACGACTCATCACCGTGGCTGCACGCGCCGGCGGTGGCGATCCCGACACCAACTTTCGCCTCCGCCTCGCCGTAGACAAAGCGCGCGAAGGCAATCTGCCCAATGACAACATCAAGCGCGCGATCGAAAAAGCCGTCGGCGGCAAAGATGCGCAAGAGTTGGAAGAGATGACATTTGAAATATTCGGACCGGCTGGCACAAAAATTATTGCCAAGGCGGTCACAGATAATAAAAACCGCACCAACTCAGACATCAAACACATCCTGAGCCGCGCGGGCTGCACGGTTGGCGCACGCAACAGCGTCGCTTGGATGTTTGACATCGTGGGCGAGCTTGTCATGCCACCCACAACCGCCGGCACCGCGGATGATTTTTTGCTTCTCGCTGTCGAATGCGGCGCGGAAGATGCGACAACAGACGCAGACGAATACGTCGCATATACAAAACCTACCGAACTCGCTGCGGTCAAACGCGCATTTGAAGCGCGAGGCGCACAGATCAAATCCGCGCAGATTATTTATAAGCCAAAAGAACGTATTACCATCACAAATCCGGCCGACGTTGAAGCCGTCACTGACGTCCTCAACCAGCTCGATGACAACGATGATATGACCGAAGTCTACCTCAATGCGGATTTTGGGAATTGATCCCGGATTCGGGATCACCGGATTTGGCGTGGTGGACGTGGCGCCGGACGCCTCGCTCTCGCTGCATGATTTTGGCGTTATCACTACGCCCGCGAACACCGAATTTGTGCATCGACTGACTATTCTCCGACGAGATTTGGAAGAAATTCTAGAAGCGGCACGACCAGACGTTGTCTCGATTGAAAAATTATTTTTTGCACAAAACACCACCACCGCACTCAATGTCGCACACGCACGCGGCGTCACCGTCGAGCGCATCGCCGCCCGCGCGATTCCTATTTTTGAATACACCCCTCTTGAGATCAAGCAAACTGTCACCGGTTTTGGTCGCGCCACCAAATCTCAAGTTTTGAAAATGACTCAACTCACCCTTCGCATCACCACCACACCCACGCCGGACGACGCGGTTGATGCAATCGCCGGCGCACTCTGCCATGCATTCCGCATCAAACTTCACGCGGCCTCACAAAGTCTCATCACTAATTAGCACCATGAACACACGCTTGCTGGCATTGACGATATGCGCAACAATTTTTGCCGGCTCATTCACAACACAACCAGTGCATGCCCAAGATGCGACGCCTCCACAAGTTACGGCTCCCCAACTACATGCAGAAATCGGCGATGATCGTAGTACGATCGTTGGCAGATCGGTAGTTTTTGATTCATCGGCGTCGATTAATTCGGACAATTCCCCTCTGACATACAATTGGGACTTTGGCGATGGCGCAAAAATCACCACAGCTGGCGGTACCGCATCGCACGAATACGCAAAACCAGGTGATTACGCCGTCAGATTTACCGTCAATACGCAGGCGGGCACAAGCTCGTACGACGAAATTGTGGTATCGGTCTTTGATCACATCGACATTTTGGTGACCGACACATCTACCGACGCTGCAACGGTCAAACAATTCGAACGATTTAGCGCACGCCAAGGACGACTTCTGTTCACCATTGCAGATCGCAGCGGCAACGGAGACTTTTTGCAAGAAGCTCAGCTCACACAAATACTACTTGCCAACACCGATTTTGTACGCAAAGCAGATACGATTATCACCTGGACATCCGGCAACACCGGCCTCAACATCCTGAGCCAATTCGCACAAGCCGCACACAACCTCAGTGATTTAAATTTTGCGCACAAAACAGTCATCGTTCTCACTGATCAAAATTTTGGAGTCATCGCGCGCACGGCACAATCCGCGTTTGATCTCCTGCGCCCGGAATCCATCATCCTCACCAGACCGCAAGCAATGGGCGTCATCAGTGATGCGACAATTTCTCAGCGAGGCACGCTTGCCCAAACTCTCCAAAAAGCGAGTGTTGAATATTCAGTGATCGGAATTCATAGCGAGCGCGGTGGCGGCAAACTCGGACCGCTCAATTTCCTATCCTACCTGGTCAACTACATGGTCAACAAAGGAATTCCCATCAACACGATCACACTGATTCTCATTTTTCCGATTATTGCCACAATCATTGTGTTGGCGCGACAGATTATTGGCTTGAAAGCGTTTGGTATTTATGCCCCTGCGATCATCACACTGTCATTTCTTGCGCTTGGGATCAAAATTGGATTGATTATTCTCGCGGTTGTGCTCGGCACCGGCACGCTCGTCCGATTTATTTTGAAGCGATTTCATTTCTTCTATTTTCCCAAAATGGCGCTCGTGCTCACCGCGGTCGCACTCTCGCTTCTCGGGGTACTCGCGACAATGGCATTTTTCAACATGCCGGTAGTTGCAACATCATTTTTCCCGATGCTGCTGCTGATTATTATTGTGGAAAAATTTATTTCGGTGCAAATCGAAAAAGGTTCGTTTGAAGCGCTCATGTTATCGCTTGAAACCGTCCTCCTCTCGGTATTGAGCTATTACATTTTGAGCTGGGACGTACTGCAATCATTTGTCATCAACTATCCGGAGATCATCTTGCTCGTGGTAGTAATCAATCTGGTGATCGGTCGCTGGACCGGCTTGCGCTTGTTTGAGCTTCTCCGGTTTCGAGAAGCGCTCCGATTTCACGAAGAATAATTTCCGTTCATGCAAAGCACAAATGATATCTTGGGTATCAATGAGCGCAACATTGAATATGTGCGTCGGAGCAATCCGCCCGCGGCTATTCGGATCGCAAACAACAAATTGCTCACCAAGCGACTGCTCATCAAAAATTCCATTCCAACTGCCGTACTGCATGCAGTGATCGGGTCGACAAAAGATTTGGATCAATTCAACTGGGACATTTTGCCCGAAAGCTTTGTCATAAAGCCGAATCAAGGTTCGGGTGGTGAAGGCATCGTGGTCATCCGCCGCAAAGAGCGCGACGAATCTTCCGGCGTGACGACATGGGTGACGACCAAAGGCGAACATTACACCCTCAACGATCTCAAGCGCCATATCCTCAACATTCTTGATGGCAACTTTTCCATTTCCAACCAACCAGATGTTGCATTTTTCGAAGAACGCATCATCAACCACCAAGCACTTCGCGGCTTGACATACAAAGGAACTCCCGATATTCGAATCATCGTGTACAACGGCGTACCGATCATGGCCATGATGCGCGTCTCCACAAAAAAATCCAACGGCAAAGCAAATCTGGCTCAAGGCGGAATTGGAATTGGGATTGATTTGGCGACCGGGTTGACCACAACCGCGCTCGTCAAAAAGCCACGGCGCCACTCGCTCGACAAACATCCCGACACTGCGGAGGATCTGCGAGATTTCCAAATTCCTTTTTGGGATGAAATTCTCGAAATCGCCGTCCGCTGTCAGCGCGTGACAGGCATCGGCTACCTCGGAGCAGATATCGCGCTGGACAAAAATCTTGGCCCGATCGTACTCGAACTCAATGCGCGCCCCGGTCTGGAAATTCAAAATGTGACGCGCGCAGGGCTCGCCGGTAGACTCCGTCGCGTGCGCGGACTTAAAATCGACAGTGTATCCAAAGGGATCAAAGTCGCGCGCGAATTATTTGGCGGCGATATCGAACGAAAAATCGAGGACATTTCCGGTCGGCACGTCATCGGGCTCGTGGAGCCGGTACGGCTCAAAATACATGATGGAAAATTTTATCACCTGATCGCACGGATTGACACATCACTCGGGCTCAGCGCCATCCGCGAAAGCCTTGCAAACGAACTACGCCTCGAAATCACCACCGAGCCCGTCCCAACAGAACCGAAACGCAAGCGCAAACTCGCCGATATCGAATTTTATCTCGATGACGAGCGCATCGCAACCACTGCACGCGTGGCAAAAGACGACGAGCTCACCTCTTCACTTGTCATCGGCAAAAAAGATTTGCAAGGCTTTTACATTGATCCGCTCAAGCGCAAACCAACCGAAAAAGAAAGCAAGATTGCGCGAAGCAAAGTCTTGGACAAGCGTCTTGCCACTATTTCACAGCGAATTCCGGTGCTCAACCGCCTGCGTCCGAGCAACTACGAAGAAGAAAAGCGGGCATTTTTTGCTTCATCTGACACAAATCCACAGTTTTTGTATCCACCCGTGCTGACTGAGATTGCGCACATCAAAGAAAAACTCAATGAAATGAAATTTGATAATAACCCGATCGACCAGCTTCTCGCGCGCAAACGCGATGAGGATTTCAAAAAAGTCAGATTGCGCGAGCACATCGGCAAGCCGGATTTTTCAAAATTCGCACAAGAACTTTATGGCGCACCGGATGCGGCTCTTGTCGAGCTCGCACTCAAAGAATATCGCGCCGAACGCAGTGCCAATACGCGCGAAGGCCGAGAAAAGCCACTCAAATTCAAATCAACACTTGCAGTGATCAAAAAAAAGATGGCCGAGTATGGATTTCCATACAAACTGGTAATCGAAAAAAATCTCCCAACGCGCATTTCTATTCATGCGCTTGCCGGCGTGCCCACCATCAAACTTCGCACCAACGCACGTTTTACCGCTCTCGAACTCCAAGGCACGCTCGCACACGAGATCGACACCCACATGCTCCGCCGCCAAAATGCCCTTCAGCAACCATACAAAATTTTTCTCTCGCGCTTCGCCGACTATCTCGCGACCGAGGAAGGCTTGGCGATTTATAACAAAGAACGCATCTACAAAAACCCTCGCCGCTTCGACACCACCGCGCTTCTCGTGATCGCAACCGATCTCGCACTTCGCAGCTCATTTCGCGAAACCTACAACGCTCTCTGCGCACTCGGTGTGTCCCCAGAAAAATCCTGGAGCATTACATTCAAAGTCAAACGCGGCATGGGCGACACCTCGAAACCAGGCGCCTTCACGCGATATTATTTGTATTTCAAAGGCAAAAAAGATATTGCCGCATTTGTGGCGCGCGGCGGAGATATTCGTAAGCTCTACATCGGAAAAGTAGGTCTCCGCGACCTCAACGCAATCTCAAAAATCGCCGGCGTGAAACCGCCCCGCTTTTTGCCAAAATAAAAATCGCAGCACTTACTCTGCGATTAGCACGGGGCAATTGTGACATGCCTCATATCAGCAAGGACGCCTCCGCGTTTTTTTGGATCAAGCTTTCGTAAAAACCCAATCCACCCGTCCTGCGTCAGTACGCGCGGGCAGACGTATTCACACACGTAGATTTTTCCTTGATAAAAAACGTGTGTATTAACATATTGTCTATGCCACTCCTGCACCTCCCGCACGCGGTCCTCTCGAGATGAATGAATAAGATGCAACGGATACGTCTCGGGTTGATAATAAAGCTCATCGGCTGCAATATATCGCAAAACACCTAGCGCAGCTTCTAAATTGGGCGGCTGAACGATCAGCCCCAGCTTTTTTAGCTCCTCAATATGCAATTCGAGAGGCGTTTTTGTTGATCTTCTTATTTCTTCCCAATCCATAACCCACCTCCTCAATCGAAGGCAAATCATAGCGCAAAAAGACAAAACATGCAACTAATTATACTCGCAATTCTATTTGTAAAATTGGTCAATCACGCGCACGGTTTTGCTGCCAGCTGCGAGATCTTCGGTCGCGCCATTGCCAAGATCCACGATGATTTCAGATTTTTTTGCAGTCACATTATATGTCACGCCGACTTGATGCAAATCCCACTCGCGCGCAAGACCAATCGGATCACCTGACTCCCCCTGTTCTTCGTCTTTGCTGAATACGTAGTACGTGCGGCCAGCTACCGTACTACAATCACCATATTTCGCCGGAATTTTTTCGCTCGCAAAGAGCACCCTTGTCCCATCAGAGAAAATTCCCAGTGGATACACTCGCTCACCCGTACGACCAAAACTCCAGGATTCTTGACCGGTCACCGGATCAACGATCGAATATTCGCTGGGCGTAGATCCGAAAAATTCGTTACAGACATCCTTGGATGTATTCTTTACGACGGCAGCAACTGAACCCGACGCATTAAACGCACGGTACTCCATTTTACCCGGAGCATCAACAAGCTTTTTTGTTTTCAAGTCCAAATATTTTCCCTCGCCAATTTCACCAAGGCCTCTTTCAAAAAACACCACGTCATCGGATCTCCAAAATAACGGAAAAAGAGATATGTCAGTATCAACAGTTGTAATGCTGTCAATGGATTTTGTTGAAAGTGTTGCTGTCTTTATTGTCGCTCGATCGACAAACAATAACTTTTTCCCATCAGGAGAAAACACAAGTCCTTGCACAGAAGATGCGCCGGACACGAGATTGGTCAGCTTTTTCGTCTCTAAATCCAGCAACTGCACTTTCGTCTCGAGATTAATGGCAAGCGTGTTTTTATCCGGACTTACAAGAAAATTCATCGGATATTCGCCGACTTTTCCCACGCGCACCAACTCTTCGGCCGGTGCGGCGCCCACGTGCTTCATAATACGAATCGTCGGATAATTACGATCGCCGCTTGAAGTCGAAGAAATTTCTTCAGAATACAACAGCACTGAATCGGATAATTTTTTAATCGGCGTTGATGTCACTGTGGACACCGGATGCACAACAACGGGTGCGCCGTGCTTTTGCTCTTCCCAGAGATACACCAATCCGCCGGAAATCAGCGCGGTCAACGCTAAAATTACCAACATCAGCAACGCCAACAGTGGAGCCGACGGAATCCGATGCCACACACTTTTTTGTTGTGGCTGCTCGGGCTGCGGCATATTCATGTCCATACTCTTATTTTTTTATTTTGATAAATCGTCGTTTACCCACTTTGACCAAGCGCTCGCTTGCCAATTCCACATGCGCGCCGATATCCGTCACCACCGCATCATCTACGCTCACCGCGCCTTGTATTACCAATCGCTTAGCTTCACCGCGACTCGGCGCGAGATCGGTCGCCACGAGCATATCGATCACGCCGATCACGCCAACACCAAGAGTAACCACAGTCACATCATCGGGCACGCCCCCGCGTGAAAAAACTTGTTCAAACTCGGCACGAGCCGCATCAGCCGCGGAAGCGCCATCATATCGACGCACCACTTCCCACGCAAGATCAGCCTTAAGATCGCGCGGATTCACGCCACCGCCTGCAAGCGCCGCCTTCACATCAGCAACTCGTGCGGCCGACACATCAGTCGCCAGCGTAAAATATTCGACAATCGACTCGTCGCGCATCGACATGATTTTTCCAAATTTTTCCGTCGGCGAATCCATGATATACGTACAATTTCCCCAGCTCGTGCTCATTTTGCGACCATCAAGTCCGCTCAGCATTTGCACCGTCATCACGTCTTGCGCGGGCATCCCATGCGCTTCTTGCAGCTTGCGACCGGCCATCATGTTGAACAGCTGATCCGTCCCGCCAATCTCCACATCCGCCTTAATCGCCACCGAATCATAACCCTGCATGAGCGGGTACAAAAATTCGTGCAAGCCAATCGGCTTTTTTTCCTGAAACCGCTGCCAAAAATTTTCCCGCTCCACCAGTTGCGCCACCGTAAACAGCTGCGTCAATTCTACCAATTTTGCAAACCCCAGCGGCGCCAACCATTCGCTGTTGTAGCGAAATTCAACGCGCGACATATCGAGGATTTTGCCAAATTGCTCGCGGTACGCGCGCATATTTTCCTCGACTTGCGCATGGGTCAACGGCTGGCGCATGGCTTGCTTGTCCGACGCGTCGCCAATCGTGGCGGTAAAATCCCCCACGATCAAGACGATCTGGTGCCCGAGCTCCTGAAATGCGCGCAGCTTCCACAGCGTGATCGCGCGACCAATATGCAACCGCGGCCCGGTCGGATCCACGCCGTGCTTAATGCGCAACGGACGGCCGTCACTGCCGCTCACCAAACGCTTTTCCAGCTCACCCATCGGCACGACTTGCTCGACGCCACGCGTCAATAATTCGCGAATTGCCTGTTCTTGTGCAGAATTTTTCATATAATTTAGCATAGCAGACCCCGCCCAACCGAGGCAAACATTTCCTTGAAAAAAACCACGCGCCGTGCTACCATAGAGCTACCAAAAGCGGCTCTTTTTTTGCTGAAATAAGCGAAAAGATGTGCGCGGCGGCGAGCGTTCACAAGTTATTTTCTCATCTTTTTTCGTACTCACACCTATGCCAAAGTCGACTTCCCCGCGATCGTCGTCCAAGTCCAAGGAGGCACCTGAAAAAGAACTCGAGAAAAGCGGGCCAGAAACCACCGCAAAGCCAAAAAAATCCAAAAAAGAACGCCGTCGCAACATCTGGAAAATCATCGCGGTCATTGCGGCAATCCTGTTTCTCACGGGCATTATCGGTGCCGGCGTGGCATTTGCGTATTATGTCAAAGACCTGCCTGACCCGCAAAAACTCATCGACCGTCACGTCGCCGAAACCACCAAAATCTACGACCGAACCGGCAAAATCGTCCTGTACGAAATTCACGGTGACCAAAATCGCACCCGCATCAGCATCAAAGACCTTCCGTCTTATGTGAAAAATGCGAGCGTTGCCATTGAAGACAAAGATTTTTACACCCACAAAGGCATCTCACTCATCGGCATCGCACGATCGGTCTATGTCGATGTCATCCAGCACCGCAAAGCGCAAGGTGGATCGACGATCACACAACAGTTAGTCAAAAAATCCATCCTCACCTCAGAAAAAAGCTATGACCGCAAAATCAAAGAAATCATTCTGGCGCTAGAAATTGAGCGCAAATTCTCCAAAGATCAAATACTTGAGCTGTACTTGAATGAAATCCCCTACGGCTCCAACGCATACGGCCTCCAAGCCGCGGCGGAAACATTTTTCAATAAGCAGCCAAAAGATTTGACCGTGGCCGAAGCCGCACTGCTCGCCTCGCTACCCAATGCGCCAACGTATTATTCTCCCTACGGCACGCACACCGACGACCTCAAAGCGCGCCAACAATCAGTCATCGACCGACTGGAGGAGCAAAAATACATCACACACGACCAAGCCGAAACCGCACGCGCGGAAGAATTGCACTATTCCGACCGCAACGATGCCGGCATCATCGCACCACACTTTGTGTTTTATCTCAGAGAGCAGCTTGAGGACACCTATGGTAGTAAAACGCTGGAACAAGATGGACTGAAAATCATTTCCACTCTTGATTACAACATCCAACTCAAAGCGGAAAAGGCGATTTCGGACAATATCGACAAGGTAAAAAAACACGGCGGGGACAATGCTGCACTTGCAGCCGTGGACCCAAAAACCGGCGAAATCCTCGCTATGGTTGGCTCGGTGGACTATTTTAATACCAAAGCACAAGGCAACGTCAACGCAGCTGCGCGACCGCTCCAGCCCGGATCATCGTTTAAACCGTACGTTTATGCCACCGCATTCGCAAAAGGCCTGACGCCGGATACCATTGTGTATGATTTGGACACAGATTTTGGTCATGGATACAAGCCGTACAACTACGACAAATCCCAGCATGGCCCGCTCAAACTCAAGCAAGCTCTCCCGATGTCGCTCAACATCCCTGCGGTCAAAGTCGGCTATCTCGTCGGACCGGAAAATGCGGCCGCGACTGCGCGTGCTATGGGCAACGAAGAGCTCAAAGAAGGGGCTACTTATGGGTTATCAACCGCAATCGGCGCCTCGCCGGTCAAACTCGTCGATCACGTCGGCGCATTTGGTGTATTTGCAAACCAGGGCAAAAAAGTACAAAAAACGGGCATTCTAAAGGTAGTTGATGCCAAAGGTAAAGTGCTCGAGCAACACGATCCAACTAAGTTTGATCAAGTCCTCGACGCCAATGTCGCCAATACCATCAACTCGATTTTGTCAGACAACTCGTTACGCGCACCCACATTTGGCTCCAACAGTGCACTAAAATTGTCGCGCCCGGCAGCAGTCAAAACCGGCACCACCAATGATTTCAAAGATGCATGGACGGTCGGCTTTGCACCCAATCTTTCTGCCGGCGTCTGGGCGGGCAATACAAACGGCACAAAAATGCGCACAGGCGCAGACGGCTCAATTGTGGCCGCGCCTATCTGGCGCCAGTTTATGGAAGACGTACTTAAAGATATGCCGGTTGAACAGTTTGCCAAAGCAACGCCAATGACATCAAAATCAAATCCCTATGTCGCCGGAGCGCAGCTTCCTGATAAAGAAATCAAGCTCTGCCGTCCATCCATGAAACTTGCAACCGCTGCCTGTCCGCCGGATTTATTGGTGACCAAAACGTACAAAGAAGTACATGGTGAACTGTTTTATATCGACCGTTCCAACCTGAGCGGTCCGCCGCCACAACATCCGGAAAAAGATCCATTGTTTAAAAATTTTGAAACTCCCGTCATTGCTTGGGCTCAGAAAAATGGTCAGACCGTGGATCAAGCTCCAACTGAAACCGATACCGATCATAATAAAGAAAACTGGCCAATTGTAACCATTACAGCACCGGCCGACGGCACAACAATAACGGACGCTTCTATTCCGGTGATTGCCACAATCAAAGCGCCTCTCGGCATCCAAAAAGCAGAGTTTTTCTTTGACAGCACTATTTTTGCAACAGATAAGACGGGGCCGTATGCAGCAACATATGACGCGAGTGCGGCAAGCAATGGATTTCACAAATTGCGCGTGCGCGTAACCGATCTTGCGCAAAATATCGGTGATACTACGATCACGGTCAAGCTCAACATTGCGCATGCAAGTCCGACAGTGAGCATGACTGCGCCCGGCGGCACGGATACTGTCGCGCCGGGTACCGCATATACCACAAGTGCGATCATTAGTAACATGACGGCATTTGGCAGCATCACCTTCTTTTACACAGATGCCGCGACAGGCAACTCAACTGCAATCGGCAGCGTCACTACCCCAAGTGCTGATGGGCGCTACAGCGCGACATGGACGGCACCCCTAGTGCCAGGCTCATATGGCATGTACGCAACAGCAACCGAAACTGACGGTACCGTATATCGAAGCAACACCACCACACTGATTGTCCAATAATGCCTCACACACCCACTGACTCGCTTCATTTTTCCGTCAAATCAATCTTGGCGCGTGAACTCGGCGCCATACAAGAGGCAGATGTACGCGTCGTCCTTGATGAGCGCGTCCTGATGGGCAGCGAAGCTCTTCGCATCTCCCCATACGGTGACACACACCTGGCACTCCAGCTTACTCGCGCACCGCGCGATCTCGAGCTCAGCCTCGAAGCAACCATTACTTACGAATTTACCTGCGACTCGTGCGGCCAACGCGGCCAAGGACACGCCGATATCGAAACACAACGCGCCTGCGTGCGACCGGTGAATTGGGACACGGTTGAAGACGAAGCGGAGGGATCACTCCTTATCGAGGCCACGAGCGCGGACGCTGATCAGACAATCAACCTGCGGGAAGTGATCGCGGAAGAACTGCTGCTGGCGCAGCCGATGAAGCTGCTATGCGCACAATGCCAAGTGGCGTAGGCTGCTCGGCACTACTAACCCTCTCTTTTTATCCTGCGCAAGTATTTCTGTAGCTTGCGCTCGTTATCCAAATCTTGCTGAATAATATCCCACACCACCTCATACGGCATCTGACCATCACGCACATACTCATTGACCTCATCGCGATCCGGATGCTCAGGTACGATCTCGTTTGCGTCGTGAATTTTTGAACGCGACAACACCGACTCGCGAAAATCCTCAACGCGCTTTGCAAGATTTTTCTCGCCTGGATATCGGCGAACAAGATACGCCAAATCCATGTCCAGCCAATAGTTTTTTTCGGGCTGCTGCTCAAATTTCCGCTCTCGCTGCAATAGCGGCAATTCGCGCATCCGCATTTGATCCACTTGTTGACGAATTCCACCCAGATCAAGCGGTCCTCTTTTCCCAACTATACCTTGCGACGGCCGCGCCGAGTCGATTGATTTTTTCGCTGGCGTTGCAAGTGTCTCCGGTGAGCGCACAGCCAACACGCCAATCGTTGCGTCGTCTTTTGTCTTGCCTCGAATCCGATCATACACAGCTTGCGTATCAACCTGAGTTCCAAGCGCGTCACCTAATTCTTCAGGTGCGAGTGGTTTATACACCCCATCAGTGGCAAGCATAAGCACATCTCCCGGCTCCAAATCAACAATCCGAACGTCCGGCTCGATCTCCGGCGCAAGTCCCAAACCCTTATTGGGTCCGCCCACAAACCGCAATGCGAGCGGCAGCATTTTTTCAATGCTTACGCGATGTTTTTCCACGCCTGGACTCAGGTTCAAATGCCCAAGCGCGATTTTTTCCATTTTTTCCGGACGCTCCAGGCGATCAAGATATAATAAAACTTTAAGATAATCCGAATCTGATATTTTTTGCGCGACCTTATTGTCGCTCAGCATGTCGTCAATCGCCGAACGAATGCCCAAATGGTCGGCAGTGACAAGAATTGTCTCGCCCGATTTCTTTCTGACATATGCGCGACTATCACCAGCATAAGCGACGATTGCTTTGTAGGCGCCTTCAGGACTTTGCCACAATTTCGCCAGCACCGCCGTGGATCGAAGAGCGTCATCGGCGTAGTTCAATTCTTTCCTTCGCTTATTGAGATGACTATTTGCCGACTTGATCATACTCTCGAGTTCGTGGCCAATTTCTTCAGGAGAAAATGCCTGCGGCCGCAAAAATCGCAACAAGGATTTTTTTGTAAGTTGGTTTGCCTCAAAAGACGCCTCGCCGCCATGCCCGTGGCCGCCCATCCCGTCATATACCGCGGCAAAACCAATACGCGCGTCGACGTGGATCGCGTCCTCATTGCCAGTTTGGCGCTCTGCATGATACGCGCCCCTTTCGGTCCGGGACACCGCCACAACGCGGCCGAATTCTTCGCGCCGCTCAAAGCGCTCCGGATTTTTTTCTTGTGTATTTTTTTTCGCATCCGGAGAAAAATTTTTTTCTGAAAAATCTCCGGCGCCGGGTCGTTCTGACATAATATTATTATTCTAACATATCTGCGGGCAGCTGTTCATGTTCTTCTGCCTGTTGTTCCGCCACCGTCGGTGCCGGTGGTTCGATTTCTTGCTCTTCTGGCCGCGCCGCCACATACCGCACACGCGCGATGCGCAACCCACTCGCGGTATGTTTCCGATGATACGCTTCGAGCACTGCCGTTTCGCGCAACCGCAGTTCGGTCGCCCAGATGGTGCCGCCCATCACCTCCACCACCAGATCATGCTCCCGCACGCGATAGGTGACTGCGCGCGCATGATCAGCAAAGCGCGCACCACAGGTCTCGCGGAGGAGTTGATTGTATTGTGCGCACACAAATGCGGCTTGGGCTTCATTGCCAATGCCAAATGCCGCAAGCGGCGAAGCCGCCCGACTCAAACCAATCCGCTGACCGAGCACGTCGCCAAGCGAGCGCAGGTCTCCATTTCCGCCGCCGCCAATGCGCGGAACTCGCGGCTGCGGGCTATATTTTCGCGGTTGCAGAGGTGGACGCATGGCTCGCAACTCCTTCTTTGATAGTAAAAATTTGTGCGCCCGAGCGAAATTCGCGCGGAACAAGCTTGGCGCTTGTGGTGGTAATAAACACTTGGGAATCTTGCATCATCTCGGCGAGTGCGGTGCAGCGAAAAGTATCCAACTCCGAGTATACATCATCGAGCAGGAGCACAGGCGAAGTCTCGGTGCGTTGCGCAAGAAATTCTTTTTGCAACAACTTGAGCGCAAGCACCGCCACGCGCTGATCACCGCGCGAACCCACATTAGCGATCTCATGATCGTCGCTCGTCACCACCACGTCATCACGATGCGGACCGGTGCGCGTGCTTGCGAAGATGACGTCGCGCTTTCTATCGCGTTGCATTCGCGCGAGGATCGCTTGAGCGATGAATTCACGCGCCGCGCATCCTTGTGTAAAATCTTGCGACGTCGACGCGCTCAGATCAATCGGCGCACGATATTGCACGGCGATTTTTTTCTTCTGCATAGAATTATCGGCGAGACGCATATACAAATCCGAAATCCGCTCGTTGATCCACGCGATAAATTCTGCGCGCTCCGAGACAATGCATGCAGCCGCCGCGGCCGCGCGTTCATCCCAAAACGCCAACTCGTCTTCTTGCGCAAGTCCGTCACGAATAAACGCAAGCAGCTTGTTGCGCCGCGCAAGAATTTTTGGATACTCAATCACGGCCGTGCAATATTCGCGCGACGTTTTGCAAAGTACCATGTCAAGGAAACGCCTTCGGAGAGCCGGTGGTGCGCTCAGCAGCTCCACATCTTGCGGCGAAAATACCACCGCAATCACGCTTCCCAGAAAAGTTACCAGCGGCGCCGGCGCACCATTGAGTAAAAATACTTTTTTCAACGCGGCAGCGCCCGCGCCCTCAGAACCCGCAATCGCCGTGCGTGCACCACGCATCTCCAACTCCAACTTCTCATCCGCGCGCTCAAATTCCGCCCGCACCTGCACGCCGTCTTCGCCCCAGCGAATCAACTCGCTATCCGGCACTTTGCGAAACGACTTCCCCAAACTCAGCAGATTGATCGCCTCGAGCACATTGGTCTTCCCGCTCGAATTCCGCCCAACAAACACGACCGGCCCTTGATGAAAATCAAGCGCCAGCTCGGCATAATTACGAAAATTGCGCGCGGCAAGAGAGGTGAGGAACATACACCTATTTTACCATGAACACGGGGCGGCATGTTATTCTCTACTCATGAGACTCATCATCACGCGTCACGGCGAAACGCACCAAAACGCCGCAAAAATCAGCATGGGGCAAAAAATCGGCGGCGATCTCAACGATGCCGGCCTCGCCCAAGCGCGCCAGCTTGCACGCCAACTCGCATCCGAACACCTGGATCATATCTATTCAAGCGACTTGCAACGCGCCGCAGACACTACGCGCACAGTCGCGCACTTTCACCGCGATACGCCAGTGACGTTCGAGCCGCTGTTGCAAGAACGCAATCTCGGCGTCTACGAAGGCGGTCCAAGCGCGACATGGAAAGAAGCCATGCAGCAGTCTCCCGAGCCATTTCATCTTTTTCGCCCCGAAGGCGGCGAGTCCTATGCGGATTTACAGGCACGCATCACGCCGTTTGTATCTCGCCTATTTTCTACCCATCTTGCATCCCACGATTCCGTCCTACTTCTCAGTCACGCCGGCGTGATCACCGTGCTTTTGCTCACATTGTTACAAAAACAAATCACGCGCGACACGTATGACCAATTCAAACCCGACAACACCGCGATCACAATATTGGATATTGCGGCGGATCGCACGGTGATTCCACTCGTGCTTAATTCGACCAAACATCTCATTAAAAATGAGCAGTTTACCCACAGCTGATGGGGAAAAGCCGCTCAACGTGGGGATAAAAAAATACCCCCATCATGAGGTATTTTTACACAGAGTTATGCACCCCAAACGCGCGCCACGTCGGCGTCACGCACCGCGTTACTGCTTGATCGGCATAATAATATAGCGATAATCATCCGTGCCCGCGACCTTCATCAGGGTCGGCGCGTTGTCGGCACCAATTTCGAGCATAATCGCGCCGCCCCGCATGTTGTTGATGCAGTCAATCAAATAGCGATAGCTGAACACGATGCTACCTTTTGAGCCGGTGGTTTTCACTTTGAAACGAGAAATATTCTCGCCCACCTGATCAGACACCGCGAGCAGCACCATTTCGTCGGTCTCTGGATCGAATTCAAACTTGATATCGTTGGCACCTGAGCGGGAAAACAAACTGGTGATCTTGATGGTTTTCAAAAATTCGCGGCCATCGAGCGTGATTTCAGTCTCATGCTTGCGCGGCATGATCTGCTCATAATCCGGATATTGGCCTTCGATCAAGCGCGAAATCAGCTCGATCTCGGTCGTGGTAAACAAAATCTGGTTTTCCGACAGCGAAATCCGCACTTTTTCCGTCACCCCGTCCAAAATCCGATAGACTTCTTGCAGCGTTTTTGCCGGAATAATAATATCGTGCGCTTTTTTCAACATGGTCACGCCATCGACGCGTTTTTCCGCCAAACGATAGCTATCGGTTGCGACCACGTAGAGCGCGCCGTCTTTTTCGCGCATAAATACGCCCGCGATTTCCGGTCGGGATTCGTCAGCAGTCGTAGCAAACACCACTTTGCCAATCGCATCACGCAACTGCGGCGCTTCGATTTCCATCACCGGCTCTTCTGCGATTTTGGGGATCAACGGGAATTCCTCCGCATCCACGCCCTTGATAGTCGCTTTGTATTCGCCGAGCGACAAATGCAGGTCTTGCTTTTTCAGCTCGATTTCAATCGTGCCTTCCGGCAGCGAACTCACGTATTCAGTTAACAAACGGGCCGGCACTGTAATCGCGCCATCTTCATCAATCCGACAACCGATCACGCACACCACGCCGATTTCCAAATCCGTCGCTGACAATTGCAATCGACCCTTTTCTGCGCGCAACAACACATTGCTCAACACCGGTAATGCATTGTCTGAGCTTACCGTCCGTCCAACAATTGATAATCCTCTATTTAAGTTTTCCTGTGTGCAAGATAATTTCATATCCACCCTAAGCGTTTTTTCTTTCTTATATATAAATAATTGTAGTTATTATAGGAGTAGTGCTGTGGATTGTGGGGAAAACGCACTTTTTTGTGTGCTGACCGCCAATCGAGCCTGGGCACAACCCGGGGATTCACATCCGGACAATCTGAGGACGAATTGGGGGTAACAGGGACGCAGCTGTATTGTCCCGCAGCGGCCTGAGGATATTCTGGGCACAACTGCCCAACTTATCCCCATCTTTTACCACTTCTCCACAGGTTATCCACAAAACTGGGGATATCTTCGCGCCTCTTTGGCGTCTCAGATTATTCAGAGTACAATCTTTGGCGAATTAAGTCAATATCTTGGCGGATTGCGTCTTCATTGTCGACCGCCGACTTTACTTTTTGGTAGGCGTGCATGGCCGTGGTGTGATCTTTGCCGCCCAGTTCTTGGCCGATTTGCGGGAAGCTTGCCTTGAATTCTTCGCGCAGCAAATACATGGCCACTTGGCGCGGACGCACGATTTCTTTTTTGCGACTCTTGCCCACCAGGTCTTCTTTGTTGCAATGATAATATCCGGCCGTGGCGTCGATAATTCGTTCCACGGACGTAGCTTTTTTCGACGGCGCCGAGGTGATGTTGTTGAGCACGCTTTTGGCATTTTCCAGTGTCGGCTCGAGATGCTCGATCTGGCACTGCGCAATCACGCGATTCATAGCGCCCTCGAGTTCGCGCACGTTGTTTTGGATGTGGCTCGCGATATAGCTCAAGACGCCTTCCTGCACCGGGAAATTTTTTTCAATCGCCTTTTTCTGCAAAATCGCAATCCGCGTCTCGAGATCCGGCGCGCCGATATCCGCAATCATGCCGCCTTCAAATCGCGACTGCAAGCGCGCCTCGAGTGTTGGGATGGCTTTGGGCGGACGGTCGCTCGAAATGATGATCTGCTTGTTGGCTTCGTAAAGCGTGTTGAAGGTATGGAAAAATTCTTCCTGCGTTTTTTCTTTGGTCGCAAGGAATTGGATATCGTCGATGATGAGCAAATCCACCTGGCGGTACTTCTCTTTTACCTGCGACATGGTTTGCTTGCGAATAGCTTCGACTACTTCGTTGGTAAAATGTTCGCTCGAAACGTAGCGAACTTTTTTGGTTGGATCTTTTTCAAGGATTGCATTGCCGACTGCTTGGAGCAGGTGCGTTTTGCCCAAACCCACGCCGCCGTAGATAAAGAGCGGATTGTACGAGTGGCCAATGTTGTTGGCGACCGCAAGACACGCTGCGCGCGCGAGTTCGTTGTTGCTGCCGACCACAAATGATTCGAAGCGGTATTTGGGGTTGAGGTTGGTGGAAAAATAATCATTGGCTTGGGTGTGCGACTGCGTCTGAGTGCCGCCGGATTGCGCCGCTGACGCACTTTGGGTATGCATGCCACCATTGCCTGATTGCGCATGTGATGCGGTGGCCGGAATGGTAATATGAACGGTTGGCTGTGACGGACGCGTGGCAACCGCAGATGCAATTGCGGCAGCTGCCGCGCCGGCTGAAGAAACTGATTGTTGTGTCATTGAGACGACTGGCTGGCGGAGCTGGACTTGTTGTTGCGGCGTTTGTGGCTGGGCTTGGCTGGTGATTTGGTATTTGATTTCGCGTACGCCGTTGTTGGTCACGTGTTGCAATGCGCGGAAGACTTCTTTTTTCATCTTGCCTTCGAGCCATTCTTTCGCAAATCCGTTGGGCACGCCCACGGTCACGTTGCCATTTTCACTGGTCAAGATAAACGTGTCTTTGAACCACGTCGAAAACATTGCTTTGCTGACTGTCAGTTCAAGTTCTCCGAGCGCCGCTTTCCAAATTTCTTGATTCGTCATACAAATACACCCACCTTATTGTTCACGTTACGTTGTATTTCAAAATTTTCTCTCCGCGTCTTATCCACAAGTTTACATGAGAGCGGTGGAAAAGCAAATCCACAAATTTTTTCCTTTTTCTGCGCGGATTTTTTGTATTTTCCCCACGATCTCCCCAGAGCATGTGCACAACTCTGTGTATAAGTGGATAAGTTTGTGGATAACTTGTGGAAACTGCGGATAAAGCTTGTGCTCGAGCGGGTGCGCGTTGTGTATATGTTTCCCCAAGTCATGCACACTATCCACAGGATCTGGGGAAAAGAAAAAGCCCGATGATTATCGAGCTTGGGGGTGCCTAATTTTTCTCAGGAATTCGTCTCGTATGTGCTCGGGAATAGGATACAGTATGTCGCCTTTGATGGGTATGGACCGCGAGTCGAAAATGGCGTGGTTGTTCCAACAGCACGTAAATGCGAAGTGCCAGTTGTACAATTCTCCCTTGCTATTAAACGCCGGGATGATTGCGATATGACTCCGATTTTTCCAGCAAAGTATTCGCGCGAGAATTGTCGGGTCTTCCTTGGAAGGCACTAGAGCAATCAGCCGTGCTTTCATCGGCAACCTTTCAGATAAGCGTCAATACGGTTAAAGTATTCTCCTGGATACATAATCTGCAACAAGACTGCGCCAGCTGCATTTTTGACAGTTACAACTGATTGGCCCTCGTCTTCTGCATTGCGATGTACAGTTGCGCCAGCGACACGTTTCCAATCGACCCCGATGAGGTGTCGACTTGCTTTGTCTGGACTTCTGCAGATGATGCATCCGCCATCTGTGTGTTCGATGTCGATAACTCCTTTCAGGTTTGCGGACGCCTCGTTGATGCGCGTAATAATGCCTTCGCCCAAAGCGGTTAGCTGATCAAGCAGGGTGCGCGCAACGACTTCTGGATTTGCAAGACCGGTGTTCACGATGAGTTCCTCCTCTATAGGAGGGTATTTTTACCATGAAGGGATGATATCGTCAAATCGCGTTACACTGTTGACGCCCCGCCATTTTTCTGATAAATTCATCAGTGTCCGTTAATTAACGATATTTATGAAACGCACGTATCAGCCAAAAAAGATCAAGCGCAAGCGCACACATGGCTTTCGCAAGCGCATGTTGACTCTCAATGGTCGCAAAGTTTTGAAGCGCCGACGCAAAAAAGGCCGCGCAAAACTTACGGTCTAATCGCGCCTGTGCTCGCGCGCCCGTTTCGTTTGCAAAAAAGCGCCGATATCCAGCACTGCATGAGGCGCGGAACTCGCTCTCGCGCACGCTATCTTCAAATCAGCGCGGTCAAAACTGGCAAGCCGACCACTCGGTTTGCCTTTATTGTTTCCAACAAAATCAGCAAGCGTGCCACTGCCCGCAATCGCGTCAAGCGCTTGCTGCGCGAAGCTGTCCGTCCGATGCTGCCGACAATCGCACCCGGATATGATATTATTGTGTGGGCATCTGCCGGAATAATTGGCCAGCCCGGTGATGTGTTGGTGCATGATTTGAGCCAGTGTCTGGCGCGGATTCGCACCGGAGTGTCTGTATGAAAAAAATCTTTTTCACGCTTACGCAAATTCCGCGGCGCGTGGTGCTCGCATTGATTTGGGTGTACCAGCACACGTTGTCGTTTGACCACGGCCCGCTCAAAGTGTTTTTTCCGTACGGCTACTGTCGTTTTTCGCCCAGCTGCTCCATGTACGGTGCACAAGCGATCGAACGATTTGGCGTCATCAAGGGTGGCGCACTCGTCGCGTGGCGCATCGCCCGCTGCAATCCGTGGAATTCCGGGGGTGAGGACGACGTCCCGCCTGCACGCAGCCGCACTTCTTCTATTAGTTAATTTTACCTCATGCAATCCGGTATTTTTTTCACCGCTCTTACGCAACCGTTGTTTAACCTTCTTGTGTTTTTGTACAACCTCGTGCCTGGCCATGATTTTGGCGTGACGATTATTTTGATCACGTTGATTATCAAATTCGCGCTCTTCCCGCTGTCGCTTCAGTCGATCAAGTCGCAAAAAGCGCTTCAGGATTTGCAGCCCAAGATGGACGAGCTGCGCAAAAAATATAAAGACGACCAGCAGAAACAAAGCGCCGAGTTGATGAAGCTGTATAGCGAGCACAAAGTAAATCCCCTGTCTTCGTGCCTTCCGCTATTGATTCAGCTCCCTATCTTGATCGCTTTGTATCAGGTGTTTAACTTTGGATTTCACGCAGAGAATCTCAGCTCGTTGTATTCATTTGTGCACAATCCGGGCGCGTTATCGACCACTCTTCTTGGCGTAGTTGCACTCAATGCGCCGAGCAAGGTGTTGGCGCTGGTCGCGGGTGCTTTGCAATTTGTCCAGTCAAAAATGATGCAAGCCCAGCAAAAAGCAAAAAAAGCGTCGCAGCCGGTGGTGGTTGGATCAAAGGATGACAAAAAGCCGGCTGATCCGGGAATTAGCTCGATGGTGAACACACAACTCACGTATGTGATGCCGGTGATGACCGCGGTGATCGGATTTAGCCTGCCGGCCGGACTTGCGCTGTATTGGACGGTGTCCACGTTGTTTGCAATAGGTCAGCAATGGTATATAATGAGGAAAACCGCTTAACAGTCGCTAATTTCACCCTCATGGATTCGCAACCGATTGACCAACTCAAAACGATAGTTGCTGAATTGCTTGCACGCCTGGGCGTGGATGCGCAGCTTTCGGAAAGTATTCGCAGCGATAACGATCGCGAACTGATCGTGATCAATATTAAAGTCAAAAACCCGAGTTTGTTGATCGGCCAGCAAGGCGCCAACCTGCAAGCATTGCAATACATTGCACGACTGATGGTGCGCAATTTGTACAAAACCGACGAGGCGCTCGCGCGGCTCAATTTTATTCTCGATGTTAACGAATACAAAACCAAACGCATTGAATACTTGAAATCACTTGCCGCTGATGTGGCATTGCGCGTGTCCGAATCCGGCACGTTTGAGGCAATGCGCCCGATGTCGTCGTATGAGCGGCGCGTGGTGCACATGGAATTGCTCGGCCGTGAAGGCTTGGTGGCGGAAAGTCTTGGTCAGGATCCCAATCGACGTATTGTCGTAAAATCTACCGCCGATGCGCGTTCGTTTGCGGAAATTGCACAAGAGATAGAAGCCGCGGCGCAACCTGTCGAGGCGTAGGTCGCGGATATGCTGATTTCTTCTCGCGATGTGGTGAAATATCAGGTGGTAGCGCGCGGCGAGGATGGTGCTGCGCAAAAAAAGAGCCGGATGTGTTCCGGTTTTTTGATTGATCGTTTGCGGGGCGTGGTAGTCGGTCTGGTGATCGGCGATCGTGCGGTGAGCGCGGGTGATGTGATTGTGGAATCTGATGGCAAACTCCTTGTGTCTCCTTCTCCAAGCACGGCCTCGCGCGACGCACATGTCGAGCTCGTCGGACTTCCGGTGTTGACGTGGGGCGATGAGCGGATCGGCACTGTGATGGAATTTGTGGTGGACTCGACGAGTTGGGATATCGTGCAGTATCGCGTGAAGCCCGAATTTTCCCGACGTATTGCTGAGTTGTTGCGCCATCCGGCGCGCTTGAGTTTGGACGAAATTCGTGCCACCAAAGAACTGTTGATCGGGCGCACCGCAGTGATTGAAATTCGCACTGACGCGCTGGTGATTCGTGATGGTTCTGTCGAAGAAGGTGCGCATGTGCAGTTGGTAGAACGTGCACGTGCTGTCGGCGATGCGCCCGCGTTGGGATTTTAGTAGATTTTTGTGAGCGTGGTTCCGGTATAAAAATATTGCAAAATTGTTGCCGCGGTCGCATTTTGCTTTGCAGCCATTTGCACGCCTGCATACGCATCCATGCCCACGCCGTGGCCGAGGAGCGGCTGGCCTTTGCTTTGGGGTACATCGACACCCACGAGCCATGGCAGACCGGCGCCGCCCCACACTTCGCGATATGAGCGCGTGCGGCCATCGCTGCGACTGAAATACGGCGTGATGGCGAGCGCGCCTTGGTAAGTCACAATGGAGCCGGCGGTTTCTACGGCTGCGGTCGCGACGAGCGGATTGCGAAAAGAAAATCCGGCGCCTTTGTAGACTTGGTCGTATCTGTTATCGACGTGGAAAAAGTCGCTCGCGTGTTTGGTCGCGCGGCGGCGGTGGTATTCGGCATAGGTGCGCTCGACGATGGTCATGGCTTTTTGCATTTCGTGCGGTGTTGCGTTGGACACCTCGCCCACTCCGCGGACGTAGGCTTCGAGTGAGAGCGTGTTGATGACCCAGGTGCGGCCGGACAGCGACGAGTGGCGGTATTCGAGTTTGCCCGGGAAATAATTATCATTGTATGCCGAGGTTGTACTTGCGCGGCCGGGATAGTTGACGATTTCGATAAATTCTCCAGGTGTGGGTTCGAAGGTCACATACGCAGACGCCACGATCGCGCCGTCAAGGAGATACGCTTTTGTCGCGGCGACATATTGTACGGTGGCGATTTCATCCGCTGCGTAGGTGCGCAGTGGTTTTTTTGCGGCATCCAATGCGGTAAATGCGGCGGCTGAGCTGATTTGTACCGGTTTTTCGGTATTCCAAATTCCCACGCGTACGGTTTCGCCTTTGTGTGCGCGGTCGATGGCGGCTGCGGTATCGGCGACTACGGTGACCGGAAGCGTGAACGTGCCGCCGGTGATGGCTTCGCGGTTTTCCGCGACCAAGGTGAATTTTTCCGTGTATGTGCCAAGTGTGAGTGGCGCTTGAAGGGTGATGTAAAATCGCGCAGTGGCGCCGGGGGCGGTCGAAGTCTGGCTCATGCGGCCGGGGCGGAATGCGTAGTGATTGTATGCGAGATCCCAGTCGGGCGCGCGAAACGGGTCGATGCCGGTGATTGGGTCTGCGTTGAGCGAGTTGATGGCGATAAAATCTGAACCGCTCGCGGTTTCGCGCAACCACGTCACGCGGCCTGCATTGCGAAAATCCACCCAGACGCGAATTTTTTCGCGTGGCTTGAGCGTGAGCGCGGTGACGCTTTGGCCGACTTTTTTCGCTTCATAATCGCGAGTCGGCTGGGGCGCGACAGGTGTTGTTGCCGGTGGAGTTGCACTAGAGTGAAATGTGAGCGCAGCCACACTGGATTCGAGTCCGACGCCGCGTACCAGGGCCTGGGGTTCGCGCGCGGCCCAAACCAAGGGCACCAGTGCCAACAAACTCACCGAGACAAAAAACAACACCCGGGAATAACGGATTTCCGGTGTATCTTGCAGGTTTTCTTGCGCCAGTGACTGCGGAGGCGCCTGCGCCAGCATCTGGCTAAATTGTGCTCCAGGAGCGGGAACGGACATATGTTTTGTGTTTGTTTTTGAGCTGTTTTTTTTGCGGCATTTTTGGGTGCTGAGAGCTGGGCGACAGATTTTGGTCGCGGAACCTCAGGAACTAGATACATTATATCATTTTATTTATACTTTGTCAAAGCTCACAGACTCGCCTCTTGCAAAATCTATCAACGCGTGCTTAAATACCTCGTCCTGAAGACAGGTGTCTTGAGGATAAACAACGGAGGAATTTGAGTCATGTGCCCGAATTTGAGCGCTGGGATTCAGGTTTTAGATTTGTCGCAAACCCCTTTGGAGCTGGTTGTGCGCCCCTCTCTGAATAAGTCGTTGCAGGCAATGGTTCGATTGGAATTGGAGAGTCTTTTTGGCAAGGAGCCGACTTCCGAGGACGATGGAGGGCGTTTTAATCGAGTGATTCGATTGAAGACCGGATCTGGAGGTTGGGGTAGCTGGTCTGAAGGAGGCCTTCATCCAGGCGCTGAGCGTGCGTATTGCGTACTCTTTGGGTGGGCTGAGCGCGAGCAGCTGCGCCGAAAATCACTCGAGCATGTAGGAGAAGACTACGACTTGTATCGGTTTGAAAAACAACTCCCCATCCAGATTTTGGGCGAAAGCCTCTGGACGGAAGTGACCGGCGGGAGAAAGCGTGACTTTTTCGAATACGAGGTTCTGTTAGAAGAGCTGATTGCGTATTATATCGAGCACCTTATCTGTAGATTGCAAGTTCGCCCTGAGGTCTGTGCTGATCTGGTGAAAATCGTGTGTTTTAACCGTCGTCAGCGTATGCGTCGATCGCATAAAAAGCTCGAAATTCGTTTCGCGTCTCGCGATGCGAACGAGAAAAACGCCGAGGCGCTGCTGGAATATGTGCGCGAGCAATATTCTGCGCAAGTCATCCTGAACATGCTTTGCGCGCGCGAGAAACAATCGCGTGTGATGAGGCCGATGCGAAGGATTTTGCAGAAGAATATGCGGATTTTTGCGCGTTCGCTTGAGAATTCCCCGGTTAACAACCGGTGCTGGCAAATTGGTGGATTTTTGGAACAAATGGGACTTGAGTCGATCATCCAGGCGTTGCCGTTTGCCGAGATAAGGAGGGACAGAAAAGCGCGGCTGTTTGCCATTCAAATTGTTGAGAGAATTCATCCTTCTGCTCGACTGACGATGAGCGACGAGTCGAATCTTGTGAATCTTTGTAGCACAGATCGGCTATGGCAAGAGGCCTATATGCATCACGTGCAAGAAGCTTTGGCGCGGTTGTGGCAGAGCGTGATGTTTGGCGAGGTTGGTATCGAGCGGACGCATCACGGTGTGGCGAAATCGCGGAGGTCAGCGCGGATTGAAGCTCATTCTGTTCTTGCGACCATGCGGCTGATTATCGCCGATCTTTGGTTTTGTCTCAGTCGAGCGCATGACGACTGGTACGTGGTTGCAGCAAAAACCTCGGATTTTATTAAAGATCCGACAGCAAAGATCGTGCCTTTTGAAGATGTGTTTCGTCAAGTGCCGTCGGCGCAAGGGAACAAGCTTCAAAAGCCAATTGTTTCGCTCAATTCATTTGCCAGTCTGTACGCTGGATTCGCGTTGAGCGAGATCTGAAATTTGTATAAGCGGAATTGAGGTGTGCGCACTCGTTTCCGCTTTTTTCTTTGCAAAAAATCGCGCGTTGTGGTGTAATGCTATTTCCTAAAGGAGGGAATTTCGATGACGCGAATTGCGAAATATAAGTTGATTGAGTGGACGCTTGCTGGTGCTTTACTTGTCTGTTACGTGGCCGGTGTTTCCCGTTCGATATTTGCAAAAGAAATTGCAGATACGAAGGATTTTATGAGCCTGCTTGGGATTTATGCAACCATTCCGAGCGTCATGTTGTCCGGCGTTGTTTATGCAGTTTGTGTTTTTCCTGAGTATATGCGGCATATTGTCAGCAAGGCGCTGAAGAGTACTTTTTGGCCCAGTCGTACCCATTTGATCGAAATCAGCATGCGTTTTGATAGTAAGAATTACGCCATCCTCAGAGAGTACATGCGCAAAATCGGCTACGATATCACGAATGAAGATCATGTGCGCGATTGCTTTCTGTTTGGTACAAATTATCATTTGGCGGTTCTTGGTGTGCACCTGCGTAAGGGGCAAGTTGTTGCACACGAGCCCGGTCGTGAGGAGTATATCTTGTTTAAAGACGTCCTACATACGGCACTCGTGCCGGACGTCGAAGAGATTTTGGGTGAAAATGACAACGCCAGCTAGATGCCGGCGTTTTTTCTTGCAAAAAATGCATGCTGCCAGGTGCGCGGAATATGCGCAAAATCCGTTGTATTATGCGGGTTTTTGTGCTATTCTTGGGGTCATATGAACGATCAAGCGAACGGCCACCAAGCGCCCGCTGCGCAAGGTGAAAAACCCGCTCCTAGAGCGCAATCGCTCACCCGAAATGTTGCCCACAACACCATTATTCAGTTTGGCGGCAAAATCGTGGGGATGGTGATTGGCCTGGTGAGTTTTGGCATGATGGCCGCGTATCTGCACGGCGACGGTGTGGGCGGCTACACGACCGTGATTTCTTTCCTCAGCATTTTTGGGATTTTGGCCGATATGGGCCTGTATATTGTGCTGGTGAAGGAGCTCACCCGCAAAGGCGCGCGCGAAGAAGAAGTGATTGGCAATATCGTGACGCTGCGCGTGGTGGTGGCGGCCGTGATTCTCGCCCTGGCGCCGCTTGTTGCGATGCTTCCGATCTTCCCCTATCCGCACGCGGTGCGTGTCGGAATCGCGATCGGCGCGGCATCGTTTTTCTTTATCTCGATCAATCAGCTGTTGGTTGGCGTGTTTCAGAAATATTTACAAATGGACAAGGTGGCGATCGGCGAAGTGCTTGGTCGTGTGGTGCTGCTTGGTGGAACTTGGTTTGTGATTCGTGAAAACGCCGGCTTGCAAGGAATTATCGCCGCGATTGTGCTCGGTAGTGCGGCAAATTTTGCGTATGTGTTTTGGTCGGCGCGCCGCCTGGTGCGGATTCGTTGGATGATCGATCTCGCCGTGTGGCGGCGCTTGATTGCGATTTCAATCCCGATCGCGCTGTCGGTTGTGCTCAACCTCGTCTACCTCAAGGTGGGTGCGGTGTTTTTGTCGGTATTTAAATCCCAATCTGAAGTCGGCGTTTTTGGTGCGCCGTTCAAGGTGCTCGAGATTATTGTGGCGTTTCCGGCGATTTTTGCCGGCTTGCTGACTCCACCACTCTCAGAGGCGCATTCGTATGACAACAAGGAAAAATTTACCAAAATTTACAAAAAGGCGTTTGATGCGCTGGCGATCATCGTGTTTCCGATGGTGGGCGTGACATTGTGGTACGCGCCGCAGATCATGCGCTTGATTCGTGCGGATTTTCCGGGCACGGACGTGGTGCTGCGCGTGTTGATTTTTGCCATTGGCATGATCTTTTTTGGAAATCTCTTCGGCAACACTGTGGTCGCGATCGATAAGCAACGCCAAATGGTGGCCGGCTACGCCGTGTGTGCGGTGCTTGCGGTGGTGGTCAACTTTTTCCTGATTCGTCAATTTTCTTCAGTAGGCGCGGCGTATTCGACCGTGTTTTCCGAGACGTTTATGACCGTGTTTGCAGCGCTGATGGTGTATCGCGCGACGCGTGTGGCGCCGGATTTTCGTGTGTTTGCCAAAAGTCTGCTTGCGGCTGGCGCAATGATGGCGTGTTTTTGGTTGTTGCCTACTCAGAGTTTGTTTGTTGGTGCGCCGGTCGGGTTGCTTGCGTATGTGGTGGTGATGGTGGTGATTCGCGGGATTACGCCGGATGTGATTCGTGAAATCGTCAGCCTGCGCCGGGCGCCGGATGTACAGACGGTAGAATTGGATGAACACATATGAGCACCAAAGCAACTAGTGTACTGTTTCTGAAATTTCCTTTGGAGTCGCGCACCGGCGGCGGTGAATTGCATACCATGCAATTGGCTGAGCAGCTGCACGAATCCGGTTCGCGGGTGTTTCTTGCGGCGTCGTGTCGCGTGTTGCTCGCGCAGTTCAAAAAGCACGACTTTGCCGCGCGCAAAACCTGGGGCGGCATCGAGCCGGTGAGCAAATTTGGGATTTTGGTGTTTTTGTTGCTGTGGCCGCTGGTATTGATTAACCTCGTGCGGATATTGCGATTTTACAAACGCAATCACCAGGTGCAGATTGTGTATTGCTTGAGTTTGACGGAAAAATTGCTTGCGACGCTGCCTGCGCGATTGATGGGTCTGCAAGTGGTGTGGGCTGAGCACGTGTCGATCGCGCGCTGGTTGACGCTTAATCCGTTCCGGTTTCCGTATGTCTGGTTTTCGGATTTTGTCGAAGTGATTGCGGTGTCTGAGACGCTGCGCGCCGAGCTTGAGCAGATCGGCGTGTCGAGTTCGCGCATTCATGTGTTGTATTGCGGCATCGACACCGCGCGGTTCAAGCCGCAGTCAGAAGCGCAGGTCGGCGGCGTGGATCTCGCTCGTGCAAAAGATGGCAAAGTGATTACCTGTGTGGCGCGTCTCCATCCGGAAAAAGGTGTGGAATATTTGCTGCGCGCAATGCCGGCGATCCTCGCGCAAGAACCGACCGCGCAGTTGCTCCTTGTAGGCGAAGGTGATGAATATGCGCGGCTGTACGCGTTGGCGCGCCAGTTGAAAATCTCGGATCGGGTGTTTTTCTTGGGCTATCGTGAAGATGTGCAGCCGTTTTTGGCGCTGGCGGATGTGGTGGTGTTGCCGTCCGCTGATCGCGAATCATTTGGTGTGGCGATTGCTGAAGCCATGAGCATGGAAAAGCCGGTGGTGGCGTCGGATGTGGGCGGTGTGCACGAGTTGGTGGAGCAAGGCAAGAGCGGATTTTTGGTGCCGCCGCGTGATGCGCAGGCGATCGCCGATCATGTGTTGAAATTGTTAAAAAATCCGGCGCTTGCGGCTGAATTTGGTGCGCATGGACGGGAAATTGTGTTGGCACGATTTACGCTTCAGGCCTTGGTGAAAAAAATCGGCGCGTTGTTTGATCGATTGGCGACTGAGCCGCCGTTTCGCGTGTTGTTTACCAAATTCCCCTACACCTCTGCGTTTGGTGGCGGTGAATTGCATACCATTCAATTAGCCGAAGGCTTGATGCATCGTGGTGCTGAGGTGTTGTTTGCCGGTTCGTGCCAAGTACTGCTGGAAGAATTTAAAAAGCGCGGTTTGCAGTACAAAAAAGCGTGGGGCGGGATGGAAGTAGTGAGCAAGTTTGCGATTGTGATTTTTCCGTTTGTGGCGCCGCTGGTGGTGGTGCGATTGGCGTGGCTTCTGCTCACCTATCGCCTGTTTCACAAAATTGACGTGGTGTATTGCATGTCGTTGAACGAGAAACTTCTGATGACGCTGCCGGCGCGCGCGCTGGGAATTCGCGTGGTGTGGGTGGAGCATTTGTTGATCGAGCGGTGGCTGATCCAGAATCCGTATCGGTTTTTGTATATTTGGATGAGTCGGTTCGTGACGATTGTGGGAGTGTCTGAAGTCGTGCGCACGCAATTGGTGACGATTGGTGTGGCTGAGGCGAATACGCGCGTGATTTACAACGGCGTGGATGTGCAAGAATTTGTGTCTGTGGCCCGACCCGAATCCATTGCGGGCATTCCGGTGAGCGAGCTCGGTGATCAATTTTATCCGGTTGTTGGGACTACCTGTCGGCTGGCTCGTGAAAAAGGCGTGAAATATCTGCTGCAGGCCGCAAATTTGGTGTTGCAAAAAATGCCCAAAGCCTTGTTTGTGATCGCCGGTGATGGGCCGGAAAAAGAACAGCTCCAGCAGCTGGCGCGTGAGATGGGCATCGACCAGCACGTGTTGTTTGTCGGATTTTTGGATCACGCGCATGCGCTGGAGCTATTGTCGGTGGTGGATTTGTTTGCGATGACGCCGGTGAGCGGTGAATCATTTGGCATTGCCGTCGCGGAAAGTATGATGCTTGAAAAGCCCGTGGTGGCGACGAATATCGGCGGAATTCCTGAAGTTGTTGCGGACAAAGAAACCGGATACGTCGTCCGCTCGCGCGACGTGGAGGCGATCGCCAACGCGATCATGCAGCTCGCGGCCTACACCGAAGATGCGCGGACCATGGGCCAAAAAGGACGCGCGCGCGTATTGCAATTGTTTACCCTCGAACGCATGGTGAGTGAATTTTATGATTTGTTTGCCGGGCTCCAGCCTGCTGCGGGTGCGACGGGGACGATGGCGTCGGGTGGTGTCCCATCAGGGGCGTCGGGGATGCCAGGGGCGCCGCGGTCATGAAGATAGGAATCGATATTCGTGAAGCGAGCGGGGCGCGCGCGGGCAAGGGCGTGTATGTCCGCGAATTGGTTCGCGCGTTGATTGCGCTTTGCGCCGGCGGCGGGCATGAATTTGTGCTCTATACGAATCAAGATGCCAGCGAATTTGGTGGCGCGCCGCATGTGCGCGTCCAGCGCGTGAATGCGCCTTCGCTGCTCTGGCATGTGGTGGTTGCGGCGCGGATGCGCTGGATTGATCGCGTAGATGTGTTTGTGGCGCCGACGAGTTATGTGATCCCCTGGCTTGCACCGAGTCGGTGCATGGTGGTGGTGCATGATGTGTATGCGCTGATTGCGCCTGAGCGACATGAGAGACGAGCGGTACGAATTGAGCGTGCGACTTGGCGTCGGGCGGTGACTCGTTCGCGCGCGGTGGTCGCCGTGTCGGAATTTACCAAAAGTGAATTGCTGCGCCTCTGCCCTACTGCTCGACCGATCACGGTTGTCTCAAATGCAGTCTCACTTTCTGCGCAACGCACGCAGATGAATTTGCCTTCTGAGTTTTTGCTGTTTATTGGCACGCTCGAGCCACGCAAAAATCTGGTGCGCTTGCTTGAAGCTGTTGCGCAATTGCCCGCCGGCACACCGCCGTTGCTGATTGCCGGTAAAAAAGGTTGGTATTATGATGAAATTTTTGCCGCCGCGGCGCGACTTGGGTTGAATACGCCGGGTGCGTCGTCGGATGCGCCGCGCGTGTCACGCGTGCGGTTTTTGGGATATGTGAGTGATGAAGAAAAAGCCGAGTTGTTGGCGCGTGCGACTGCGTTTGTGTTTCCGAGCACGTATGAGGGATTTGGAATTCCTGCGCTCGAAGCGCTTTCGCTCGGTGTGCCGACTGTGGTTTCGGATATCGGTGCATTACGGGAAGTGGTGGGAGATGCGGCGGTGCTGGTGGATCCGCTCGATGCGGCGGCGATCGCGCGCGGCATCGCGCAGGTGATCAGCGACGCACCTCTCCGCGCGCGTCTGCATGCAGCCGGTCCGGCGCAGGCAGCGAAGTTTTCGTGGGAGCAGTCGGCTCGTGTATTAAGCGAATTATTCAACTAGATTCGTCGTATGATGAAAAAAATGTGGACAGGTCTGGCGATTGCCGCATGCGCGGCGATCATCGGCGCTGCTGTAGTGTATACGCAAGCACTTGCGATTGTGCTTGCGATTGGAGCTGTGGCCGCGGTGGCGCTGATTGTGGCGATTGTGCGCAATCCGTTGTTTGGTATTTACGCCACTGCGTTCTTTTTGCCATTTGAGCACTTGGGTTCGCTCGAAATTGGTGGTTCGACGTTGCGCGTTTCGCAGGTGGTGGCCGCGGTGATGATTGTTGCCTGGATTGCGGCGGGTTTGATGGCGCGGCGACTCGTCCTGCGACGGAATACATTTGCATTTCCGGCTGCGCTTTTCGTGTGCACGCAGGTGATTTCTCTTGTGAACGCGCCCAATCTGACCCGTGCACTTCAAGTATTGGTATTTGTATTGTTTGTGATGGCGGTCGCATTTGTGATTCCGCAGCTGATCGTGACGCGCCGCCACCTCGAGCAGGTGGTGAAGGCGTTGTTTGTCACGGCGGCGCTGGTCTGCATGTTTGGCCTATTCCAATTTGCCGGCGATGTGGTCGGCCTTCCGACCTCGCTTACCGGTTTGCGACCGCAATACACCAAGGCTGTGTTTGGGTTTCCGCGCATTCAGTCGACCGCGCTCGAGCCGCTGTATTTTGCCAATTTTCTGTTGATCCCGACCGCTCTCGCCTGTGCGCTCTATCTGGGTCGGGTGTATTGGGTGAAGCGCTCGCTGTTGCTCGCGCTGATCGGATTGTTTGTGCTCAACATTGTGCTCACGCTGTCGCGCGGCGGATTTGTCGGGCTCGCAGGAGTCGGTGCGGTGCTCGCGGTGTATTATGTCCGGCGAATTTTTACCTTGCGCAATGTGGCCGCGGCCGGTCTGGTGCTGGTGGTGGTGCTCGGTGCGGCGCAAGCATTCTTGAATTTTTCCGGCTTGCCCAAAGCGCTTGATATTTTTACTGCGCAAGCGACCAATTACCAAGAAGGCGCCGGCATTGTCGAGCGATTTTCGACCTATGGCGAGGCGTTGCGGTTGTTTGACCGTCACCCATGGATTGGCGTGGGGATTGGAAATTTTGGACCGTCGGTGGCGCGCGTTCCTTTTGTCGAGCCGCGTGATGGGTGGGCGATTGTTAATAACGAAACGCTGGAGATTTTGGCCGAGACTGGCGTGCTTGGACTGGCGGCATTTTGCTTGCTCTGCTACGCACTGGTGCGGTCGGCTGTGGCTGCGATTGCGCGTGTGCGCACTGGTCGATCTGATGTGGATCCAACTTTGCGCGCAGTGTTGATTGGTTTGCTTGCCGCGTTGGTGGGAATTTTTGCCCAATACCAGACGTTTTCGACATTGTACGTGTTGCATATTTGGTTTGTGATCGGGCTGGTGATGGCCGCGGTGGCGATCGCTGACTCTGAAGCGAAAGGAGTGTCGCATGAAGTTCGCCGCTCGAAGTGATTTTTTTGCGCGTGCGTTGGCGGTGCTCGTGTTGGCTCTGCCTACGTACCTGGTACGGTTTGAAATTCCGGTGGTGCATGTGCCGATGACCCTGTTTGAATGTGGTGTGCTCGCGGTGTGTGGTGCGTGGATTTGGGTGGTGGTGCGCGAGCGTAAGCGAGCGCACGCTGTGGTTCGCCTTCTTGCCGCGCGGGAATTTCGGTGGTTTCTGGTCGGCGCCGCGCTTCTTATTGTAGGCGCAACAATCGGCGTTGCGGTCGCCCCGGATACACGCGCTGCGCTCGGATTGTGGAAGGCGTATATAATAGAACCGGCATTTATTGTGGTGATTTTTTTGTGTGAAATGCGAACGCGGGCGCGATTGCAACTTCTCGCTCATGCGTTAGTCGTTCTCGGCGCAGTACTTGCGTTGACTGGAATTGTGCAAGCGCTTGGACATGTCGGACTCGTATCACCATGGAATGGAGTGATTGAGCCAATTCGTGCTACCGGCGTGTTTCCCTATCCTAATGCGCTCGCACTGATTCTTGCGCCGATTGCAGCGCTGAGTTTTTTTGTTCCCGTGTGGAATCCTCGCATGCGCGCAGTATACGCGGTCGCGTCTGTGCTGATGGTGCTTGCGCTTCTGTTGACCAAATCTGAAGGTGCGCTCGGCGGCGTGCTCGCCGCCTCGCTCGTGATCGTTGCGCGGCATCCGCGCCGCACGTGGGTTTTTGGTGCGCTGGTCGCAGCGCTCGCAGCAATGTTCGCAATTCCCTCCATTCATCGTGCCGCCCTCGCCGTCATCCATCTCAAAGATGTCTCAACTGATGTTCGGCTTGTGCTTTGGCAAGGAACACTTCGGCTGATCGCTGCGCATCCGTGGGTGGGCGCTGGACTTGGAGGCTTCCCGCAGCTTTATGCACAATACAAAGAAGCGCGCCATGTGGAGCTGCTGCTTTACCCGCATAGCCTCCTGCTTAATTTTTGGGTTGAGACCGGGGCGCTGGGCGTGCTTGGCGTGGTTGTACTCCTCGGCGCGGTGGTGCGTGCGGCGTTGCGCAAGTTTGGCAAAGATTGGTTGGCGTCCGCATTTGCAGCCGGTTTTCTTGCGCTCGTGATCCACGGCCTCGTCGACGTGCCATTTTTCAAAAACGATCTTGCCGTCGAGTGGTGGATATTTGTCGGTGCTATTATGCTTTTTGCCACTGTGTCGCCTCAGGAACTCGAAGCTACATAGCCCCTCGGCGCGCAATTTTGTTATACTGAATTTACTAATTATTCACTGGCTGAATATGAAATTTACATTGGAGCAGAAATCTGTTGCCCGAGTGCAGGCTGACCTCGCCGTTGTCTTTGTGGAAAAAGGCGCATCAAAGTTGCCACCCGAGCTTGCGGCATGGGACAAAGAACTTGCCGGCGTATTTGCCGCACGCACAAAAGAAGAAGGCGCATACGAGGCAGGTGCAGTGTTTGTGGTGCAGACACTTGGTCGTTTGCCAATCCGTGCTATCGCCACTATTTGTATTGAAGACGACTCTTCCGTGGCTGCACTCAAGCGTGGTTTTTCTGCAGCCACTCGCCTTTTCGAAAAACAACGTGCAAAAAAAGTTCTTGTGATCCTGCCTCAACAAAGCTCTTCTGAAGAATCCATTACACTTGCGGTTGAAACAATTCAGTTTTCGGGCTATCACTTTACAAAATATAAAACAAAAAAATCCGCCGACCAAAAACAACCAACTCCCATCAAGCATGAAATCGTGCTCGCAATCTCGCCCGCCCTTCCTTTGAAAAAAGCACAGCGTGCTCTTGAAATCGGCCGCGTCCTTGCTGATTCGGCTGACATCGCGCGCGATCTTGCCAATGAGCCTTCAAATGTATTGTTTCCTGAGGCATTTGCAGAGTTTGCTCAGAAAGAAGCCGCCCGCACGCCCGGTCTCACCTGTCGCGTCTTGCACCAGCGCGAAATTATCAAGAAAGGCATGGGATTGCACGCCGCTGTTGGTCAAGGAAGCGCTCATCCGCCCGCTCTCGTGGTGTTTGAATATCGTGGCGGCAAGCCGCAGGAGCCTTTTTATGGGTTTGTAGGTAAAGGAATTACCTTTGATTCTGGCGGTATCTCGCTCAAAACCGGCGAGGCGGCATACTCTATGAGCCACATGAAGCGGGATATGGCCGGTGCTGCTTGTGTGCTCGCTGTATTGCGCTCACTTGCCCAGCTTCGTATTCCAGTCAACGCCGTGGGCGTGATGAGTATGGCAGAAAATATGCCAGATGGCGGTTCGCACAAGCCAGGAGATATTTTGACCTCACTTTCGGGAAAGACGGTGGAGATCTATCACACAGATGCGGAAGGTCGCTTGGTTGTAGCTGATGGATTGGCATATGCGCAGCAAGAATATAAAATTGGTTCGCTTATCGATATCGCAACGCTCACTGGTGAAGTGGTTCGTGTGTTTGGTCCTGATTTGACTGCGGTTTTTTGCAACAACAATAAGCTTTATAAACTCCTCAAGTCCGCCAGTCGCACTACCGGTGAGCAAGTGTGGCGCATGCCATTGTTTCAGCCCTATGCGGATAAAGTAAAAGGCGCGTTTGCAGATCTGCGCGAGCTGAATTTTGAAATGCCTAATGCTATCGCGAGCGCTTTGTTTCTCCAGCAGTTTGTAGAAAAGCCGGTCGCCTGGGCGCATTTGGATATCGCCGGCACCGAAGAATATGCGTTGCCAGATGGCGGCAAGGGCTCTACTGCCTCAGCAGTGCGGCTTTTGGTGCAATACGTTATGCAAGATCAGAGCGCTATGAAGAATTAGTGGATAGATGTTGGTACAAATTTCCCCATCTCCTCAAGTCCGTGGCGCTCGAATGTATTGTGCCGCACGCGTTTGTTCACCCGCTCGAGGGCAAATTCGCGGCCGGTTTCTATTGATTCAAAGCCATACTTTTCTCGTACGCGATCAATTGATTTATTTAAGGAGGACAGGCGCCGCTCAATCGCTTCGGGCGCACCGTTGATGAGTCGCTGCTGTCCGCGATCGCTGTCTTCAACGGGTGTCAGGTTTGATACACCAACTCCGACAAGTCGAATTTGCTTGTACTGAAGATGTGAGTTGAGAAGCTGAAACATGGCTTGCTGAAGAAGCTGTGTGTTGGAGGTGGATCGAGGGAGGGTGCGCTGGCGTGTGAGTGTATGAAAGTTGCTATAACGCAATGTAATGCTGAGAGATTTTGCGCGTTTTTGTTTTTTGCGCAAAGTTGTACTGACTCGGTCAAGCAGATAGCTCATTGTGCCACTGATTTTCTCCTGATCAATGGTGTCGTGGTCGAAGGTGAGGTTGCGGCTGATGGATTTGATGCCCCAGCTTGATTGAATTGGTGTTTCGTCAATTCCATTTGCTCGCTCCCAAAGCGAGCGACCCATGATACCAAATTCGCGAAGGAGTAAATCTGGGTTTGTTCGGGCAAGATCGCCAAGTTTGTATATTCCGAGTCTTTGAAGCTTTTGTTCAGTCATGCCGCCTATGCCCGGCATGACGCGTATGGGCATGTTGGCGATAAAGTCGCGCTCCTCCCCGTGCTTGATATACACAAAGCCATGAGGCTTCTGGAGGTCGCTTGCGATTTTTGCAAATGATTTGCCCGATGAAAGGCCAACAGAACAGCTGAGGCCGGTGATGCGTTGAATATCTTCTTGGATGGCTGCGCCCACTTCGACAATGGAGGGATAGAGGAGCATGCAGCCGGTGAAATCAAGGTAGGCTTCATCAAGAGAAGCTTTTTCAACATCGGGGGTGTAGGAAAGAAAAATGTTATTAATTTGATCGGAAAAATATTTGTAGGCTTTGAAGTTGCCTGGCAAAAAGGTTGCTTTAGGGCACAGCTGAAAGGCTTTGCTCAATGGCATAGCAGCATGAACACCATAGGCACGCGCCTCATATGAGGCTGAGGCAACAACGCCCCGGTCTGTTGGTCCTCCGCCCACAATGACGGGTTTGCCTGCAAGTTTTGGATTGAGGCGAATTTCGACCGCGGGAAAGAACGCGTCCATATCGACGTGCATGATAAAGCGTTTCATTGGGTTTGTATTTAGGCTGTGTGGTATTTGCGAATAAGGCCGACAAGTTTACCTTGGATAGTGACGTCCCGAACGCGAATTGGTTCCATGAGCGAGTTTGCGGGCTGGAGGCGAATGTGATCCTTCTCTTTATAGAAGCGTTTGAGTGTGGCGTATTTGTTTTCGAGGAGCGCAACCACAATGTCGCCGTTGCGGGCATGGTCCTGCTTTTCTGCGATGATGAAGTCGCCATCGAGAATACCATCTTCAATCATGGATTCGCCTTTGACGCGAAGTCCGAAGTAGGATTTATTCTCATCTGGAGCCATGCTTGCCGGAATACTGATACTTTCACGCTCTTCGATAGCCTCGATGGGCTCCCCGGCTGTAATAAGGCCGACGAGCGGGAGCTCTCTGATGGCCGCGTTTGGAACGAGCGAGTTGATAGATCGAATGACTTGCATGGATCGCTGCCCACCCTCATCCAGCGAAAGATATTCTTTTTTGCGGAGCGCATGGACGTGGAATGAAGCGGTTGATGGAGAGGCAAATCTGAATTCGCGAGCGATTTCTTGATAGGAAGGTGCGAACCCTCGCTCGTCAAGAAAATTATCAATGAAGTCGAGAACTTCGCGCTGCTTTTTGGTGAGACTTTTGCGTGTACGCATAGCGTTCTCCTTTTATTAGTTTATGAGTTCCAATACGTATTTATTTGCAGATGCTCGATGTCGTCGACAGGCTGTACTTGTTCGTAATGGCGGAGGTAGGTTTCGATTTGTTTTAGCTGGCGCAGGTATTGGTAGACACGCTCTTTTTGGCCTGATATTCCGGTGGGCTGGTCTTGGAACTGAGGGGTTGCGATGAGAGAGATTGTTTGTTGCATTGATTTCTCCTTCAATTAATTCTATTTACATACTACTAGTATAAAAATAGAATGTAAAGTATAGAGTATAGTAAATATGTGGAAAACTCAAAAATGTCGCGCTAGGCGATCGAATATCGTCCAACATAAAATCAGCCGTGGAGGCTGATTTTATCACACTGGTGGACGCTGCTGGACTTGAACCAGCGACCCTCTGCTTGTAAGGCAGATGCTCTGAACCAACTGAGCTAAGCGTCCGCATGCTATTATTTCGTGGTGCCCAGGACAGGACTTGAACCTGCATGACCTTGCGGCCACAAGCTCCTGAAGCTTGCGCGTCTGCCAGTTTCGCCACCTGGGCAGGTGACGATTTTTCTGTTACCTCAGCAAAAATCGCCTTATTAGCGTAGCAAACTTTGGGCGACGAAGCAAATGGTGCACGCATCGTTTAAATAATTTTACCAGGCGAAGTTAAAATTTTTCTTAAAAAGTTATTAAATTATGTTAAAATGAATACAAGTTATCCACAGATTTCGATACTTTTCCACAGAGATGTCAACATATGCCTCGCGCGCGGGTGAAAAACTCGCGACCGCGCTTGATCAATTTGCGATTTCTGTCGCTGGCCTGGTGTGCGCCGATCTCGGCTCCAATACCGGCGGTTTTGTCGATTGCCTCCTCCAGCGGGGCGCCACGCGCGTATTCGCGGTCGACAACGGGTACGGCGTGCTCGACTGGCGCTTGCGCAACGACCCGCGCGTCGTCGTGCGCGA
>CAYNWW010000003.1:68686-105153 GCA_964401055.1 uncultured Candidatus Saccharibacteria bacterium | reverse complement strand
GCGCACGCGGGCGGCCGCGCGCGCGTCAGATTTTTTCATCATACTTACTGAATCACCACAAACATATCCAAATACTTGTACGCCAAATCAATCTTGTACAGCTGCAACAGCACCACCACGATCGCGGATGCGGCCAGAAAAGTCCCAAACGGCAACACGTCGGTGCGCGATTTACGCCGCGCAAGCAGCACGATCGCCGCCACCACCGCGCCGGACAAATACGACAACACAAACACGGTCAAAATTCCCGGCCACGGCGTGAGCAATCCCAGCAACACGCCCAGTTTCACATCGCCCCAGCCCATCCACCGCTCTCGCGACGCCACCACGAGGACAAAAAAGAATCCCGCGCCAAGCAGCAATCCAAGCGCCAGATTTTTCCACGGTACCTGAAACAGCCAGAGATCGGCCGCAATCGTCAGCAAGATCGCCGGATACGTCACCACATTCAGGATCAAATAATATTTCAAATCATACACAAACACGACCACGAGCACCGCAAGCATCACAAGATAAAATGCCAATTCGACTCCCGCGCGCACGGTCATCGCATCAATATCTCGCGGCAGCACCGCATTGGCACAGACCAAAAACAACCCGGCTACCACCGCTTCAACCAGCGGATATTGCCAGGAAATACTCACTCGACAATACCGACATCGCCCGCGCAACCACACAAAACTCACCACCGGCAACAAATCCCACGCGCCTAACCCATGTTGACAGTGCGGACAATGCGACGGCGTCCACACCAAATCTTCGCCCGCGTGCAGCCGATTGATCACCACATTCAAAAAGCTGCCGATCGAAAGCCCTATTAATCCCAAACAAAACAAAATAAAATCACGCATACATTTCCCGCTTAATGCTCCCCGGCGCTAATTAACGACAAATCCGTGCCCAATTCATAGCGATCATTTTCATTGCCGCCATCCGCGCTGTTCAACGATTCGTGATTACGCGTCACTTCCAACCGCGCGTCAAGTTCATACGACGCCTGCTCAGCCGACCGCGACCGATATTCAAACACAAACGGCTTGCGCGCGAGCGGATCTTGGGGCAATTCCTTGATATAGAGTGGCACCAAATCCACGGCCAGCGCCTGATAATTTTCTGCAGGTGTCAGATTGGCGTCATCCGGATACCGTTTGCCATGTGACTGTGAATACAACTCGAGTGCCAGCTGCACTTGCGCAAGGCCAAGTTTGCGCTGCATATCACGCACATATTGCGCCTGATCGCGCACCACCCACGCCGCCACCCCGCCCATCATCAACAACAACGCGCCAATAATGACGGTCTCCATAGTGGTAAATCCTTTGTGCGTGCGCGTGTTCATAAGTTGTATATTACGATATCGAGGAGTATACTACAAGAAAGATTATTAACAGATATCTATGCCATTTTTAGTTATTTTAGCGCTCATTGTCGTAGTTGCGTTGTGGCTCATCTCGATCTACAACGGTCTCGTCACCCTCAAAACCCGCACCGACGAAGCGTGGTCAGACATCGACGTCCAGCTCAAGCGCCGCTATGACCTCATCCCCAACCTCGTTGAAACAGTCAAAGGCTACGCCACTCACGAAAAAGAAGTGTTTGAAAAAGTAACTCAGGCACGCAGCATGGCGATGCAGGCACAGCAAGCCGGCGATCCACAAGCAACCGCTCAAGCTGAAAACATGCTCTCCGGCACACTCAAGTCATTGTTTGCAGTATCCGAAGCATATCCTGAGCTCAAGGCAAACCAAAATTTCATGGGTCTACAATCCGAGCTTTCTGATACGGAAAATAAAATCCAGGCATCTCGTCGCTTCTACAACGGCAATGTCCGCGATTTCAACACAAAAATCTTGGTATTCCCGAACAACCTTGTCGCCAACATGCTTGGCTTCGTCGCTCGCAAATTCTTCGAAGTTGAAAACGAAGCTGAGCGTCAAAACGTCCAGGTCAAGTTTTAATCCGCGACACACTGAACTCGCACATCTATGTATAAACAGATTGATTCCAACAAACGAAAATCTGTCCTGTTAATTGTATTCTTTGTGGTGATCATCGCCCTCCTCGGCGCGGCGTTTGGCCAAGTATATGACGATAGCGGCGCGTTTCTCGTCGGCGCATTTGTGCTCGCGAGCGTGAGCGCGGTCGGAAGTTACTATTTCAGTGATAAAATCGTCCTGGCCGCGAGCGGCGCCCGACAAATCACAGTCACAGACGCGCCCGACATTTATCACCTGGTGGAAAATTTGTGCATCACCGGCGGGTTGCCGGTGCCGCGCGTCTACATCATCAGTGATCCAGCCATGAACGCATTTGCCACCGGCCGCGATCCGGAACATGCAGCAATTGCGTTGACCACCGGAATCATCGAGCGGCTGGATCGCAGCGAACTCGAAGGCGTGATCGCGCACGAACTTTCACATGTAAAAAACTTGGACATTCGGTTTGCCACCCTCGTCGTGGTGCTAGTAGGCACAATAAGCCTGCTTGCGGATTGGTTTTTGCGGTTTTCGTTTTTTGGCGGACGACGGCGCGGCGGCTCAGATCGCGAATCCGGCCAAATGGGCACTATCTTTGCCCTCATCGGGCTCGTATTGGCAATCCTCGCCCCTCTTGCTGCGCAGCTTGTCCAGCTCGCCATTTCGCGCAAGCGCGAATTTCTTGCTGATGCATCAGGCGCGCTACTGACTCGGTATCCGCAAGGCCTGGCGTCTGCATTAGCAAAAATCTCCCAAGACCCTTCGCACATGCGTCATGTCAACCGCGCCACTGCCCCATTGTATTTCTCCAATCCGTTTCGCGGGGCGCGCGTAGCCGGATTATTTTCTACACATCCGCCGATTCAGGAGCGGATTGCCGAGCTAGAAAAAATGGCAAACGCGCGATAAAAAAGACATCACTTGGATGTCTTGAGGCTCTCTGCCCAATTTTTTTGCATCTCCTGTTGCTGTCGCGCAACTACATGATAAGGATCCGGCAAATCCCAATTTTGTGACTCTGCAAGTACAATTGCAACAAGCGTCACAAAAGCAACCCACACGACAAATGACGCACACACTTCTCTCATCTTTATTCCTCCTGTGGAAAACCTCGCAAGATTTTAATAAAATTTTACCAATTTTTTAGAAAAATTTTATCTTCGCTTGCTACACTATCTCCGGGAATAAGTTGACCGGCGCCCCAAACCCGGATAGAATACTATATACTAAAGATAAGGATTTGTCCATCTATGAACCCATTTCTCAACCGCCTCACCACCAAAGCAAAGAAAGCACTGATCGCGGCGCAAGACGAGGCAGCTGAATTTGGCTCAGCGCATATTGGGTCTGAGCATTTGCTGTATGGAATTTTACTCCAAAAAGGAAGCATCGGGGGTGAAATTTTGCATTATGCCGGCATCAAAACTCCTCGCATCAAGCAAGCGCTGATCGCGGCAACACAAGTGGCAAAATCACGCACGCGAGGGCGCAAAAAAGCGCGCGGTTCCTCACGAAAATCCACGACCGCCGTCTCAGCACCCGCAGCTGCGCAGCTTCAATTTTCCGAACACGCCAAACTGATCATCGAAAAAGCGTTTACGCTCGCATTTGATCGCCAGCATTCCTATGTGGGCACCGAGCATTTGCTCCATGCCATCATGCAGCTGCCCAACTCAAGCGCCTATCGTCTCCTGACTGCCGAGCCGACAAACTCCGCGGTCATCAACAAGCACCTCGGCATGGTGCTCAACTCCACGTCCAAGTTTCACGACGTGGCCAACATGAACAAACAAAATCCTCCACTCCCACCACACTCGAGCCCCAAAAAACCCGGCAAAAAAACCTCCTCAGATGCAGAATCAGATCAAGACGCAGACGAACTGGACCATAATCACGACCACGAACACGATCATGGCGGCGACCAAATGCCGCACATGCGCGAATACAAATTCGAGGATCTGGGCACAGATTTATCAGATGAAAATTTGCAAAAAAAGTTTGACGACGTGATCGGTCGCGAATCCGAAATTGAGCGCATCATCTATATCCTCAACCGCCGCACCAAAAACAATCCGCTGCTCATTGGCGAACCGGGCGTCGGGAAAACCGCCATTGTCGAAGGCCTGGCCAAAAAAATCTCGCGCGGCGAAGTTCCCGATGCACTTCTTGGCAAGCGGATTTTTCAACTCGACCTCACCTCCCTTGTCGCCGGCACCATGTATCGCGGCGAGTTTGAAGATCGCTTGAAAAAAGTCATCGAGACGGTCAAAAAAGATACAGACATTATTTTGTTTATCGACGAAATTCACAACATCATCGGCACCGGATCGGTTCCGGGCAGTCTTGATGCGGCCAACATTATTAAGCCCGCGCTCGCTCGCGGTGAGATCCGCTGCATCGGCGCCACCACACTCAAAGAATTCAAACAGCATATCGAAAAAGATTCCGCACTCGAGCGCCGCTTCCAACAAGTACTCATCGAAGAACCTTCGCCCGAGGAAGCGAAAAAAGTCCTCGCAGGCATCAAAGAGAATTTTGAAAAATATCACCGCATCGCCATCACGCCCGAAGCGATCAACGCGGCCGTCGACCTGTCAGTGCGCTATTTGCCTGAGCGTTTTTTGCCGGACAAAGCCGTCGACCTCATTGACGAAGCCGCCTCCAAGCTGCGCACCCGCGTCGGCTACAACAAAATCAAGCGCCAAATCCGCGAGATTCAAGGCAAGATCAAGCTACTCGAGCGCCTCAAGCAAGAAGCAATTACCGAAGAGCGATTTTCGCATGCGGATTTGTTCAAGCAGCGCCAATTATTTTTGGCTGAACGCTTGGGCGGATTTCTTGAACAAGAAAAAACCGAAAGCGATCACCTCATTGGCAAAATTACCGATGTCGAAATCACCGAACTTATTTCTGCCATGACCAAAATTCCGGTTGGACAGTTGGCAAAAAATTCCGCTGGAGGCGGCGCGACCGGCTCAGACATCCAACAAGCAATCTCTCGTGAAATCATCGGCCAGACCGAGGCCGTCTCTGCCATCGCCCGCTCCATCCGCCGCCAGCGCGCCGGCATTTCCGACCCACACCGTCCGATCGGCTCGTTTTTGTTCCTTGGTCCGACCGGAGTCGGCAAAACTGAGCTTGCAAAAGTCGTCGCCCGCACCGCATTTCATGACGAAAAAGCACTCGTCCGCATCGACATGTCCGAATTCCGCGAACGATTCAACATCTCCAAGCTCATCGGCGCACCAGCAGGCTACGTCGGCTACGAAGACGGCGGCCAACTCACCGAACGCATTCGCCGCAAGCCGTACGCCGTCGTACTCTTTGATGAAATCGAAAAAGCGCATCCGGATATCTGGAACCTTTTGTTGCAAATCCTCGACGACGGCACGCTCACCGACGCTGCCGGCCGCAAAGTCAACTTCAAAAACACCATCATTATCATGACCTCCAACATGGGGTCAAAAGAATTCGGCAATACCCGCGGGATTGGATTTTCGACCGGCTCATCTACCGCGACATCAGAATCAAGCTCGCCGAGTGCAGCCGACGAGCGCGACATCAAAAAACGCGTCCTTGCGCATGCAAAGAAAAATTTCCGACCCGAATTCCTCAACCGCATTGATAGCATTTTAGTGTTTCATCCACTTCGTCGCGACCAAGCTGAACGCATTCTTGATCTCCAGCTGGAAAAACTCAGCGCGCGCCTCGCCGCTCAGCACATCACGCTCGAAGTCAACGCGCGCGCCAAAGCCGTCTTGCTCGCACGAGGCTTCAAGCGCTCGCAAGGCGCTCGCCCGCTCCGGCGCGTCATCGAGCGCGAGCTGGAAGATTTGATCGCGGATCAGATTTTGTCGCCTACGACCGCAACTACGGCAAAAGCCGACAACACGCCTCGCCACATTCGCGCCACCGCAACCAAAGACAAAAAAATCAAACTCACAACCGTCGCTTAGCGGCACACATATCTATGCGCAAACTCATCGACTCGCTACTCGATATTCTTTTTCCTGTAACCTGTGTAGGTTGCGGGCGCGCCTTTCGCCCATCTACATGGCTATGCTCGGATTGTTTTTCGCGCATCCATCGACTCCATCTGGTTCGCTTTTTACCCTCGCCGACAATCTCCACGCTAATTATTTCCGGTGATTACGCCGATCCACGACTCGAGCGGCCCATCGGCATGTGCAAATATCAATCAATCGCAGCACTTGCCGATCCTTGTGCACGCCTCATCTGCGAAACACTCCGCCAACCAGAGATCCAAGCGCTTCTTCCACCTAACCCCTCAGACATCATTGTCGTCCCAGTTCCCCTGCACAGGCGGCGCCTGCAGCAACGCGGCTTCAACCAGGCCGAACTTATTGGGAGCGCAGTGGCGACAGCAAACTCCTGGAACTTCGAACCGCATATGCTCGAGCGCATTCGCTCGACCAAGCCCCAACAATCGCTCACCCGCTCCGAACGCCTCACCAACCTCACAGACGCGTTTCGCCTCAAAAATCCGCACAAGACTGCCGGTATGACTATCTTACTCGTGGACGATGTCACCACCACCGGCGCCACGTTTGAAGCATGCGCCCAGGCACTCACACAAGACACACCCAAGCGCATCATCGGCGTGGCAGCAGCCGGCCAAGCAAATCATTTTTAAAAACCTTGGACAAAAGCCCAGAAACCTGCTATTCTCCCTAGAGAAATCGCGACTCGGAGAGGTACCCAAGTGGCTGAAGGGGCGGGCATGCTAAGCCTGTAGTAGGGTTTAAATCCTAGCGTGGGTTCAAATCCCACCCTCTCCGCCAGAGTGTCGTTCAAGCAAAAGCTGATTGTATAACAATTTGTTTTTGCCTGGCAGACACTCTGCACAGAAACGAATTCAACGAATTCCTTTTAAAGGAGGTTGTATTTTTGAATCGATTAATCGATCCTGACGAGGTCGAGGCTTTTTACCTAGAAAGCGCACTTCAAGGGTGGGCGGGCGGGAACAATGGCCACGAAACCGCAGATTTGCCGGGCTTTTTTGAAACGCGGCATGCTCGGGGAAATTTCTTATCCGTTGACCACTGGACCACGGACCCCCTGACTCATCACACCCTAGGACACACCTACATTTGGCATCTCGAAAAATGCATCTGGATGATGTCCTATGGCGGCTACTACCCCACAGAAGCACTCTCGTTTTTGCGAACAACGCTCAAAAAAACATACGAGAACGGTGTTTTCCATGGAGCTCGCGGCCCAGAGATCGAGGTTGAAGGAAGTCTCGTCTATCTCAACAAAATCAAAAAAGGCGCCTCCAAATTTACCAAATTCAGAGGCGAAGAATTGATCATTGATATTGCTGAGAAAAAAGTCCTGGGGAGTCATGAATTCCACGGACACTTTTTAGCATAAGCTTAGCAAAATCCAGCTTTCACCTCCTCGTGAAAGCTTTTTTATTTTTCATCGAGTTGTTTAGAGCCACGCTTCCGCTTCATGCCTTGCAGCGGAAAAAGAACATAAAACGTTGAACCTTTATTCTCTTCGGACTCAAACCACACTTGTCCGCCCGCATGCTCAACAACCGACTTTACGATATACAGACCGAGGCCAGTGCCGTTTGGATCATGCACGCGCGCGTTATCCGCACGATAAAATTTACTAAATATCTTCTCTTGTTGTTTTATAGGAATTCCATATCCCGTATCCGAAACTGAAAGAAACAGCGCATCGCCTTGAGATTTTTTATCACCTGCCATCTCGGAACGCTTTACAACGCGCAAGGAAAGAATTATTTTTCCACCCGAGGTGCTGTATTTTACAGCATTTGAAAGAAGATTTTGTAAAATAATACGCATCAATCTCGGGCCCACGCTTACTAGCGGAATATTATGTGAGTACACCTGTTCGAGATTTACATTGCGCTCCGCGATGATTTGCGCCATTTCTTCTGCAACTCCACGAGTTAGCACTACAACATCAGAAAACTCAGGCTCAATCACAAATGTTCCCATATCAAGGCGCGACACGTTGAGCAACGCATGAACAAGTGCAACCAATCGACGCCCGCTTGCGTGGATTTTTTCCAAATACACCCGTTGTGCGTCCGAAACTACTCCAACATCGCCATCAAGCAGCATCTCAATATTCCAGTTCATAGATCCAATTGGGGTCAACAACTGGTGCGAAGCGATCGACACAAATTCGCTCTTCACGCGATCGACCTCCTTGAGCTTTGTAACATCACGCTCAATACTGACAAAAAACTCCACCTCGCCTTTTTCATCAAGCACCGGAGCAATCGAAACATAACCTACGTACTCTCGCCCATCACGGTGACGGTTTTTCATTTCGCCGGAAAATGTGCGTTTCTCTGTTTTAATCGTATGCCACATATCACGATAAAAATCTTCTCCCATAAAACCACCCCAGGTATCGAGTGTCCCGACTTTTTTCCCGATTATTTCACGAGGCGAAAATCCAGTGAGCAACTGTACTGCCGCATTTGCATACAAAATAATTCCATTATTATCAGTAATAACCACTTCGTCGGCAGTACTATCGAGCGCAAGTTTGTATTTTTCCAAGTCTCTCGCAATTTTCGCAACATTTCTCTCGGCGACTTTTCGCTCGGTGATTGGAAATCGAACAGAGATGTATCGCATAATCGATCCATCATCGTCAAGTATGGGCGTAATTGACGTATCAACCCAATAAAACGTCCCATCTTTTGCTCGATTTTTCATTTCTCCACGCCATGTTTTTCCCGCTCGGATTGTATTCCACATATCTCGATAGTATTCCTCTGCATGAAAACCGGATTTTAGCACGCTGTGCGTTTTTCCGATCAACTCTTCGAGCGAGTACTGCGAGGTTTTCACAAAAAACTCATTGGCATACAAAATAACGCCTCGAGCATCCGTCATAGAAACCGCAGCGGAATCGTTGAGCGCGGTCAGTAAGGCAACGAGATCTGCGGGGCTCAATCGCTGCCCAAGTTGGTTGATATTATCTTTCATTTGTTGTTTTATTTTTTTCCTTATCTCATTTTACCAGCCCGTCAATCTGATTGCAAAAATCCCGGGATTGCGCTATGGTTGATGCATAAAACATAAAGTACGCTCATGCCGACAAATTATGAAATTCCCGAGGATTTTCGCCGAAAGCTAGAAAAGATGGCGAAGGATGACTACAAGGCTTACAGCAATTTTATGCATGCGAATTCGGAGAATAAAAATAAGTACCTTCGTCGGTTGGCAAAATTTGAAAATGAGGCAGTGCGCAAACGGATCATGAGCGAACTCATTGACGAAATTCGCCAAGAATTCTCAGAAAAATAGCCCACCGCCCCATTCCCTTTCTCGCGGAGAGGTCGCATAGTGGTTGAGTGCACCGGTCTTGAAAACCGGAATACCCACAAGGTATCGCGAGTTCGAATCTCGCCCTCTCCGCCAGAAAGAGAATAAAAAAAGCCGCTTTGGGAAGCGACTATGATATTTATTGTTGAATGTTTCCGTTCTTCCAGATAACTTTTTCACCTTCTTCAGTATCGATTCTGATTTCAGAATCCACTTGCTTGTCTTTGCGGCCAAACATCTGATTCACCCCACCGCCAACACCTGGTTTCGGCCGATAAAATCGATCATTCATAGCGTATATCCTCCTATTGATCGCACCAGAATATCCACAATAATACAGAACCTTATTCTTGTCAATTGCGTTTTCGCGCCGGCTCTCCTAAAATACAGTTATCATCTGGCGCAGTCAAAACCTAAACAAATCAATGGCTCAAGAATCCAACAACAACCAAAGCATCCCCCGCCGCATTCGCGAAGCCGTTCAGGCGCAAAAGCCCGAGTTTGAGTTTGATGCGGCAGGCGGCGGCACCGAATCCACGGTCGAGCAAAGCATGGGTGGCGTGCTCATGCGCTGGACTCCGCTCGAATATCAGTTTGAACCAAAAGAAGAAAACTGGTATTTGGCCGGCGGAGTGATTGCTGCGATTTTTATCTCAGGCGCGATTTTGTTTCGCAATTATCTGATGGCGGTCACCTTCTTTTTACTCGCAGTCGTGATCTATATTTATTCCGAGCGCAAGCCGCACAAAATTCCGGTGGAGTTGCGCGAGTTTGGCATTCGCGTAGGCGCGAAGTTTTATTCCTTCCGCGACCTGTCCCGCTTTTGGATTATTTATCGTCCGGGCGATCTCAAAACGCTCACCATCGAGACCAACAATTTGTTCAATCCGACCGTCAGCATCCAAATTGAAGACCAGGATCCAAACAAAATTCGCGACATTCTCAAGGATCGGCTCTACGAAGATTTGGATCACCAAGAAAGCAGCGTTGATCGGATTGCGCGCAATTTGAAGCTATAAAGCGCACGACCCGCGCTGCCCTTGCACAAATCTGCGTTTCCAGATATAATTTTTTTGTTATGCGCTCGTAGCTCAGTTGGATAGAGCGTGGGCTTGCGGAGCCCAAGGTCGTAGGTTCGATCCCTGCCGAGCGCACCAGAAATTCTGCCTCACAAAATCCCCCTCGCGGGGCTTTTTTGATACAATAAATCCATGCTTACCGCTCCCCTCACCGACCTTCCCCGCGTTGGTCCTGTGCAATCAAAACGCTTTGCCTCGCTTGGGATTCGCACCCTGCGCGACTTGTTATTTTATTTTCCCTTTCGCTACGAAGATTGGCGCACGCAGATCGCGGTCAGTGATTGCAAGCCGGGCGAACTCGCCTACATCAAAGGCACAGTCGTCAAAATGACCGTGTCGAAATTGCGTGGCTGGCGCCAATTGACCGAAGCGGTCATCGAAGACGAACGCGGCGGCGGCACTATCAAAGCAATTTGGTTTCACCAGCCCTATCTCGCCCAAAGCTTGCGCGAGGGCACGCGCGTGGCCATGTGCGGAAAAGTGCAGTTGTCAAAATATGGCGTGCATTTTACCAACCCTGAGCACGAGGTCTTGTTTTCCGATTCCTATCGCCAAATCCACACCGGTCGCTTGGTGCCGGTGTATTCCGTCACCGCAGGCATCACGCCCAAATGGATTCGCCTGCTCGTAAGCCAGGCGCTTGCACGTTTGACCGAGCGCGATCTTTTTGACGTGCTGCCGGAAGAATTCACTGCCCAGTACGATCTGCTTGATTTGCACACCAGCCTCCGACAAATTCATTTTCCGGAAAATGCGGCCGAATTGCGCGCAGCAAAACGCCGACTCGCGTTTGATGAATTATTTTTTACCCAAGCCGGGGTCAAATTACACAAAGCCCGCCGCGCACAAGATCATGCCGCAGCACTCGCGATCGACCACGCGCGACTCGCGCGGTTTGTGGCGAAGTTGCCGTTTACGTTGACCGGCGCGCAGCAGCGCGCCATCGCCGCCATTACCGACGATCTTGCTCAGCCACACCCAATGAATCGCTTGCTCGAAGGCGACGTGGGTAGCGGCAAAACCGTGGTCGCGCTTGCGGCATTGCTCGCGTGCGTCTCAGGCCGCCGTCGCGGACTACTCATGGCGCCGACAGAAATCTTGGCGCTTCAACATTATGAAAAAATCTGTGCACTGCTCGCAAAGTCGGGCGAACACATTCGCGTCGGGCTGCTCACGCATGCATACCAGCGCACATCAGCACCGGGTGAGGGCGAACCGGATATTCTCGTTGGCACCCATGCGCTATTGTTTTCCGACGCGCCACTTGATCGGCTCGGCCTCGTCGTTGTTGACGAACAACATCGGTTTGGCGTCAAACAACGCAACGCGCTGACAAAAAAATCCACCAGTGGCGCCGACGCGGCGCTCCCCCATTTTCTCTCCATGACCGCGACGCCCATCCCACGCACGCTCGCGCTCACCATGTACGGCGATCTGGATATTTCCGTGCTCGACGAAGCGCCATCGCACAAAAAGCCCATCATCACCCGACTGGTACGCGCACGCGATCGCGCGCGCGAATACACATTTGTCGACGAACAAATCGCCGCCGGCCGGCAAGTGTTTGTAGTCTGCCCGTTGATTGAAAAATCCGACAGCGAAGATCTCAAAGCCACCTCGGTCGAGGAGGAATTCGCACGGTTGTCGCGCGAAATTTTCCCGCATCGCCGCGTGGCCGCACTGCATGGCGCACTCAAGCCGGAAGAAAAACAACAAATCATCGCGGGTTTTGCCGCGGGCAACACCGACATCCTCGTCTCCACATCCGTGATCGAAGTAGGCATCGACATCCCCAACGCCTCGGTCATGCTCATCGAAAGTGCCGAACGCTTTGGCCTCGCGCAACTCCACCAATTCCGCGGACGCGTCGGGCGCGGAAGCGCGCAGTCATACTGCCTTCTACTTCCTGGCGGCGCCGGCTCGCGCGTGGGCAGCAAAACGCGCGAACGCCTACAAGCACTCGTCGACTCCACGGACGGATTTGCGCTCGCACAAATCGACCTCGAACTCCGCGGCGCAGGCCAACTCTACGGCTTTCAACAATCCGGCATTCCCGAATTCAAACTGGCCAATTTCTCCGACCCCGCATTTATCGAACTCACCAGCCGCGCCGCTGACGACGCCATCGCCCAGCTCGATCGCTGGCCGACACTCCGACGCGCGATCGAACGCGCGCAAAAAGACATTCATTTTGAATAACCCAAGCATCGCCGCGCCCTACAACAATCCGGCGTGTTTCAAGGCTTCTTTGATCGTGGCGACCGGCACCAGCGTGACCACACTTTTTTTACCTGCGCCGCCGCTCGACGCCGCCTTCGCCTGCGGCGGAATATAAATCGTCGTAAACCCAAGCGCCGCCGCTTCTTTCACGCGCTTCTCGAGCTCTGACACCGGACGGATCTCACCCAACAAACCCACTTCCCCGATCGCCGCCACTGATTGCCCCACCGGTCGATCGCGCTCAGACGATGCCACAGCCAAACACAGCGCCAGATCAATCCCGCGATCTTTCACATCAAAACCGCCGGCAATATTTGCATACACATCTTGATTGCCCAGCTGCAGACCAGCTCGCTTGGACAATACAGCCAGCAACAATTCGAGCCGCTTCAACGATACGCCGTGCGCGGTGCGCTTGGCGTATCCAAATGTCGTGGTATTGGCAAGCGCCTGAACCTCGATGAGCAGCGCACGCGAACCTTCAACCGTCGCAGACACCACTGTGCCCGTCTCGCCCACCGGCCGATGCGACAAAAAGATTTTGGATGGATTTTTCACTTCCACCAAACCTTCGCGTTTCATTTCAAACAAGCCGGTTTCGTTGGTCGAGCCAAACCGATTTTTTGTGGCGCGCAGCAATCGAAATTGCTGATACCGATCGCCTTCCAAATACACCACCGCGTCCACCATATGTTCGAGCGTTTTGGGGCCGGCGACCAGGCCTTCCTTGGTCACATGACTCACGATCAACGTCGGAATCGCGCGCGACTTCGCAAGAGCGATCAACCGATCAGTCGTCGCGCGTACCTGCGCCAGACTGCCGGACGCGTGCGCGAGCGCAGCCACGTGCGTGGTTTGGATGGAGTCGATAATTAAAAATGAAGGTTTTTCTTTCGTGACCACCTGCTCAATCGCCTCGACACGCGTTTCATTGAGCACATTGACGGCCGCACTCGAGATGCCTAGTCGCTGCGCGCGCAACGCAATTTGCTCAACCGACTCTTCACCTGAGACATACAAAATCCCGCCGCTCGCCGCAGCCGCTCCGCTCGGAGCTGCGAGCCGACCGCACAATTGCAGCACGAGGGTAGATTTTCCAATGCCGGGATTGCCGGCGAGCACTACCACACCACCCATCACAAATCCGCCGCCAAGCACGCGATCAAATTCCGGTATCCCGCTCGTCAATCGTACGCCGGGCACAATCGCTCGATCCGCAAGCGAATACGAGCGGATATTTTTTTCAAGCACAACAGAGACGGCGCCGGCCGACGAAGCTGCGCTCGGTTCCGCCACCGCCTCGCCTTTGGCAATCGTATTCCACTTACCGCACTCTTCGCAGCGGCCGCTCCATTTGGAATATTGCGCGCCGCAATTTGCACATTCAAACAATGTCATCGTTTCTGACATATCACCACCTTAGCACGCGAAGTTAAAATTTTTCTGAAAAAAAGATGAAATTTTGATGAAATGCGCGAAATAGCTGTGAATAAAATAATTAGAATACAGCTATTTACAAGTCTTTGTAGACGCGTCACAAACCAATGAAGCATTTGGATTTGGGGGCGATCCTGGCTGCTGAGATTTGCAGCATTGCCCAGAGTTTGTACATGATGCCCCAACGCCTCCGCAAGAAGAATTCTGTTGACAAGTATCGACATACACGTCATCATTGGCACCACCAGCACTTTTAACTGCCAAAAACTTAGCACAGTACAAAGGCGCTTTACATCTATTTGCCGTTAAGCTATTTGACTCCGTATCACAAATCATGCCCACCTCTGTTCGATCACCGTTCGGAGTTCCTGGAACAAATACTACTTTTGGAACATTTGTGTTGCCAGTAGATCCAGTTGTGCAATCACCTTTAATACAGCTATATTGACCGTTACTCAGCCTTACGTAGCCACAAGAGTATGCAGCGCATTCTCCGGGGGTAGCATAAGAGCCTTCGAGCGTGTCCTTACTAGGCAAAAACCAATCCCCCGAAAAAACAGTAAATTGAGGACTAAAAATATTGAGGATAAAAACCGAGAGTAACGCTAGCATCAATCCAGAAACCGATGCGATAATAGTCGTCTTTGCATGACTCGCACGCTCCGCATTACCGGCTGAGGCGACGTATTGAAAACCGCCAATGATGATGCCGGCAAGCGCCACAAAACCGATCAAGCCAATGCCAACGAGATAGACATTGTTGATTTGCGAGGGAAGGTTTACAGCAGAAGCCGCAGCACCACTGACCTGAAGAAAAAATGATGACATCAAGTAAGATTCAAAAAATGATTCAGGTGCTATACTCCACCACTTATCACGCATCTATTAATCGTCGTGCTGGCAATTGGAGCGCACTTAATTGCTGGAGTTGAGGAATCCTTGCCGCTGCCAAACTGACAGCATCCATAACCTGTCGCGCCGTCTGGGCACTGGACGTCCTTCGCGATACAAGAAGTATTATCACATCTTCCATCTCTTTGCTGCTGATCCTCGACGCCCGTAAAAATGCAAGTCAATCCGGTTTTGCAGACAGAGTCCCTTGGCTCATTCGCACCAGGATTAGTATAACACTTTGCTCCAAAACCAGCCGTTCCCGGAGTGGGCCCAGAAGAAGAACCTGCATCCGCGCATATTTCATTTTTCAAGCACTCATATTGCCCGTTTGAATGCCGGACTGCACCGCATGTATACCCCGCACTCACACACTCTGCCTGGCTCGCGACTATTTTTCCAGATAGATCAGCTTTATTCAAAAACCAATCCCCCGAAAAAGTCGTGAATTGTGGGCTAAAAATATTCAAAATGAACACAGACAACAGCGCCAACATTAACCCAGAAATCGACGCCACGATCGTCGTTTTTGCATGACTCGCGCGCTCTGCATTTCCCGCTGAAGCGACATATTGAAAGCCGCCGATGATGATGCCGGCAAGCGCCACAAAACCGATCAGGCCGATGCCGACCAGATAGACATTGTTGATTTGAGTGGGAAGGTTGAGTGCGTCAGGCTCTGCGGCGCGTGCCATCGCCGGGTTGAGTGCCATCGCGACTGCCAAAAAAAGAAACAAACTCATAAATTTCTGAATCATATTAGTCATACTTTTACCATACCACGCTTAACTTTGCTTTCCAAACAGACCCAGCACAAACCGTGCAACTGAACCGACCAGCCCGCTCACCAAACGCTGACCTTGCTGAAGTGCCGAGCGCGGGGCGGCCGTGTCGATCATGCGGGTAGTGGAGGCGCTGCTTACGTCCCGACTGGAGCGGACATCCACATGCACGGTGTCGTGACCACTTGGACGAGTAGTATCCGCCTTATATTCGATCACATCACCCGCACTCCCGGTGACTGCCTCAATGGGCTCACCGTTGACCGTCCAGGCGTACGTCAACGTCGCATCGTCGGAAAAATTATCCGACTTCGCAGTCACGCGCACGCGTCCGCCCGGCGCCGGAGACGCAGGATCCGTCGTCAACGTGACGCTTGGCGCACTCACCACAACTTGTTGTGAAGCCGCCGGATAACGCGTACCTATTTCGTCCACCACAGTCAGGCCAATGTCATATGACTGACCCGCGGATTTCGAAGCAAGAAAACACAGATTTTGCACGCCCACCGCCGAGCCGGCCGCAGCACCATTGCCCGAGGCAGTCACCAACCGCGGATCGCCCGCCTGCACCTTCACCCCATCAATACTCCACGACGCTGTCACGCTCCCTTGCGGCGCGCCCGCACCGCTACCAAAACCCGCCGCGTCAAGAGAAGCGCGCGCCGCCACCCGTTGCCCCACCGCAGGCGTCTGGTCGGTCATCGCAGCAGACGCGCACGTCGCATCATCAGACCGCGCCACGCCCACCTCCATCACAGATCCGCCGTCCGCCATCACTTGCACTTCCTGCTTCGTTCGCCGGTTGGTCGCTTGCTCACTCACCACCACCTCAATCGTCACGTATTCACGCGGATTGAGTTCGCCGGCGCCAGGCAGCTTCGTCGTCAGGCGATTTTTACCTAAGCCACACAATCCGGTCGGCTTGCCAGCACCATCTACGCACAAATCCACCGTAGTCGCGCCCGTAATCTTGCCCGTCGCCGCATCACGCACCGGCTTGCGCATTTTCCATTGAAAATCCAAATTAGCCGCGCCATTCAAACCACCTGCTGCCGACGCAACCACCGTGACCGGATCACCCGGCTTGACCCCGCTCGCGCCACCAGCGCCACCAAGCGCACCTGATCCACTCGACGCCGCACCACCACCATCTTGCGACAAGCGCACATCCAGCGTGCCACCTGCGCCAACGTAAATTTTTTGCTCAGTCGACACGATGCTCGTCAGATATTGCAACGACATGCCGACCGTGGTCGCACGGACTGACTGCGCGCCCGCACGCGCCACCGACGGCGTAAATTTGAACGAAGTTTGGTTAAGTCCCAAAATATCACATTCATCATCCGTGCCATCACTGTCCGTGTCCGCATCCGTCGGATCGGTACCAAAAATATATTCCATGATATTGGTAAACACGCCCGACTTACCCAAAATATAGGAATGTCCTTTCGAATCCTCCACGCGCGGCGCAAGCGTCACCGGCTGGCCTTTTTCATTGCGCGGCGCAGTCACCAGGCAGCCGTCGCCATCCGAATTTCCCTCAGGCTTCGTATCAAGCGCATGGAAATATTTCATCTCCCAACTATCCGCCATACCGTCGCCATCGGTGTCGTCACCCGCCGCCGGCGTACGCATAATCGGCCGACAACACGGCCCGATCAGCGCCGCATCCTTGTCCCCAGAATCCACCTCGGTCGCCCACTGACCACCAGCATTAGCGCCACCCTGAAACACTCCATCCACGCACCAGGTGGTGTAATTCACCGCACCCGCGTCCACCGAATACCCACTCACCTGCGCGAGCGCCTGCACTTCTTCCTTGGGCTTGGGTGATTGCGGCACGAGTTTCATAATCAGCTCCGGTAACTGCCCAACTTTTTTTACCGCATCGACAAATGGCGCAAGATTAAACTTTGCCGAAACCCCAAGGGGTGGAATGCCAATCGCAAAATGAGTCGAGAAACTGACCGGATCCGGCGGATGATCAGGATTAAAATCTTGCGCAAGCGGTCGATCTTCTTGCAGCGTTGAGTCCACACACGAAGCATTATTGTAAGATGGACACGCGGAAAAATCCGGCTCACATTTGTTGCCGACAACAGTCAGATTGGAAAACACCGCACCGGGAATCGCATGATCGCCTTGGCGCGTACCGGACGCAAGCAGTGTGGCCGTATTGCCCAAACGAAATCGTCCCAAGCCGGGCGCAAACACACCTTTTTTGTTTTCCACTACAAAAGTGTCAACAGTTGGCGCGTGATTGATAATATTTGGATCATCTGCAGAGGGTGTAGTGGTGCGCGTAATCGTCAGTGCCGGGCTACTTTTTTCCCACGTCACCTTAAAATGATACGTTTTTGCCGCATCCCAGATAGGCTCACGGCCGGCTGCATCATTGGCACGGCGATCACCCACGTCATACGGAGCCCCATCGGACTGGAGCGAGCTGCGATAATCCGCCATCTTGCCCATATCCTGTCGACCGATCAAATCGTTGCGGAGATACCCCGACCCGTCGAACACGCACACCGTCTGACCCTGCAACACATCCGTCCGCACCAACGAGCGTCCTCGCGCAAACGCAGCATCCGTACACGACGCCACTCCACTCGGCAACAATTGCGCATCTTCCGACCCGCCGATCTGCAAGCCGGCGTCATAACACGCGCCCTGGAAAAACGCAGGATCTTGCGACTGCCCACTTTCTGAATCGTCAAACATATCGAACAGCGCACCCAAGTCTTTTGTCCCGCGATCGGGCGCCACAATACTCTGTTGGCTGATACCGGTCACGTCAAATGACACGACGCCGGTGCACATCGTGTTCATATTAAAATCAATATAATCCGACTTGCTCGCAACCTTCCAGCCGGTTGGAGTAAACTCGCCGCCCTGCACCGTCAAAGCTTTTTCCGGCTTTTGCTTGAGGTTTTCCTGAACCGCGACAGACAGATTAAAAAAATTGAGTGCGCGCGCAGAACGCGGCGCCACCACACAGCAAACCGCTACGACAATCCCCATGAGTACAAAAAACGCACGCAATTTCATCTGCATGTTATTTATGAGTCACAGAATACCACGCTCCGAGCAACCAATATTTCATCGCAAGGTAATTATACGCAACTTTGCCTGACAATCCAACCGCTCCCCGATCCGCGAGCGCCACCGTTTTGGTGGCCGTAGCTGACTGGCCACCGCCCACGATTGAGGCGCTCACTCGCACTTCGCGCGCGGTTTCATCCGGCTTGAGCGTGTAGACCAGATACGGAGTTTTGGTATCGAGCTGGGTGCCGTTGACACTCCAGACATAGGAAAAATCTGCCGCGCCTTTTCCTTGCTGAGCAAATTGTTCGGGCTCGGCCTTGGCATACACCGCGTTTGCCGACGCCTGCGTCTGTAATCCCACTCCCGCGCCCCCGATAATCACATCTTGCCGCGAGACCGAAATCGCTTCTTTTGCATCGCCATAGACCGAAAGCTCCACCGGATGCGTCGAATGCGCGAGACCCAAGGCCTGCACGCACAACTGCTGACCGGCCGCACGCGAATCCGTCACAGGCGCGCCGTCATAGCGCCACGCGTACGCAAGATTATTCAAATCCAATCCGGGAATCGTCACCGGCACCACCCGGGCACGCACGTATTGATCCGGGTTTGGATTCTTTTTAGACGCGTCACACGACGACTCCGCGCACGCACTGTCATCGCCGCACACCGCCAGATCAAACGCGATCTGCTGCGACCCGTTTTGCAATTTCGCCACTGTGGTGATTTCTTTTGCGGTAAACGACTCAAACGCGGTCGCACTCACTATAAACGATTCTTGCGGGGCGAGATTGATGGGTGCAGTGAGTTTCAACACATTTTTTCCTAAGCCACACGACGCCTTAACCTCATCTGAATTGGTACAGCTGAGCGTGCCTTTGCTTGTTTTGACTTCCCACTGAAAATTGAGCGCAGCCTCGCCAAATCGTGCGCCCTGGACGCGCGCAGTGAGTATTACTGGTTTGCCCGGCGTCGGCACCGGCTGATCGGGCGTCACCGTCATCTGCAACGGCGCACCGCCGGCCGGATACACCGTGCTTTGCTCGCTGTCGATTTTCACAATCTTATTTGTGCTCATGCCGAGGACGGTCGCACGCACTTTTTGCGGCACATTGTCAGGAAAATCCGTCGCCTTGAGCGTGAGCGCGGTCATATCCTTGCCTGCGATCGCGTCGCCGTCGATCACGCCATCATTGTTAGTGTCGGGGTTAAGTGGATTGGTACCCCAAACGTATTCTTCCAAATTAGTGAGCTTGCCAGAGTTTTCCCCGACGCCGTAAAACTTTGACGCATCATTGTACGCATACACATACGGGGAAATAAATAAATACCCATCGCGCGGGACGTCCGTGCACTCATTGAGGCCTGAATTCACACAATGCCGGCCTTGCAGCGTCAACGGAGCAGGTCCGTCACCATCCGGATCAGCGTCCGGCTTGATTTGCTCAATTGTTTTTCCCGGAAAATGCGCACGCTCCCAATTGTCGCCCATGCCATCACCCTTGGGCAGTGGCACACCGTTTGCATCTACGCCATTATCATCAAGATCCGTATCGCCTTCATCTTGCGGCCTGCGCGTCACAGGCGAACAACAATTGCGCTCCTCGCCTACTCCTCCCAAATGATAATCAATCTTACGACCACCGGCGAGGAGGCCTTGCTGACTCGTCCCGTTGACACACCAAGTAAGGTACTTCGGCGACTTGGACGACGAATCAAGCCCCTGCACGTTTGCGGTTGCAACCCGATCTTCACCCGGCTCGGGATTAACCGGCGAAAATGTGACATCAACATCAGGTCGTTGAATGCCCGTTTTGACAGTTTGAGCATATTGATTCAAATCAGCCCCACCCTTAGGACACCCAAAGCCAAGCGCAAAACTACCGATACAAATTTTTGGCGGAAGAAAGCTGATATCGAGGACAAATGGGTCGGGCGGCGCAAACGGATTGATGTGTGCGGCAGGATCACTGTCCTCGCTATACAAATCACGAAATCCATCCGCGTCCGCGCGTTTGGGCAACGCTTGGTTCCCACTTTTTGCGGATTTGCCGTCAGCAAAAATCGTACAGCTCTGTGTATCATAAAAATCGTCGTCGTTTTCCAAGAAAAATCCGTCCTTGTCGTTGGGATCAAATCGATCTTCGGCACGCACAATACGCAAGGCACCGGCGATCAATACAAGAGCGATGAGTGCGGCGAATATATTTTTGAATCGAAGCGTGGATTTCATAATTCAATTTACAAATGCAAAGAAGAAAATGCGTGCTGCATTGACGCGCGCAGTTGGGAGAAAAATCCTGATTGCGACGCAACGGGCGCAGTCGCGGTCGGCGCGCCGGTTTTTTCAGTCACCGTCACTTGAGCGTTTTTTACCACCGAATGCCCAATTCCGGCCTGAATTCGCACACTAATGTGATGCGTGGTCCCGGGCAAACCGGCCGTAAAGGCAAGAGAAGGATCGTTGTCGTGCCCGGCAACACCCAGTCCGTCAAGCGTCCACGCAAACGTCACGCTCTCGCCCGCCGGAATATTGCGAATGTTTTGCACGCGCGCATCCACTCGTCCGCCGGTCTCGACAGTCGTCGGCGCGACAGACAGGTCGGCCGCAAAATCCTCCACCGCGATTGCGAGATCGTCTTGCGCTTCAATCTTGCCGGTCAGCTGATTGAGCACAGTGAGCTTGACCGCGTGCGTGGTGCCGGCGGTCGCACTTGCCTGAAAACACAGATTCGCCTGGCCGATTCCCGATTGCTTGTCATCGTGCGTATTGTCGAGCGTCCAGATATAGTTGAGATTTTTTTTATCCGCATCCGGCACTTGCAACACTGCACCATCCGCATTCACGCGCACATATTCCCCGGGCCCGATTTCGGCCGCGTGCGTACTCGTGTCCGGTTCGCATTGGCACATATTTGCTGCGCAATGATCGTCGGGCACCAGCTTTGCTGCGCTCAACAACGCGCCTGTACCAAACCGAAATTCTTGCGTTGCAAATGCAATTTGCTTGGTGCGCTCATCCATCATCGAGACATCGATGCGATTTTTTTCCTTCAACTTTGCTGCAAATGGCGCAAGGTCAAGAGTAAATTTGTTTTCGCCTTGCACAGTCGCAGGAAGCACTTCTCCATTGAGTGTCCAGGTATAGGCGAGGTGCGACCCAAGCTGATCAACATTGCTCACGCTCGCAACAAACACCGGCACATGATCACGATCCGGATGATCCGGTGTCATGCTGAGCTGCGGCACGAGCGGATCCACATTGTTGGTGATAATCTTTGCCGTCCCGCTTGCGATAAAATTGCGGCGTTGCTGAGTAAAACCGACCGTAGTCGCACGCACCTCGTGCGACTCCACGCCGGTGTCGATAATTGGCATAACAAATGTTGATTGCCCCAAACCGGCCACATCAGCCTCGTCAGTCACGCCGTCGTGATCACTGTCTTTATCGCTGGGGTTGGTGTCCCAATCAAATTCTTCCCTGTTATTCCAGGTGCCATCACCGGTCACTCCGCCGGTTGAATCCGGAGCAAGATGAATCGGATTACCAAAAAGAACAACCGCATCGAGTGGCGCCGCTTTCAGCCGACGCGGACCATCAAGCAAAAATCCATCACCATCCGGATCAGCAGCCGGATCCACTTTTGTAAGCTGAGCGATCGTCACGCGGTCGGCATTTTTTTCACCTGCAAAATATTGCGGAAAATTGTCGACTTCCCACTGGTCATCCATGCCATCACCATCGCGATCCTTGAGCGGCGTACGCGTGACCAGGCGGCATGCTTTTTTATTGGCATACACCGGATTGGGCACCGGACCGATTTGATTGCCACGCGCATCGACCAGCTTCTCAATTTGTTCTACCGGCTTTTTTCCGCCGGCAACCAGTCCTTGCTGCGTGAGGTCGTCCACTGCCCAAGTCGTCAGTCGATAATTGTGCTGTGGGGGTTGGTCTTGCGAAGTGATGCCACCTTGCAAATTCGTATCATCGTCATGTGGCTGCGAGTACCCGCGGTTGTCGGCCGTGATCGTAAGGATATCGCCTTCCTTGGGGCGCTCAGTGCCGGGCTGCACTACCACTTCCGGGCCGGGCAAATTGGCATTGATTCCGCGCGTGAGATCGCCGGTGTTGCCATCAGACGAACCAAAAATCAACTTGACCGCAAGACCGAGCACATCCATCACGCCGCCCAACGGATTTGGAAACGAAGGGCGCGACGCATAAAAATCCACATCACCTTTGTCGAGCGGCGCGTCTTCGCAAAATTTGTCTTGCTCGGATGAATTTCCGTCCAGGCGCAATACTTCCTGACTGCAACCGCACCGATTCAAAAACTGATCCTGCGTTTCGGCAAACGCGGGCGTGACGGCAAGCAGTGACAGCGTAATCGCCAGTGCGGCGATGAGAGTTTTTTTCATCTTACGAATGACGAGTAAATAAAGAAGCGAGAGCCGCAAGCATGGAAGCAAAAAACGATTGAGCACGTTGGCGGAGCGTACCGGCGACGGTCTGAGAAGGCGCGGCTTGCGCTTGAGTCGCGGGTGCCTGCACGCGAATGCGTAACTGAGACGAGGCGTGTTCCGCACCGGCCGTCATAGTCATAGTGACAGTATACGAACCTACCGCGCGCGGAGTAAATGAAAGCGTGGTCGCTGTCTGAGCCACTTGCTCAACCGCAGTAAGCTGCGGATCCAGATCCCACGCATAGGAAAACGCGCCGCTCGACGGAAGAAAATTGCGCGGCGAAGCACTGATGGCGACCGGCGTGCCCGTGGTTACCGTGAGTTCGCGCGCAGTCGACGTCGCAAGTGCCGGACTTGTGGTAAATACAACCTCCGGGCCAAATACCGGAATGTCGAGTTGTGCACCAAGCACGGGCTTGGCGGTGGCATCGACCAGCGCGAGGCGCACGTGATGCGGTTGACCGACCAAGTTGGTGACTTGAAATGCAAACGCAGCATGAGCCTTGCCGTGACCGATGGATTTGAGCACATCATCGAGATACCAGCGGAATTCACTGCGATCGAGCAGCTCATCACGCTTGGTCGTCGTAAGCCCGTCAAAATCCGGCCCGCGCAAGGTGGCAAGATCAGCAGTCACCGTCACGGTACCCGTACGCACCGGACATTCGGCAGTTGGCGACACACCGGCCGCGCTACAGTTTGGCGTATAAGTCAGATCAACCGCATCTCCCACGGCGAGATTGAGCACGCCATCACCTTCTTTTGTCAGCGAGCTGTTTAGTTTTTGCACCGTATGAACGCTCACAACCACTGATTTTTTTGCGGCAAGTGCGGCCGAGATTTCAGCCACCGACAATCGGAGCGCAGATTTGCCGAGACCGTTGCGATCGTCTGACATTTTCACTCCATTCACACTCCAGGTATACACAAGCGCGCTCGCGGGTGCACTCTGCGCGAGGTTGTGCGGCAGCGCGCGCACTTCGACGTCGTCACCCGGCACCGGATGAGACGGATTTGCCACCACGTCGACCGAGAGCGGGTCACCCACCCCAATCACCACCGTGCGCGCAAAACTATCGATTTTGACCACGCCTTTTTGCGACATACCGACCGAGGTCATGCGCACCTCATCGCTTTTGAGCACCGACTGGTCCGAAGTATAACTAAACGATGCCTGCCCCTTACCCGCTACATCGGCTTCATCCGGCACGCCATCGCCGTCGGTGTCGGGGTTGGTTGGGTCAGTGCCCCAGACATATTCTTCGCCATTGGGAAAATAACAATCGCCGGTCGTATATTTCGGATGCGTTTTTGTGCCGTCGGCGGCGGTCTGCTCGGCGCCCACGCTCGACGGCGCAATCGTTACCGGTATTCCTTGCGGCGCGTCTTGTTTGGGGAATGAATTTGCACAGTATCCGTCGTGATCCGGATCGTCTTCAGGCTTCACTTGATCGATCGCGTTGTATGTAACGCCATTGATCGTTTTGCCAATAAAATAAAATTTTTCCCAATCATCGTCGAGGCCATCGCGATCAGTGTCAGCCGCGGGCGTACGCGTGGCGGCGTTGCAACACGGACCGACCGGTGAACCAGCCACAGTCTCAGCAACTTTTTGCCCACCAGCCACAACCCCCTGCTGAGTGATGCCATTCACGCACCACGTCGTATACAATTCGCTCGGCGCAGTCTGGAAATACAAGTTTTCCGCAATAAAATCAATCACCTGATGCGGCATGGGCGACTCAGGAAATACATGCGGCCGCACGATCGGATTTTGGATCGACCCACGCGCTTTTTGCGCCGCGTCATCAAGCGTCACATCCGCCCCGCCCGTGTCTGCATTTCCCAACGGAGGCACATCTTCGGACTCGAGAGACTTTTCAGTGGGGCGATCTTCCGTGACTTGCGGATTAGTACACGACTGGATGGAATATGCCGACTCGTTGGTGTTGAAATAGGTCAGCTCGCCATGTGCGACGGTGCGCGGCAACACAACCGCGCTCAGTGCGATCACAGCCCCCGCCAACCAAATTTTTGTTCCGCCATTCATTAGCTTCATATTACCACGAAATCAGCTTACTTAATTTACCAAACAGCGCACCAACCGAGGCTTGCACCGAATGCAGAAGATCGCCGAGAGCCGAGAAAAATGCGGTTGTTTTCGGCGAACCCGCGGCCGTCGCCACCACTGATGACCCTTTGTTGATATCAACCGTGGTGGATACCGAGGCTGCCACATCGCCGGTGTCCAGTCGATATGCCACCAGACCAAGCGTAAACGACGCGGCTTTATCAAGTGGAGTCACGTTGATGGTTGCGCTCTGACCGGCTTCACCCGCCCCACCAATCTGCTGCTGACGCACGCCGTTGATAGACCAGACAAAATTCAGCTTGGTCACATCTTGCGTCAGTACTTTGGCATGTGCGGTCACGCTGCCTACTGACTGCGCACACGCAGGCGCGGAAGGCACACAGCCCGCTGTGTAATTCCACTCAATCGTTGCCGGGTCACCCATAAACACATCCTGCTCCACAAACCCACTCTTACCCGTTGATTCTTCTGTTACCGTCAGCTTGAGCTTGCCCGTACCGCCGATTGCAAGCGCCGACAGCGCATCTTTTCCAATATGCAACACCATGTTCCCCTTTCCATTTGCACTTCGTCCCAGCGATACCGGCGTGCCATCTTGCTTATCCAGCTCCCACTCATATTTCAAGCCGTGCGGATCGATTTGCACATTATCTACCGCCGCGGTAAATGCAACATCTGCGATCGGCGTGATAACGGACGGAGTTTGCGCAAGCGTGACACGCAATGCATCGCCTTTGCCCACAAAATAGTTGGTCGTGCTGCTATCGATTTCCACCAAATTCTGCTGCGAATACCCGATCGACGTCGCGCGAATCACGTGCTTGGTGCCGACTTTTGCATCCGGTGTCCACGAAATTTTGGACGCCCCCTTGCCGGCGATTTGCTCACCGTCCGTATAACCGTCCGCATTCGTATCTGCTTTCACCGGATCGGTGCCCCAGATATATTCTTCAATATTTGGAAAATGACAACCGGTCGCGCCATACCGCGCATACTGCTGACATTGACCCGTCTTAATCACGATCGTTTGGAGGCGGCCGTTGATCTGCAGCGTCGCAAGCACGTTGGGCATCACGCCCATCCGCACCTGATCCGCCGGCGGACGCTGACCGGTGCGAAGATATGGCGCCCAATCCTCAGTATAATAGCGAATATATTGAGCAAACAGCCGCGAATCAACGAGAAACAAGCCCGAATCAATCCCCTGCCAATAAAAATATCCGTCGCGCTTGGTGTACAAATTTGCGTCATAACCATCGCCATCAGAGTCATCAAATGGGTTGACTTTGCGCAGCTGCTCGACGTTGGTCGGATCCTGGATCCGGGCCGGGAAATATTTCGCCTCCCACAAATCATCCATACCATCTTTATCGAGATCCTGCGACGGTTTGCGCTTGACCAAGCGACAACATGCGCGGAGCGCATCATCTGAAGTGTCGTCGTTATTGTTCCAATCTTCGGCGTCACGATGATCGGTCACCACGTCCAGATCTTTGGATGGGTATTTGCTTGCGAGATTATCCGCTGTGTCTGTGATCAGGCGCCCACCGGCAGCCAAACCTTGATTGGGCACACCATCAACACACCACGCAATATACGGCGCGTCTTGATTTCCGAGAAATCCACTTGTGAGCGCGTTGGCGTCGATCGATTGGCCGGCCTCAATCGTCGGGCTTGTCGTCGTCACGCTCACTGCGGGCATCGGCAATACACCTTGCATCGCGAGATACCACGGCACCAGGCGCCAATGCAGCTTGATACTAAAAAATGGTGGCGGATTGAGATCAAATGTCGCCGGGTCAATCAAACGCGGATTGCGCTCGCGCAAATTCATGTTTGGGTTGTTGATGCGCTTGTCTTCCTGCGCATACAGCACTTTGTCCGTCCCGTCACGATGCGTCCCCACCGTCTGCGTATCGGCGCAGCTCAGCACATCATAGATATCATTGTCATTTTCATCCGGCGCAAATTTGCACTGCGGGCCGTCTTTGAACACCGGAAATTCCGGGATGTAATAATAGGGCTGGACGGCGTTTTCGAGTTTAATGCGCAAATTTCTATAGGTAATCCCAGGCACGCCAAAGCCATCAATGTCGCCAACGGATGCGTTCATGTCGCTGCGATCTTTGAGATCCCAGTTGAGCGGCGTGGTGGACTCGGCAATGCGCGTTGCACTGCTCCCGTTCATACGGTACAGCGTTCCTCGAATCACCAGCTCGATATCACTTTGCTGTTGCTCGGCTTGGCCGCCGGACAATTTTTTGCCATAACTATATTCAAATCGATACCACGTGTCTCGACCTCCAGGTTCAGGAGGAAATGGCGCGTCACAGAAAAATTTCGTAGATGTAACGCCGGACGAGCCCGCCCAATACGCAAAAGTCCGCGCGACATCGCTATTGTCATACACGCCACACGCACCGCCGCTCGCAAATTTTTCTAGCTTGAAGCGCGCCGCAATTTCATGATTGGTGCACTGACGCTTTTCCGCATCGCTGTGGCCGCCGAGAGTTCCAAATCCACCGAGGACCCCGGCCGGCGGCGGGGTGCCGAGATCATCGTTTGGATTACCCGTTGCATCCGTATCCCACGTCGACGGCACAAATCCCTTTGCCTCAAAACTATAACTCGCACTGACGACAGGCACCGAACGATTTATATTCACTTGGATAAAATCTTTTTGACCGTTTGCCGTCCAGCCTTCATTGCCAAATGTGCCGCCGTTGATTTTGTATGTAATCGAGTCGTCAATTTTGTTCAGATCCTTGAGCTCTTGGGCGGAGCTGAGCGAAATCGCATCTTTGCCATTGACCCCGCCCTGATGCCAGATGTCGAGCAAATTAAAATCGGGCGAGGAGTCTGCAAGAGCGCGCGGCGTGAGCGCGACTGAAAACAAAAATAGAGTGAATAAAAATTTTAAATTAATTTTCATGTTCCTACCCCAGGAGCATCAATGCGGTTAATATACGCGTCATTCCACGTAGCAACGGCGTCAGAAAAAAAGTACCACAATACCGCAAACCCAAACGTCGCAAACAACAACCCAAACGTCATCCACGCAAACGGGTTGAACAAAAATGCCCACAAAATTGATCTCAGCACAGTTTTTGTAGCCGTCTTTGCCCAGGTGCTTGCTTTTGCGCGCAGACCCCTGCCGATACCTTGTTCAAATTGTTTGCCAAAAGCCGCGCGACGCAAGAGACCGCCGACTGTTCGCTTAGGGCGAGGTCCTGCATTTTTTTCACCGCCACGCACGCGACCCGATCGCGACCAGGTAGATTTTCCCGAGTTGGGGCCGGAGGCTGCGCGTGACTGACTCGCTCGAGACTGAGCAGGATTCCCGCCGCGTGTTCCCGGTTGATAATTTCGTCGTCCCCCATTCAATCCTGCGCCTCCGCCATATCCGGGCGCCGCACCCGACCCATCCTCACCGCTCGCCAAGCGCCCCCGCCCGACGCGCGCGCTTTGTTCGCGTTCATACCGGAGTCGCTGAGCCCGCTCTTCCGCCTTCTGTTGCTGCAGTTGCTGAGCGTGTTGTAATTCAATTGAGAGAGCTTGATCTGGCATTACTTTGCGTCAGTTATCGAATCCACCAACCACGTGTCTTGCGCACGTTCGAGCGTCACCACAAAATTGGCCGCGTACACGGCGCGCACCTGACCGGCGCGCGTTTCTTCACGCGACGCACTCACCGTGACTTGCGCGCGCTCGAGTTCGAGTGAATCCACATGCGTCTCCACCACTCGCGTCACCACGCCATAAAAATCCTTGCGATCACGACCGGTCGTCGGATCGATGCCTCCATTCGCCGCATCCGCCGCTTCTCCCGAAGCGATCGTGGCATCCAGCACCTCCCAATATTTGTCAGTCACTAGCGGTCGTGCCGCGCGCACATTTGCAAAATGATCCCGATTGGTAAACGTCTTCAGCTGCTCGACCGCACGTGATGCGGCCGCAACAACCTGCTCACTATCCGCGTTCGACGCCTGCCCAGCCTCAGCCACAACCGCCGAAGGCAACGGCGCCGCAAACCCCCGCGCCACGGACAAGACCGCAGCCTGAGCGCCCACCCCGCTCGCACCAGACGCCACAACCACACCGACCACCGGCGCGCCCAACACCACCACCAGCCCCAACGCCAAAAGCCACGCATGCGTTTTCGCGCGGCGCGGCTCAGCGCTCTCGGAGCTATTGACGATAGTTTTATTCTGTGTCTTGGTTTGAATATTCACGACGCGTATGTCCTCTCAATCGTCAGGACGGCCGCGCTTGCGATTCTGCAAATTCTTTCTTCGCTTCCTCGATTTCCAGCAGGCGGCGCGGATCCGTGGTAATAATCTGATCTTCAGTATAGGACGCAACCACTTTGATTGCAACATGTTTCAAGCCTGCAAAGAAAATCCCCTCGCCCACGTCACTTTCGAGCAACAAATATTTTTCTCCTTCAGTCAGGTTGAATGTATCGGCCACCAGATCAATACTTGCCGGCGATTGCTTGAGCAAGAGCTGCATAGACGAGTTGGTCACGATGGCTTTGCCGTGCTCGCTGTTGAGGAAGTCGGCCACGTCCTGGCTAATAGTCGTCACGCCGAGATAATATTTGCGCGCACGCTTCGCGAGGCCAAAAAGGAATTTGGCCGAATCCGGATATTGCATCATCCACCACGCTTCATCCACTACAAGGATGCGTTTTTTCAGATTGGAGCGAATCGCATTCCAGATATAATTCAAAATGTTGTACATTGCGATCGGCCGCAGCGAATCTTCGAGATCGCGAATGCTAAACACCACGAGCTGGTTATTCATGTTAACGTTGGTCGCTTGGTTGAAAATGCCGGAAAAAGAACCTTGGGTGTATTTTTGCAAACGCACCGCGAGATTTTCGCCGCCATCCATGCTGAGGAGCACTTCTTCAAGATCGCCCATGAGAGGCGCAGTCACATTGCTGAGATCGGCGTTGGGCGTGATGTCTTTTTTTGCATAGGTTTCCGCGATCGCCTTGTCCATGATCGCCTCTTCTTCAGGCGTGAGCTTGCCAAGCATCAGGTTCATCATACCCATGATGGAAATAATCGCCGAGCGCAAAACTTGCGTGTTGTTTTCTACGCTGCCGCTCACCGGTTTCGGAAGGTCAAACGGGTTAACGCGGCTGGTTGCGTTGAGAGACATGTTGAGGAAGCTGCCGCCGACCGCGTCACAAAGATATTTGTATTCATTTTCCGGATCGACAACGATCACATCGGTACCAAGCATGAGACTGCGGAGAATTTCCAATTTAACAGTATAGCTTTTACCTGCGCCGGATTTTGCAAACACGACCGAGTTGGCATTTTCTAGACTGAAACGATCGAAGAGAATCAGCGAATTGTTGTGGCGGTTGATGCCGTACAAAATGCCGTCATTGGACGTGAGCTCGCTCGACACAAATGGAAACACGGTCGAAAGCGGCTTGGTGTTCATGTTGTTGTTGACCGCAAGTTCGTCGTTGGACAAAGGCAGCGACGAATTGTATCCTTCGAGCATTTGGAAAATTGCGCGCTTGGTGTAGACAAGGCGGGCGCCGAGAAGGTTTTCGATTTCACTCGAGATGGCTTCGAGATTTTTTTTGGTCGAGGCGTAGACCGTGATGTAGAGCGCAAATTTAAATAATTTTTCCGTGCCTTGCTGCAGCTCAGTGCGGAGTTTTTCCACATCTTGATACGCGGTCTCGAGCATCGGATCGCGCACTTCTCCCCGCTCTTGCGCAATCGAAATCGACGACTGGATCCGACCGGTCGCGGTGCGAAGTTTTTTCAACACTGTCTGCGAATCAATTGGATAAAAATACATGGCGATGTCGAGCGGCGTGTTGAGGTTGATGATCGGCGAAAACCACCCCATGTGCAGAAAGCGCGGATACGCAAACGCAAACATGGTGCGCGCGTACTGATCGCCGATTTGCAAATAGCTCGACTCCACTTTGAACGCTGACGGCGCAATAATATCCTTGACTGTCGCCACACCTTCGCGATAAATCCGCTCAGCCTCAAGAATAGCTTCGTTATTTTTTGGGCTGGGCGCGTTGAGTCCGCCTACGCCCGTCTGTGCTTCAAGTTGTTTTTTGCCGAATGCCATGATGAATTTTAGTTTTCGAGAAATGCTTCCTGCCTATTTTACCACAGCTAAAAATCTTTTACAGATTCTTCCATTGCCTCTCTAATAATCTTCTCAAGAAGCTCAAAAGATCCAGAATCTGCGGCTCGCAATGCCTCAATATACCTTTTTCTTCCTGATTTTGTTTCGACTCTTAGTTCAATAGGCGGAAAGTTCATGCTAAGGAGTAGAACATTTATTAACAATCTTCCAATGCGCCCGTTGTAATCAAAAAATGGATGAATCCAGAGAAAGCGATGATGCGCCCACGCGAGCAGCTCAGCAACCGCATTGAGCGAGGAATCGACATGGCGGACTCTTTCCTTGATATCTCGACATATTTCTTCCACAAGCTGAGGGACTTGGTAAGGTTTCGGCGGAACATGGTCAGAAACCCGAACCTCTACCTGACGAAATTTTCCAGCCATGTCCGGAAAAATCCATTCAAAAGCTACTGAATGAATTTTCTGAAGAAACCGAGAAGTGGGAAGAATATCCTCGGTTTGCTGTGCTTTTAATACAAAATCCCACGCTCTTTTCATGCCTTCAATTTCCAGCGGTATGAGTTGAGAACGCGGAATTATGCCAAATGCAGTTTGTTTATGGCTTGTCTCGCCGAGATGCTTTGGCATACGACCTATCTTTTCCTTAGAGCCTTACGAATCATTGCCAGTGTAGTTTCAGGATTTTCTGTCTTTGTTGTTCTGTAAAGCATTTTTTCTTCAAATGCACGAAAAAAATCCTTACGCCGCTTTCCTTGCGGAGAGGCCTTTTGGTACCGCTTAAGCAATTTTGAAAACTGAATGTCTTTCATGGCTTCACTATAGTCCGATTCCTACCCAAGGTCAATTTCATCAATCTCACCCAAGTCCTGGGTCTGAGCCGTGCTTGGATTATACACCGAATACAGCAATTCAATGAGCTCTTGCGTGTTCAGCACGATGGAGCGCAAGCCGGCTTCGGCAAGGATGGCGCCGACGTGATCGACACGCTCGTACAACCGCTTGCGATCTTCGGCAAATGTCTGGCGCTGCTGCGTAATTTGCTTTTCCGGGCGCAGGATATTTTTGACTCGTCCGCCAAAAGTTTCTTTGACTGCGGCTTTGACTGAGGTAAATGAGACGACCACGAAAAATCGCTTACTCATGATACGCGCGAGGCCGACGAGTTCTTTGATGTAGTTGCGATATTCGTAGGTCTGGATGCGGAGGAGTTCGTTGGTTTGTTGGCGCTCGATTTCTTTAAGCTTTTGCAGATAGGCGTCGATGTCGAGCTGGCGAGATTGGATGAGAATTTGGATGGGATCGTCGAGCGAATTGAGGAAGCGCTGAAAACTGCGCACGATCGCCTCTTGCTCTTGGGTCGATTTAAGTGCGAAGTTCATGCTCGAGGTCATCATCACAGCTTTGAGGCCGCCGTTTTTGAGACTGATCACGCCGTCGCGAATTTCGGATATGTTGAGAAACTCCTGCGTGCTCGGGAGTTGTTTTTTTGCTTTTGGCGCGGCGGATTTTGGTGCCGACGATTGCTGAGATTGTGATTGTGCTTGTGGTTGTGCGGCCATGAAAATTGAATTTAGAGTTCCTTTTGTTTTACTCTCATGCGGGACGCGAGACGAATGGTTTGCTCATCGACGTCAGCTTTGAGCGAGACGCCGGAGTCGAGGATTTCAGTGATTTTCTGAATGCGCGTTTTGGGAAAAATATGCGTGCGCTGATCCGGCTTTGCTTCTTTCTCATCGGCTTCAAGTACGGTTTCTTTTGCGGGCGCGGTGCTCCGACGCCAGATCCACATGCGTGTGCCTTTGAGGAAAAAGTTGAGGAATGACAGAAAAAAATATTGAAACGGCCGGCCGTTGACTTTCAAAAACGCCAGCGCTCCAAATATCAGCATAATCGGAATCGCCAATAAAATAAAGATGAAGCCGAGGCCGACGAAGAGATACAGCAAAAACAACGTCATCGCGGCCACGATGATATAGATAAATTGCTTGACCGTGAGCGGGCCAAACACTTTGTCTTCAATGTCGATAAATTGGGGGACGCTGTATTGCATAGGTGTAATTTCTTATCCCTCCGGAATTACCCCTGGGCTAGGTAATTCCGGAGGGATAAGAAATTACCTAGATCTGTTACTCTCCCTGAACTGCCCCTGGGCGAGGCAGTTTACTCGAGAGTAATAAACTACCTGGATCTATGAAATCTACCAAAAACTACACCGCCGCGGTTTGCAATTCTTTGGTGAAGTCTGCCACGGCGACGAATTCTTGCTCGGTCAGGTAGGGTTTGCGCGCGGCAGCACGTTCGCGAGCGATGGCACCGACCGGTTTTTTGGTGGTAATGCTTTCGCGGCCGATTTCTTGATAGGTCTTGAACGGCTCGCTCTGGCGCCAAAATGCGAGCAGCTGGCGAGGCTCGGCCTGCTTGGCCGCGACGACTGCACGCACTTGCGTAGCGACCGACTGCACATTTGCGGCAAACGCAAGCGTCGCGCTCGGGGCAGCTTGGGCGCTTGTACCGCGGAGCTGCACAATAGTAATCTGCATCAAGTCCTGTGAACGCGTGAGCGTGAGCGGATTTTTCGCGGGCGCCGGAGCTGCTGGGGCTGCAGGCGCTTGTGAAGGCGTTGCAGAAGGAGCTGGTTTGGACTGAGTTGTGGGCGCGGGCGCAGAAGGCGTCGGTGCGGGCGTCTTTTGAGGCGCGACTTTTCCACCCTGAAGCTCTTCGTTGATCTCCATCCCAACTTGGCGCAACTTTTGCTGACTCAAGCTGCGCTTTTGCAAATTGTTGTTGATCACCGCCTGGCGTGCCTCGGCAGCAAACGGCACGATCAATCCCGCGATGCGCTGCGCCTGATTTTTCGCAAACCCCACACCGCCCTGCTCGATCGAAGCCTCAAGCGTGCGCGCGGCATCTTCTTTTGTCTTGAGCTCGCGCAACACCTGACCAATAATCAACTCGAGGCGCTTCTTTTGCTCGTCACTGAGTTTTGCTAAGCGCTCGGCGCGAATTATTTTTTCCACAATTGTAGTGGCGTAATACGGAATAATTTCAGCGGGGGCGGAGGGCGGAGTCGGTGTTGAGTTGGGTGTCTTAACCGGAGCGGGCGCTGGCACAGCGGCTGCAGGGCGCGCGGGAATCACAAGCTTGGGCACGACCGACGGAGCAACAGGCTTAACTGCCTGCTGGAGCGGTTTCAACGAAGGCCGATTGAGGCCAAATGATTGCGGTCGCGCTTCTGGAGCTGGAGCGCTCACTGGCTGAGAATTCACCCCAAGAACGGCCTGAGCATATTGTTCGTTGTGCGTCAGCAGATAGATAAATTTAATGTCTTCGTACAAATTCACAAACCGGCGCAAAGCATCCTGCTCAGATTTTGAAAGTTGCGCCACGTTTCGACTCTGATTGAAGTAACGCGCGATGTCTGTTGTCGAGCGCGAATTGAAACCGAACACTTGATCATAATCAGCGAGCCAGTTTTTGCCGTACGGAGCAACTTCTTGATTTTTTCCGGTAATAATAATTTTTCTTATTCCGAGCGCCTCTTCGTTTGCGCGCAAAGCAGTAAGGCAAATTTCACTCAGTTTCTTCCAATCAGCAGGATCTGTAACGACAAAGTTATCTCGTATTCGGTCATTCAAAGGCGGGATAGATTCGTCATCAAACTGAAGACTCTTGAAATAATTCGTTTTAAGAAAATCCTCAAGCTCAGAAAAACTGACATCGGAAATACTTCTCAAACGCAGAAAATTTAGTGCATCAACTACTTCAGCGGGTGGCTCTTCTGAAAAACGCCTTTTTAAACCCATATATAGTTGATAACACTCAAGCGGATGACCGAATGAAACCTTTCTACCAAACTCAGTAAGATTATCAAGAAATTCTTTTTTCAGAATCTCAGATTCGGGCAATTCTTTTAACTCTTTGATTTTTTGTGCTACGTCCATCTAGAATTTTTAACTTTTATTTAAATGACTTCAGATCACCAGCGGCGGTAGCAGCAGCGGCGGCGGCAACTGCAGAGCCACCGACAATACCGCTGGCAGCAACACCAGATGCCCTATCTTGAACTTTACCTAAAATAGCAGAAGGAATTGATGCCGCTCCGCTCCCAGTAGGGAGGATTGCTTCCAATAACTGATTACGCTCATCCCCAGAAAGACCATCAAGACTCAAGCCTTTATCTTTAAAATGCTTATTGAGAAGTGCGTAATTAATAGCAAGCTTACTAGATCCATACATGTCTTTGGCTACATTTGCCTTAAAGGCCTGATTCTCTTCGAATTTATCTAGAATATTCTGACCCAAATGAAACTCTGGCAGGCGGCCCACGGCAGGTATAACTTCAAGCTCTTGTGTCTCTGGACCCTGTCCTTTTTTAGTAACCGTATACGATCCCTCTTGCGCAGCGGCTTGCTTAGCAGCAGACCAGCTGCTCATCTCATTAAATCTTGCCTCAGCCTTTAGGCGTTTTCTATAAGCACTTGCTTCACTTGGAGCAATGAGCCCAGAATCGATAGCCTTTTGAATCTTTTTCTTACTTGCAACTCTTTCGCCGTTTTGGTCAAACTCAGAGGAATTTCTTCCGTCATTTGCCTTTCTTGAAAGGTTTTGTATTTTACGTGAAAATGCTTTTGCTTCTTCATTATCTTCATTGCCCCCACCAAGAACCTGCGTAATAAGATCATGAATATCCTCATCCTCGCCTAGCTTTCCAGCATCTTGGAGCATTTTGGTAACCTGCAAGCCGCGTCCATCATTGACAAGAAGTTTAATCTGAGCTCTAAAGTCATCCTTATTCGAGACACCTTTCCCATCGCTAGTTAGATTATCCTTTAGAACTTTTGCAACTTGTGACCAATCCTGAAGATCACCACCCTTCTCCTTGATCCAGTTTCCCATCGAGTATCCGGTCGGATAGAGACGCTTGAAATCATCCTTCGTGAATTCGAGCCCAATGGAACGCATGCCCTCGATGCAGCAGGTTGTCGCCGGGGTGAGGGTTGTGCGCCA
>CAYNWW010000003.1:59942-68676 GCA_964401055.1 uncultured Candidatus Saccharibacteria bacterium | reverse complement strand
GCTTCAGCATCTATCTCTCGCTGTCGCTGAATTTTCATTTTTTCCGTACCCGTCCAAGCGATAGCATTCCCGAGAGTGCTTCTCCCCACTAGCTTTTCAAATTCTTTTTTGCGCTGATCACTACCTTCTGAAAATTGCTTCCAAAGAGCCTTGCCTGTTGTAATCGGATTTGCTGCATAACCAAGAACCCTGCCAACGCCCGCTACGCCAGGAATTGATTGTATCTTTTTATCCGTCGCAAGATATCTGCCAACGCGAGGGGCCAATGCTCCACCTACAACCGCCCCCACACCAACCCCAAGTCCCAAAAATCCTCCAACCGCCGCAGGTATCGCCAACTTCCCAGCAACCTTCTTCCCCGCCCCATACACTGCCTCGCCCACCATGCCACCGCCTTTTTTAGCGACGGAGCCGGCAATATACAAAAAGATGATAACGATCATCTGGGGAATGAACTTTGTAAAAGCAAGCGTAGCGGATTCAACTGTATTACTCTGAATAGAAATAATGTCAGCAGTGATAAGACCTTGGTCGTTAAAGACCGGGAGGGCAAGTCTGAGTGCAAGCAAGTACATAAACACGGCAATAGGCCCCAGAAATATGTATGTTAACAATTCGTGAGCCCATTTTTCTGCATACCCTTTTGTGCTCGGGATAGTGTAAGCCAATAAAGCGATAGGAGATACAATTACAAGAAGCCACAGTGCAACAACGCGGACATACAGCGCGATCGACAAGCGAAACAATACACCAATGCCAACGAATAGTATGACAGCAATAAAAACGCCATTAAAAAGATACTTGGTAAAATCATCCTGTCGTAGCTCAGTGGTGAAGCCTGGTATAGTACCTGCAGGCACTTGAAATTTCTCGAGTTGAAAGATATTTGCAAGTAAGCGAGAGGCTCCCCTGGAACCACCTGCAGCATTCAAAATACCTCGATATAGATAGTTTCCAACGGTAATAACGGTTTGTGTTAAAACTGAACTAAAATTTGTAAGCAAAATAGCAAGAATGAACCGAGGAAGAATTGATTTTATATTCCAAGATTCAACTTGTAAAATCGTGGCAAACGCCACAACGAGCAATACGATTATAAAAAACATATTTGCCGTATCGCGCAAAATCGACCAGCCTTGAGTTATGAATGTGCCGCTATTTTGAAATATGCCTTCATTTTTGATCAGGGCACTTTCAAATATACCCATCACGTAAGGCAAGCAATAGCCAAGAATAGTCACCACAAAGTCTGCAAGCCAAGCAATGATAGCGCTGAGTGTACCATTCACTTCATTAACGCTTTTATCTGAAACACCTTCTCCCACCGCAACAACAAAAGGGATAAAAATAAACAAAACAGAAGCTGCCAGCGCGCTCACCTTTGGATGCTTTTTTATCCCAGTCCACACATCACGCACACGAAATCGATCCACGCGATCCAAGTGGCGCAACACGCGAGCAACCACCCCAAACACTGCCTTCACTACGCGCTCAAAACGCAGTCCTCGCACGCCGGCCGTTAACTTTTTAATAAATTGCATTTGTTTTTGAAATCGCATGAGTTATTTGCTGATTGCGTTATCTAATTGCTGGGTAAGGATATTGCCAACCATGGAACCAAGGAATGAGCCCACGCTTCGGTTGGTTACATCAAAAATGATAAAATCCTTAATGTCTTCCATTTTCTTTAATGTCCAGTTCTTAATGTTTCCAAACTCATCCTCAACGTTTTTATAACCCTTATTGGCGACGCCTTTCGTAGCATTTTCTGCTTCTTTTTGACCCTGAAGCGTAATAGAAATCCCAAGAGCACTTGCTAAGATTCCCGTTGTGCGCTGGTTTTTATCACCAAGTTGGGCATAGTAATAATCCCATCCATCTTTCAAGACATTCCAATCGCGTGAAGGCACAATAGCGCAATCAGGCGCAGGAATATTTAAGCCAAGATTAAGTTGCACAATACGCAAAACGTTTTGTTTCAAATTGGCATCAATGTTTGAACAAAGATTTGTTCCCAACCAATCATCAATTCCTTTATATGCGTACTTTTGGGCGACTTCAAAAATCTCTTGCTGCCAGTTCGTGATAAAAAGCGGCACCCCATCGGCATTTGCACCCTGCAAATAGTCCATCACCTTTTGTTGCATGATCTGGATGCCTCTTTTTTTCGCATACGCAATCAAACTATCTTGCAATCCATCAACAACGCCTTGAAAAAACTGACACGGACCCGGAACCAAACACGCGAATGCCTGAGCTTTTCTTGCAGGAGTCACAACAAAAACAGCTGTAATGATAAATACAGCAACCAACGCGCCAGAAACTACTTTGATCAATTTATTTTTCATTTGTGACAACATGGGAAAAGCGTTACTTGCAGTATACTCTTATTTGGTAAATTTCGACAAATCCACCTTGTGATTGACCGCGTACGAGACAAAATCCTGTGTGACAGCTTGATATTCCACGACCAATTCCTTGAATTGGAGCAACGACTTCAACAAGGGATCAAAATTAATGTCGTCTTGGTGCTGCTGAATCTGATCAAGAATATCACTTGCACCCTTAATCAGTCCCATACAACGCTTGTGCAAATCTTTGGCGTCATCCGGTACCGAAATCGCAGCAAGCTCTTTGTATGATTGATCAAATGTTTGCTTCATGCTCGCAATTTTCGCTTTATCAGAGACAAGAAGTTCAGCAAAAAAGCTCTGAATTGATGCAGCATCGCGGATATACACATTTTTATTCAACACTGCATCCGCCTGGAGAAGATACTGCTCCGCCGACACGCCCGTAGTCACATGAATATCGCTCGCTGGAATTGCAGGATAGACAAATGTGGCGCCTTGCGAATTTTGAAAATCACTCAGGAGCTTGGATATATTTTCATCACTGAGCGAGCCGCTGTTGTTGGCCGCTGCCTTGCTCAGATACGCATTAAGCTGCTGCGCATCTTGCTCGGTAATTTTATCCGCATCGGTCGTCGTGGCGCCCGTGGTTTTTCCCTCATCTTTCAGTGGATCATGCGCGCTGTCCACCTCTACCTTGTCCGAATATCCGTCCGCGTCGGTGTCTTTTTTGTGCGGGTCGGTGCCGAGGGTGGATTCTTGTGCATCGCTCAAGCCATCGCCATCACTGTCTGCGGTCGAGAGGACTTTGGCAGCATCAGCTTGGGCGGCTTGCGAAGGCGCAAGCACGGCAGATTTTTTATCAAATGCGCCGCTCTTCGCAACCGCGATTCCGCTTGCGACAAGTGTCGACGCGGCGATGATCGCTACGGCCAAAGTTTTTCCTTTTTTTCCCTGTTGTTTCATCCCGAGAGCGGGTTGCGTTGGGCCCATGTCGCAAAATTACGATTACTTCTTGAGAGTAGCACCGCCCACCGCGCGCGTCAACAATATCCACTGCTCGATGGACAAATCTTGTGGACGAGCGTCCTCGCGGAGGCCGATGCCGCGAACCATTTCTTTGATCACGGGTTTTGCAAGCGCGTCGGACTCGACCGCATTGGCAAGTGTTTTCCGTTTTTTGGAAAATGCCAGCTGCGCGAGTGCCATCAACTGCGCTCGCTCCTCGCGCGTGATCGAATGCGGCGGCGCGGGCGGAATATCGATCTGAATCACGGCCGAAAGCACTTCCGGCGGCGGATAAAAATCATCTGGCTCGACCTGCGTGATCATGCGCGGATGCGCACCCAGCTGCACCGCAAGTCCGAGCAAATTGAGTTGACCCGGATGCGCGCAGATACGCTCGGCCACTTCTTTTTGAATGAGAAACGTAAGTCCGTGCGGCGCCGGCGCGATGTCGATCAGGCGGCGGATCAGGGGTGATGTAAGATAGTATGGAATATTGCCGACTATTGTATATGGCTCATCGGTCGGCGGCTCAAACAACCGCGCGTCTTGCTCGCGGATTTCCAAGCGACCGCCCGCAATCGCGTCGGCAAAATACTCGCGCAAAAAAGCCACGAGCGCTGAGTCGATTTCGAGCGCAATCACTTTGCGCGCAGGCGATGCGAGCAATTTTTCCGTCAAAATGCCACAGCCGGCACCGATCTCCACCACAGTATCGGTCTCGCTCATGCACGCTGCCGACACCGTCGCATCCAACACACGCGGCTCTAGGAGAAAATGTTGGCCGAGGCGCTTGTTGGTCGGGCGCGGCCCAGCCACGCCCGCGAGACCACCCATAACCGGATGCTCCGCCTGCCAGGCAAGCCACGCCTCCAACGGCGCCGGCCACGACGTGCGAATCAGCGGCGTCCGCGCCGGTTTTTTTCCATGATCACGACGATCAAATCGGCGCATTAGGAATCTCTCCATTCATCCGCATCTGCCACATCATCGGCTGCCGCCGATCGCGAACCGCGCGACGATCCGCTACTCGCCTTTTTGCGACGCAGCACATTGCCCAAAATCCCGGCCGACGGATCAGGCTCCGGCTCGGTGTCCATTTCAATCAAAGGAAATTCATCTACGTGCGCACCCTGATCATCCCCAGCCATCCCGTGCACCTGCGTGCCCTGCTTGCGCGCCTTCCACGCACCGCGCGACTCCGGACGCCCAAACGGTCGCCGATATCCAAACCCGCCCCCAGCGTAGCCACCACCCAACCCGCTCCCGGCCAAAAACGACGACACCCCGCCGGTCTGATCCACGCCCAGCGTCATATCTTCTTTCATAATCAGCTCGCCCGCATCCCGCTCAATATCCTGCAAAAACCGCGACTTCAAGCTCGCCGCCGTCCGCCCAAACACGCTCCGCGACATAGTGTACGTCAAAAACAAATGTTTTTTTGCCCGCGTCAGCCCGACATAACACAACCGCCGCTCTTCTTCAAGCTCCGACTGCTTGTCGAGCGAACGCGAATGCGGCAACAAACCCTCTTCCATTCCGGTCAAAAACACGCACGAAAACTCCAGCCCTTTTGCCGAATGCAACGTCATGAGCGTCACCGCATCTGCAGCTTCATCCAGCGTGTCGATATCCGCAATCAGCGCCACTTCTTCCAAAAATGCCGCCAGCCCTTCTTCACCGCTGAGACCATTATATTTGGTCGCCACCGTCTGTAATTCTTGCACGTTTTCAAACCGCGTCTCACCCTCTTCGGTGCCGTCCTTGATCGCATCCTTGTATCCCGACCCGCGCACGATCAAGTCGATCGCATCCGCAAGCGACATCTGCGCCAATTGATCGCGGGTCTGCCGCATCAAGCGACCAAATTGCTCCAGCGCCCGCACTTTCGCCGCCTGCAACCCCGGCACCTCAGCCGCATGCAGCGCCACATCCACAAGCGACATCGCCCGCTCGGCCGCAAATTGTCGCAACCGCGTCACCGTTGTCTCGCCAATCCCGCGCTTGGGCTCGTTGATAATTCGCTCAAAACTAATAAAATCGTCAAAACTGTACAGCAGTCGCAAATACGCCATCACGTCCTTGATTTCTTTGCGTTCGTAAAATTTCAACCCGCCGACGATCCGGTACGCCAGTCCGCGCTGCAAAAACGCCTCTTCCAACGCGCGCGACTGCGCGTTGGTGCGATACAACACCACCACATCCGCCAGCTTCATCCCGGGGTCTTCCCGTCGCAACCGCGCGATCTGATCCGCCAGATACAACGCCTCTCCCCGCTCATCCACGGTCTCGGCCACCACCACTTTGTTGCCGCTGCCGTTGGACGTCCAGAGTTTTTTCTTGCGCTGCTGTTTATTTTTACTAATAATCTGATGCGCCACATCCAAAATCGTCTGCGACGACCGGTAATTTTGCTCGAGCAGCACAATCAGCGCCTCAGGGTAATCGCTTTCAAAATTGAGGATATTTTTCACCTGCGCGCCGCGCCATCCGTAAATGCTCTGCCAATCGTCACCCACCACGCACAAATTGCGATGCGCCCGCGCCAACAAACTGATCAGCAAATACTGCGCCTTGTTGGTGTCCTGGTATTCGTCGACCAAGATATATTGAAACTGTTCCTGATACCGCTTCAAGACTTCCGGAAACTGCTGAAACAACTGCACCGTTTTCATAATCAAATCATCAAAATCCAGCGCATTCGCCTGCTTCAAGAGTGCCTGGTATTTTTCATACACCTTCGCCGCCATTTCCTGGACGTACTCTTCGGCATGCGCGGCAAACTCCGCGGTCGTCACCAGCTCGTTTTTCGCGGTCGAAATCATCCCATGAAACAAGCGCGGATTAAATTTTTCCTGACTGAGCGCGAGCTCATTCATCGCTTCTTTGACCAAGCGCAGCTGATCGTCGCTGTCGTAAATCGAAAACGTCGTCTTGTACCCCATCAGCTCAATATCCCGCCGCAAAATCCGCACGCACACCGAGTGAAAGGTGCCCATCACCGGCAACGCGCCCGCATAGCCGGGCTGGTTGGAGATTTTTTCAATCAAATACCGGACGCGCTGCTGCATTTCCTTGGCAGCTTTGTTGGTAAATGTCACCGCGAGAATGTTGGTTGGCTGCACCTGCTCTTTATAGATGAGATACGCGATCCGGTACGCGAGCGTGGTCGTCTTGCCCGAACCGGCGCCGGCCAAAATCAAGAGCGGTCCGCGGGTAGCACGGACGGCTTCTTGCTGTTTTTCGTTGAGGGCGTGGAGTTGCATGCTTACAATACTAGCAAAAATCAACTCGCTTTGTAAGAATCCCTGTGGTTATTTTACAAACCCCAACCAATTTTCTCTATTGACCGCTTGCCACGAGGCATCCGGATACCCTTCGCGCCAGGATTTTGGCGCCTTGGAAGGTGCCTTGCGCAATTTCAATTCAAATGCGGATAGAGTCGGCTTACCAATTTCGATTCCACCCTCTTCAATATAATCAATCTCAGATTTGGCGTACGTGCGCCAAAAATAACTTTTCGTGAGCTGCCCGGCGTACTGCAACATTTTCAGGCGCTCGATAATCAAAAAATTTTCCCACATATGACCACGATCCTGATCCGATCGATCGGCAAACGACTTAAAGTCATCAATGACGGCATTTCTCACCCCAAGATCATAAAAATAATATTTGTTTGTTCGCGTCACTTCATTGCGCAGATTTTTCCCGAACCCGCCCAAACGAAATAAGACGAATGATTTTTCAAGCAAATCAATATAGTTCGCAACAGTCTCCTTATTCATTTCGAGCTGAGCGGCAAGTTCACCAAGCGACACCTCTCGCCCGATTTGCCAAGCCAACAATCGCAACAATTTTCGTAGCTTATCCGGATTTCTCACGCTCCCCATTTCCAGAATATCCTTATAGAGATAATCACTCGTAATGGTTGCAAGATACCGCGCCTTGTCTGTAGCCCCGACAATGCTAAAAATTTCAGGATACGATCCACACACTAATCGATCCTCAAGCTGCTGATCAAGCTCAAACTTGTTCAATTTCAGACCAAGCTCACCGGTTGCGATCGGATACAGATGATAGACAAATTTTCGTCCGGTCAAAGGCTCAGAGACGCGGTTTGCAAGCTCAAAGGCCGAAGATCCGGTCACAAGAATTCTCAGGCCGGGGAACTGGTCAATAAGAATCTTGAGGTTGATGCCAATATCAGGCACTCGCTGCGCCTCATCAATAAAAAGTAATTCATAACCAGTCACAAGATTTCCCAGCTTTCCTGCATCCCTACTTGAGAGTACGTCTATATATTTTTGCTCATCAGCACTGATCGCAAGAGTTTTATAGCCAGTTTCCTTGATGAGCTCTTGGCAAAGCGTCGTTTTCCCAACTTGTCGCGCACCGTAAAGAACGATAACCTTCCGGTCATGATCGCCCATCAGGCGTTTGAGCATGTCTTGTTTGATAATCCGCTGTATTTCCATGAATTCAGCATACCATACTATCCAAATTAATGCAAATATGACGGTTAGCAAGAAATTTGCCTAAATAAGGTTCATTTTTCGACTTTTCCACAGCCTTTTTCGCGAAATAACCCTTTGTGCCGCTTAACAAAGCCATTTTCCGCCCTCCCAAAAACCATTGACAAAATCTGTTCCCGCTGCTACACTAGAGCTTGCGAAATCAACCAATCCAATGGTTGATTTTTCATACAGGAGCACTTGGAGACAACATATTCTTAACTCTCGCCTCAGATTCCAGCGATTCGTCGCAGATTACGAGGCAAGAGCGCGAACACGGAGTCTATCTGAACGAAGCTAATTCAATTGCAAAGCCGGAAAACTCGCAGAGCAAACAGAAAGCAGCCCTCTTTCAGAACCTGAAAACAAAAGCATTTGACGTGACTCATCATAAGTATGCCCTGCATGCTGGTTTGTTGATGCTTGCTATTGGCGTGGTCGGGATCAATTCCTACACCCTCCGCACCTCTGCGGCAGCCGTCGATTCTTCGGTGGTTAATGCAGGAACTCAAGGTTCGGCGATCAGCGCCATCCCCAACGCGCAAGAAAGCATGTTGCTTCACTTGCTCGATACTCAATACGACAAACAATTCAATCAAGTAGAAGAAAGCGCGGATACCAGCACGGCGTATTACTACCAGCCTACCGAAAAAACGCTCGCTTCCGCCTCCAATCTCGCCGCCTTGGGCAACGCCTCAGTTCAAACTGCAGATGCGCCAGGCACCTCAAGCGGCTCTTCCGCTGCTCATGCGGACAAACAAAATCAAGTGGTTTCAGCCTCAGTTGACCAGCTTGCAGAAAAAAAGGAGACTGCTCCTTCTATTTTGGCTGCTGCCGGAGCAATCGAAAAACCGGGCGCTTTGAAAC
>CAYNWW010000003.1:4248-59842 GCA_964401055.1 uncultured Candidatus Saccharibacteria bacterium | reverse complement strand
GTCGTGCGCGGATTCATCTACTATTAATCTGATCGCGCGCCCACACACCTGAAACAAAAGCCGAGTTTTCCCCAAGAGAACTCGGCTTTTTAGTTATTTTTCATGATTTTTTTCGAAAAATTTTATCTACGGCGCGCATACTAGAAGCATGGTTACAACTCTTGCAAGCGCGGCGCCAATCGGCTGCTCGCCTTATCTTATCGAAATTGAAGTGGATGTGGCGCGCGGCCTGCCCACCTTTCGCCTTGTGGGCTTGGGCGATACCGCAGTCAAAGAATCCAAAGAACGCGTCAAGTCCGCCATCAAAAACAGCGGCTTCGAGTTTCCACCCCGTCGCATCACTGTCAACCTTGCTCCCTCGGATGTGCGCAAAGAGGGCACGTTTTTTGACCTGCCCATTGCGCTGGGCATCTTGATGGCAAGCGGCCAGCTGGGGCTTCCGGCTGACAGAGCAAGTGTGCGATTTTTATGTGCAGGTGAACTGGCGCTCACCGGCGAATTGCGCCCGGTCAACAACATCATCGGGCTCGCCCTGCTCGCCCGCTCCTCCGGCGTTCGCACCTTGCTTATTCCTACCACCAACGCCGCACGCGCCCATGCGATCGGAGGCATGTCTGTCCTCGGCGCCTCATCACTTGCGCACGCAGTTGCGCTCCTCAAAAATCCAGCCGAGACAAAACCTACTGCCACCATCATCGCCACCTCACCCAAATCCCCGCGTCAAACAACGCACTTGATCGACATGCGCGACATCCGCGGCCAACAATATGCCAAGCGCGCGCTGGAAATCGCCGCGGCCGGCGGGCACAATATGTTGCTTTGCGGACCGCCGGGCGCGGGCAAGACCCTATTGGCGCGCGCACTCCCCTCGATCTTGCCGCGCATGAGCAGAAAAGAGCAACTTGAAGTCAGTCATCTCTACGATGTGGCAGGGCTACTTTCACCTGAGCAAGAGCTTATCCGCATTCGCCCCTTTCGCAGCCCTCATCATCAAGCACCACCTGGCGCCCTCATTGGTCGCGCGGCACCCCAGCGCCTGGGTGAACTGACACTCGCCCATCGCGGCGTATTGTTTCTGGATGAATTGCCGGAATTTTCCCAAGAAACACTCGAAACGCTTCGCCAACCGCTTGAAGATGGCGCGCTGACATTGCCGTACAAAAAAGCCCATCTCCGATTTCCCGCTCGGTGCATGTTTGTTGCAAGCATGAATCCTTGCCCGTGCGGCTATGCATTTGACGAGCTGCAAGCCTGTACTTGCACCTCTCGCGCCCGCGCTGGTTATATTGAAAAAATTTCCGGACCGCTGCTTGACCGCATTGATATTATTATTCATCTCAAGCGCCCCCTGCTAACTGAAATGCGCACCGCCGACCCGGACCCACAAGAATCATCTTCTCTGATCCGCGCCCGTGTCGAACAAGCTCGCGCACGCCAGCACCATCGGTTTGCCCGCGGACACTACACCACAAACGCAGAACTGGATCGGCGCGGAGTGGTGCAATTTTGCGGTATCACGCCCGATATTCATCAATTTATCGAACACAAATATGAAAAAAGCGCCCTCTCGGGGCGCGGATACGGCCAAATCCTCAAAGTCGCGCGAACTATTGCCGATCTCGAAGGCAGCACAGACATCACCCTTGCTCACGTCGCCGAAAGCACCTCTTATCGCAACCCGCTAATTCCAGCTAAAATTTCTTAATCAGCGACTCGCGGGTGCGTTCAGCTTGCGCAGGAGATGACCGATAGGCTTCCCACAAAAGCAGCGCGATGCCCGCAACAATTGCCACATCGGCCACGTTGAACACTGACCAAAACACAATATCAACAAAATCCACCACCGAACCCAGGCGCACCCGATCGACGATATTTCCAAACGCTCCGCCCATAATGAGCCCAAGACCCACAAATGCAGCGAGTCTTTTTTCAGCAAGTCCATGAAAAAATGTATAGCCAAGAGCAACTGCCGCACAGAAAATCGCAATACCGATCTGAAATGGCGTCCGAAGCAATCCAAAGATAGCTGACGCATTTGGCACCAGTCGAAAATCAAGCACTCCAGGAATCAACACGATCGGATGATCGACAAGCACCCGCTGAGCAATCAACTTCGTCAGCTGATCAACGAATCCCACCGCAAGCAGCGGCAATCCCACTGCACCAATTTGTCGCAGAGACCGCACGAGCTACATGCATTCGAGATGGCCGCGCGCCTCTGGAAGCGCCTCGAGCCGCTCTTCCGGAATATCTTTGCCGCACACCTCACACACACCGTATTTTCCGCGCTCGATACGCGCCAACGCCGCATCTATTTCGCGCAAATCTTCCTGAAGCTGACCTTTGAGTGCAACATTTGTCTCATACAGCGTCTCCTCTGCTCCATCTTCATCCGACGAGGTGCCGTCATACTCGGGACGAACCGCTTCGTATGAATCCTCAGCGCCTTCTGGATTTTTCACTGCAACGCTTTCAATTTCTTTCTTCAGGCGATCATGTTCTTTGAGTAGCAATGCTTCCATTTTCACAATAGTCTTTTTGTCCATGGGTGCGGATTTATGAATAAAGATGGTTCTATTATAGCGCGGGCAAGAGCGCGCGGCAACCGAAAATTCGCCCAAAAACAAAAATAACCCCAGAGGGTTTGCCGTAAACAAGTGAGTTGGTTTACGGCGCTTAGTGACGCCCAAATATATAATATTATTGACGTATAAGCGCCGCGATTAGTCTTATCAGTAGACTTTATTGGATCCACCTCGTCGTAAGAGTTGGAAGATACACAATAGAGGCTCTCTTAGAGATAAGACTGAACAATTCTCATAACACCGATCTGAAATGATTCTTTCCTCTTCACCATTCTTCTCGCAGGACTGGCTATTTTGGCCATGCTGCGTAAAAACTGACTTTTGTTTTTGTTTATTGTCGGGTGATCGGACCCACGAATAGTGAGAGGGTGTTGGGCGCAATCCGTAGGCAGAAGGATTGTATCCAGAACTCTCTCACTGACCAACTTTTTATTTTTCAACGTACGTTCTTTGATTCGTTAATTTCATTATACCAGAGAAAAAACTTCAAGTCAATATATCCCCCACCAAGTTATCCACAGTACATAATTCGAGAGCGGATTGCGGCAGCAGATCATAAATTGTTTGCGCATAGCCTTCGCAGATGCGGCGATCAAAGACAACAACCTCGGCACCAGGCGACAAAAGCGCGAGACCATCAATGACTTGGGCGATTTTTTGCGCGACTGAAGGCATGACAAATTCTTGAAAACCGTTGCGGTATTGGTCTTGGCGAGCTTTTGCAAGAAAATTTCCCGGGTGCAAAAACGGCAGCTTAGGAATAATAATTACATCCGGCGCGCACGCCGCGATGAGCTCACGATCCCAAAACGCGCTGGCGCCGAGAATGAGATTGCCACGGCGAGCCTTTGCTTTTTCAATCATCTTGCTCGCACTACCCGTGACTCCATCGGCAAGGAGTGAAATTTGTTGCCCGACGAGCTCTTCGTAAATCAATGGGTACAGGCTCTGGATAAGGGAAATCGAGGGCGAGAGCACGAGGATTTGGTGCGGCGATTGCGCGCCTGCGCCAAGAAGACGAGGTGCGAGTTCGCGCAACACATCGCCGAGACGCTTGGTGAATTCGGGTGAATTGGGAGAGGGCGCGTCTTTGGCAATCACTACATGAGGTGCCGGGCGCGACGGCGTCGTGGAGGGCGCCGGCGGCAACTGGACCACTTCGCCCGTGATGCCGAGGCGAGATTGGAGAAATTGTTGGAGCGCTCGAGTTGATCCCGCAGCCGCGCTCACCCACAGAATGCGCGGAATAACGCGATAAAGCTCAGTTTGCAAGAGCACATCAATACGCACAGGCATCTGCGTGATGGTGACGTCACCATTTGGCGCAAGAATCACACTGGTGCATGCGTCGCGAGATTCGAGTTGGTCAAGAAGCGCGGAAATCTCGCTCGCCTGCTCGCTTGCCCGCGCAGCAAGGTGCATGAGAAGTTCCTGGCGCCAACGGTGATCCGGAGTTTTTTGAGTGTCGATGGCGGTCGCGGCCGCGAGAAGTTGGTGATGCAGATCGAGAAGTTGCACAGAGGCGCGCGCGAGAATTGCGCTGCCATCGCGCCAATGTGGGCGCGCGCGCAAACCAAGATCGACAACTACCTGCTGGGCATACTTGCTTCCAGTCGCATCGGGAGCGCCGGCATCTTTTGCGGCAATTGCGATCATGCTGAGACCAAGGAGTACATCTGTTTTGAGATCTTTTGCAAGCTGAGCCAAGACGCTGCCGGTGCCCGCGCTGGGAGCACTGCCGGCGGCGGAATCGACAACAGCATCGCTTGCAACAAGATCGAGGAGCTCGAGCAAGACGCGCGCATCGATGGCGCGGCTTGCGGCGCGCGCGATTGTTTCTTCGCATTCTTCGGCCGCGTAAATCAGCGCGCGCTCAAATGACGCAGGCGCGAGCGGAGCGAGCGCGGTCAGCAACTGATGCGAGCCGACGACAACACGAGCGGCACACGCACGATCAAGCGCGGCGCGAGCAAAGCAACCGCTCAAAGCTGATGCACACTTCCCTTCTACACATAAATTGTCAGCCGCGACCAAGCGCGACAACGACTGTTCTTCAAATGACGAATTTAATTCATCCAAATCCCCTGTCTGAGTGCGGTCAAGCCACAGCAATAAGCGAGCAGCAAAGTTTGCCTCACGATTTGTAAGTCGCGGTTTTTTTACAAACAGCCGAACGCGTTCCGGGCACACATATTGAGCAAGGGTATTCAAAAACACAACATTCTCGGAGACTTGGTTTGCATATTTCTGTTTGAGTGAGCGGAAAAATGCCCCGTCAGCCGCAACAAGCGTCCTTGCCGACGCATCCGCCGCCAATGCACCGACTGTCTCCCATTCATCATGCACAAGCGGATGAACATTTACCAATTGAACACCCTCGCCCTCACCAAACAATCCGCTCACACGAGAAGAAATCTGACTCGAAACCGCAGGTGCAGCAGGCTTGAGCAAGTCGTTATCAAACAGTTTTTGCGCTCCTGCAACCTCCTTGCGTTTGCGCGCACGAGCCAACGCGCGCTCAAACACTTCAGCAAATTGCCACTCAGGAGCCGTAGCCAACGCACTTGAAATCGCCTCCAGCTGCCCCGCATCCACCCCAGCCAACCGCTCCACCAGCCGATCAAACACCTTAATCGTCATATACACATCAGCGAGCGCACGATGCGCATTCTCATACGGAAAGCGAAAATGCAGTGCCAGCGCCTCGAGATTGAGCGCGGGAATCCGTGGCAGCACCATGCCGGCAAGCAACCGCGTATCAAACTGGACATTTTCCAGAGGCACAATCCCCTTGGCACGCAAAAATCCAATATCAAACTGGATATTTTGACCCAAAATCGGATAATCTCCCAAAAATTCGCGTAGCTGCTCGCGAACATCCGCAAACACCGGCGCAGTTGCGAGATCTTCATCAGAAATATGCGTAATCGCGTGCGCAATAAACGGCAGCTTACGCTGCGGATTAACCAGCATATTAAACTCGCCCTGCTTTTTCCCGCCGGCATATTTGACGGCCGCAATTTCAATAATATCGTCTTTCGCCGAATCCAATCCCGTGGTTTCCAAGTCCAGACAAACAAATTTTCCTTTGTATTGAATCATCGCCGTCTATTTCATCAATAAATAACCCGAAAACAGATCGCCCGCCTTGGTCGGCGCACTCGCGACCAGCACGTGCGTCACCAACTGAAGCAGCAATCGTACAATTTGTGAGGATCCGTTGCCGGCAAGCACTTGGTTTTGGTCATCGACCGCCGCAGAAAAAATTGAATTAAGTAGCGCATCGCTGTCAGCAAAGAAAAACGAGCTCACCTCACCTTTTTTCAACGCCAACTTATCAAAATTTGCTTTTGCATAATCATTGGTGCCCAAATTAGCGCGGTCGCCGGTCACTGTTTCAATAAGCGTCCGAATCGCTTGCTGCGAATTGGCGACCAATACCTTGCCATCAATAACCGCGTAATTCAAATCCGTATCCAGCGTGTCGAGCGTAAGATATCGCACGGCGTGACCTTTGTAGATGGTTTCTTGAAATTGCGTACCCTTTTTGGCGTGCTGCAAGAGAAATTTCTCGAGCGTCTGCACGTAGTCCGCAGTTTTGCCGTCGCTCGCCTCAAACACAGCTCCGACATCCAATGCTTTTTGTGACACGCGCGGCAGCAAAGACACGGTGATGTGCCCGCCGCCCAGGCCAAAAAGCGCGTCTTTGACCGAAAGCTTGGCATCGGCATCCACCTGGCGGAAATACTCGTCAAACGACTGCGTGCCGCCCTTAATTTGTTGATTCAAGGCGAAAAATCCTCGTGCAAATGCTTCGGCCGTCGGCAATTCCACCACAAATGATGCATCAACCGGCGCCAGCGCAAATGCATGAGGAACAAAACCTACCTGCTGGGCCTGAGCAGACGCATCCGCCGCAGATGGCAACGCAATCAACTGCACCCGCAACCCTTCTGCACTCGGAATCAATCCCCCACCAATTGGCGCCGCATCCGACGCTAATTTTGCATACGCAAAAACCGCAGCCGGCTCTTTGGCCTGCGCACGGATTTTTTTATATTCTGCACGCGACGCAAGTGGCGCTGTACGATGCTTGGCCACATCGATCACCCGCTCGACATCTTGCTGAGCAAACGCAGCCACCACATACCCGCGCACATACATCACAAATACTTCGGTTTTACCCGTAAGCGTCACATGACTATACGGCACGCCGTGATATGAGCCAGTCTCCGCCTGACGACTCACGCCTTTGATATTTGCTTCCAGAGTCGCAAGTCGATCGGTTGCCGCGCCGATATCTCTAACTTGCGCCAGCACCACCAGCTTGGCGTCCGCATCCGACGACGTCTTGGCAAATACAATTTCACTGCCCACCCACGGCTCAATATCATCCGTATAATTCAGATCGGTCAGTGAAAACGCATCGCGTATCGACTTCGTCACGCTCGTGCCAAGCAAATGCTTGCCGCCAAACGCATCATATCGATCCTTGAACGACTGGATATTTTTGTCTTTCGACGTTGCCACAAACGAAACCAGCAGCCCGCTATCAGTTGGCAACAGCTCAGCCGCACTCTGCGCCGCGCGCACATATCGGACATACACAAACACACCGACACTCAGCACAAGTATCGCGAGCGCAACTCCTGCAGCTATCAGCCTGCGGCCGCCAGGAGTGTTCATCATTAGCGCTTTGCAGCTTTCATAGACAAATTAACACGATGCTGGTCGTCGATTTCCGTCACCACCACATCCACCATATCGCCCACTTTCACCACATCTTCCACTTTTGCCACGCGATGATCGGCGAGCTGAGAAATATGCACCAAGCCTTCATGGCCGGGGAAAATTTCTACAAATGCACCAAAATTCATCAGGCGCGTGACTTTGCCGCGATATTTTTCACCCACTTTTGCTTCGCGTGTCAGACCGTTGACCCATTCGATAGCGCGAGCTGAAGCCTCTGCATTGGCCGAAGAAATCATCACCAAGCCGTCGTCTTCGATATCGATCGACACGCCAGTTGCAGCGATAATTTCGTTAATCATCTTGCCGCCGGGCCCGATGACCACACCAATTTTCTCCGGATTAATATGCAACGTCGTAATGCGCGGCGCAAATGGCGAATAATCCGCACGAGGCTTCTCAATGGTTGCAAGCATTTTGTCCAAAATGTGCATGCGGCCCGGGCGAGATTGCGTCATAATCGAGCGCAAAATATCGAGCGTGATGCCCGAGACTTTCACGTCCATCTGGATCGCAGTGATGCCTTCGGTCGTGCCCGCGACTTTGAAATCCATGTCGCCGCCGAAATCTTCGAGATCCTGAATGTCGGAGAGCACTTGGTATTTGCCAAATGGATCTTTGTCTTCAGTAATCAAGCCCATCGCAATACCGGACACCGGTGCTTTCATTTGCACGCCTGCATCCATCAGCGCGAGCGTACTACCACAGGTGCTCGCCATCGAAGTAGAGCCATCAGACGACAGCGCTTCTGACACCAAGCGAATGGTGTATGGGAATTTTTCGCGATCTTGCGGAATCATCGGAGCAATCGCCCGCTCAGCAAGCGCACCATGGCCGATTTCGCGACGGCCAGGCCCACGCATCGGACCAACTTCGCCCACCGAATACGGAGGGAAATTATAGTGATGCATGAAGCGCTTGGTTTTTTCCGGTTCCAAACCGTCGAGTGTCTGCTCATCTCCGGGCGCGCCCAGCGTACATACGGTCATCACTTGCGTTTCACCGCGCTGGAACAAACCGGTTCCATGTGTACGAGGCAACAGTCCGACTTCACAGGAAATCTGACGCACTTCATCCACTTTGCGGCCACCGATACGAATACCCTTTTCAAGAATCCCCTTGCGCATCACACTATAGGTCACCGCATCAAATGCGTCCGAGATCGTACCCGCATCATCTTCGCTAAATTTTGCCACCAGCGTCTTGGTGATTTCTTTTTGCAGGCTTTCAAGCGCAGTGTTGCGCTCTTTTTTGTTGGAGCCATACAAAATAGTGGTGATTTCTTGGCGAGCCAAGTCATCAACAGCTTTGATAATTTCCGGATTTTCGACCGGCTCGGCAAATGCATTTTTCTCTGAACCGATTTCTTTGACCATCTCTGCAATCAGTGCAGAAATTTCAGCGAGCGATTTTTGTGCAAATTCAGCTGCGCGGACAAAATCTTCTTCTTTGACTTCATGTGCGCCGGCTTCAATCATGCTCATCGTCTGTGCCGTACCGGCAAATACTGCATCGAGTTTGCTTGTTTCGCGCTGGACATAGGTTGGATTTGCCACAAATTGACCGTCGATCATGCCAACACGAACCGCACCAAGCGGCGCGCCAAACGGAATGTTGGAAATCGACAACGCCGCGCTTGCGCCGATAATGCCCAGCACGTCGGTATCATTTTCACCATCAAACGAAAGCACAGTGATAATCACCTGCACTTCGTTCATCATGCCCTTGGGGAAATTGGGGCGGATCGAGCGGTCAACCACGCGCGAGGTCACCACGGCTTCGTCGGTCGGGCGGCCTTCTCGCTTCATAAAGCGCGAGCCTTTGATTTTACCCGCAGCATACAGGCGCTCTTCGTAATCTACAAACAACGGAAAGTAGCCCATGCTTTTGCTGACGTCATCTTTCATGGTGGCAGTCGCGAGGATGACAGTGTCGCCCATGCGCACGGTCACCGAGGCGTTGGCTTGCGGCGCCAATTTGCCGGTTTCGATGATAAGGTCTTTGCCCGCGATCGAGCGCGTCCAGCGCTTGGTCTGAAACAACTGAGAATTGATGATTTCCATCTGATTCTTCTTTCTTTGACCCGCAATCGCGATTGGTGATCTACAAGCAGTCTCGTCCGCTTCTCGGCTTGAACCAAAGCAGGCACATCTGTCTGTAGACCAATGCAACGATTTACAGGGTCTTACATATAAAATTAGTAACGAAATTTACCGCGACCCGCGACGACCGCGACCACCCCGATTGAGACGATTGACGGGCATAGCCGGACCTGCGCTGGTCAGCAAATAGTTTTCATAATCTTTGTCGAGATCAATGAAATCATCTGCGACTTCCTTCAAATCTTTTGAGGTTGATTTGCCAAATGCAAGCACCTCCACCAGTTGACCGTTGTTTTTGAGGTATTCGACCAGTGGACGAAAATCACCATCACCGCTGACCAGCACGAGCACATCCAGATTTTTCGAGCGAATCATATCCATTGCAATACCGACATCCCAATCGCCTTTTTTTGCGCCGCCAAAAAAAATTTTGAGCTCTTTTTCCTTGATCTCAAAACCAAATTTCTCCAATGCGTCAAAAAATGTTTGTTCTTCGGTGTGGATTTCTTGGCCGGTTTCGGCATCTGATGCGGCCTGAGAGCGGATCACATATGCTACCGCACGAATCAACTTGCGATCAGCAATCGCGGTATTGAGGATTGCCTTGAAATTGACTTTTGCGTTGTAAATGTTGCGCGCTGAATAATAGAGGTTTTGTACGTCGACAAATACCCCGATACGTTGGTCTTTGTGTTTGATCATGGAGTTCGGATTACGCTGCTTTGAGTTTCAGCTGTTTGATAATGCTTTTGTAGCGCTTTTCATCTTCACGCTTGAGGTAATCAAGGAGTTTGCGGCGCTTGTTGACGATCTGAAGCAGACCTCGCTTGGACGAGTTGTCTTTTTTGTGCTCTTTGAGGTGGCCGGTCAGCTGGGCAATGCGCTTGCTCATGATGGCAACTTGAACTTCCGGTGATCCGGTATCTTTGTCATGCTGACGATATTTTGCCACTACTCGCTTCTTGTCAAATGCGCCCGATTTGGCTGCCATAAAGGAAATTTAACTAATTGAATATGAATTGATCTTACTATAAAGGGCGTGCGGCTGTCAACTCTGCGAGCTAAGAGCCTACTTTTTTTCTACGGCAAGCCAGCCCACTCCATCTGCCAGATATGCATATTTCCTTGTTGCAACATCAATAATGCCGATTTTACCTTTGGAGGCAAACACGATGCGCTTGCTATCCGGAAGCCATTCAAATTCCCCCAAGAGCGATTTTGGCAGGATGCTTCTCTGCCCACCTTCTTCAATATATACCCGCGGCGAATCAAAAAATAAAAGCCATCCTCCAAGCGGATATTCAAATGCGATACTTCTCTTTCCATCAGGGCTTTTTGTGTCACCGATATATGAACCCATGGATTCCGCAACGCCGTATGCGGCGGCTCTCTCGGTCCAACCGGTCGTTTCCGGCTTTGCCAATTTCTCGGAAGCGCCAGTGCTGTCTACGGAATACACGTCAAGAGATAACCCATCTCCCTTGGAGCCTCTTGCGTTTTTCACAAAAAATATTTCGTACGCATCGTCAGAAAAAGTCTTCGCGGATTCTCTAAAAACGAATGTTGTTTCTTCTCTGCGCAGAGTAAAGATCAGTAATGAAATCAACAACGCAAAGCCGAGTACAAGCGCCGCTCCCAGGAATAAAACTGTCGATTTTTTAAGCATATGTATAGCGTACCCCCGCAAAATCCGAGCTGTCAAACATCCAGGTCGCCACGCCGATAGACAGCTCCCGACCCTTCGTCGTACAATACAAGCCATGAATGACCTCAAAAAACTCAAAACAGATTTCCTCGCATATTGCGAAATTGAAAAAAACCGCAGCCTCTACACCGTACGCAATTACAATCATTATATTGGACGGTTTATTGATTGGGCGCAGGAAAACGCGCACGTCACTCGACCCGAACAGATCACGCTGGAAGTGACGAGACAGTACCGACTTCACCTCAATCGGCTGACCGACGAACATGACGAACCGCTCAAGAAAATTACGCAAAATTATCACGTGATCGCACTGCGCGCGTTTTTGAAATATCTGGCGCGGCGGGATATTGCCACGCTGGCGCCGGAAAAAATTGAGCTGGCGGCCACGCCGCGACGAAGTGTCGAATTTCTCGAACCGGATGAGCTGGAGCGCTTGTTTGCCAGCCCAAAGACCGGAACCATGCAAGGATTGCGCGACCGCGCGGTGTTGGAGCTGCTGTTTAGCACTGGCTTGCGCGTGAGCGAGCTCGTCGGCCTGGATCGCGACCACGTCAACACCGAGCGCGGCGAATTTTCCGTCCGCGGCAAGGGCGACAAACCGCGCGTGATTTTTATCTCAGATACCGCGCGCTTTTGGGTGTCGAAATATCTGGAAAAACGCAGCGATACCGCTCCGGCATTGTTTGTGCGCCAAGACAAGGCGCGCAATCATTCGTCAGGCGCGCACGAAGACAATGCCGAAGAACATAATCTCCATCGCCTCACTCCCCGCTCCATCCAACGCATTGTCCATGATCACGCGACCGCCGCAGGCATCGTCAAACACGTGACACCGCACACGTTGCGTCATAGTTACGCGACGGATTTGCTCATCAACGGCGCCGACATTCGCTCGGTGCAAGAAATGCTTGGGCATTCGAGCATCACGACCACCCAAATCTACACCCACGTCACCAACCAGCAGCTCCGCGAGGTACACAACGCGTTTCACAATCGCCGCAAGCATCACGGGCAAAAACACGGGCGCGAACAAGAATCCGAGGCGCGCCAGTAGCCAGCTCACGGCTTTTGTGTTACCGTAAAGCAGTCCGAGCCCGTAGCTCAGTTGGATAGAGCGAGAGACTTCTAATCTCTAGGTCACAGGTTCGATTCCTGTCGGGCTCACCAGTTGTCTCTTAATCAAGTATTTAAAAGTCTTTGACAATACCCGCCTTGAGAAGTGTCTGATAATGACCGGGTCGTACTTGCTTGAGATATTCGATAATCTTTCCTCGCACCGGACCTATCTCGAGGTTTTTTTCTTTAGCAAACTTTACAATATCATTCGCTGCTCGCTCAACTTCAGATTTTTTTGAAACCAGTATTTCTATTTCTGCAAGGCCATAGGTGAATTCTTGAAATTCGACCGCATCAAAGCAGATAGTCATTATACCGCGAGTGTATGTTTTTCGCGTTGTCTTGCACACACAAAACGGCTCGTACCCGACTTTTTGAAGCGCTGAAGTCAGTGTTTTTGTTGGAGGAAGCTTCAATGCGCTCAGTATTTGTATTTCATCAATTATCTCTTCATATACCATGTTTTGTTGCTCTTCGGCACGGAGCTTCTCTTTTGACTCTATGCGCATCTTAAGTTCAAAGACACCTTCACGCGACCTCAGCCATTTATCGCTTGTGGTAAGTAAAAAATCCGCTGAATCATAATACGTGTCGGTAAATGTTTTTTCGCCAATAACCTGCGCCTGAGCGATCAATGATTCTGCTTGACTTGGCGTGACAACAAATTTTCGCTCGACTTCAATCATGGCGTTATAATTATGAATTTATAATGAAATTTGCGTTACAATTGCGGAATGGTCACTGAGGCGCATTGCTGCCCCTCGCGGTTCATGGACATAAAAGCACTCGGTGAGCTGCTTGTGCAGCCCTTCAGATACAAATGCATGGTCATACCGATACCCATCTCCCCTTTTTCCAACCCAACTATACTCCGTTTGATTGGGATGAAGTGAGCGGAATGCATCAATAAGACCCTGGGATTTTAGGTTTTCATAAAAATCATACTCCCATGATTGGAAAAACGGATATGCCGGTTCATGGTCTGGCTCAAGAATATTCAAATCTCCAACAAAAAGACGCAATGGGGTTCGTGGTGACTGTGCGAATGCATCACTCATTGCTGCTAAAAATGTTTTTTTTCGGCTTATCTTCTCCTCTGATACGTCACGAGAAGGAACATATGTACCGATCAGCTCAATTACTCCAGCTGGGAAAGATAGCTCTACCGCGGTTGTGCGGGATTGAATAGGGTGAGTAAATTGAAAAGATGAGCTTTCTTTGAATGGAATCTTACTGACAATCATCACTCCATATTCTTTCCCTTCGGGCTTGGGGAACAAGACGTGATAGCCGTAAGCGCGGAAATAATTCTCAAGAAAGAGACAGCCCTTGCTTGCTTTCGTTTCTGTAAGCACAAACACTTGCTCGGGTCGCTTGCGGAGCCATTGCGACTGCTTTACGGCACGTTCAACAGAAGGATTTTGGATATTCCAGCAAAAAAATGAGTAGGGGTTTTCATTTTTTTCATTCATATGTGATCAATTATAACAAAAAAGCCTGTGAGAAACAGCTGGTGTGCTGCTTCTCACAGGGCGCGAACTGATCATACAATGGAACGTGGACAGATTTCGGCATCCACCTCACCCATTCTTTTTCCGGCTGAGATAACTGCGGCAGGGCATCCTTTTCCACAAACCTCACCGATGTCGCACGATCTACAGGTTGTGTTCCCACCGGCTTGATAGCGCGCGCGAAAATTGTAGTTGTCCAGCATGGTGGCAATGTTTTGGTCGCGCAAGATGTTGCCAACAATGAACTCCTCGGGGCGGTGCAGGCTCTGCGGCGTATTCGCTGCGAACACGAGGTACGGGCAGATCGCCAGTTCGCCATGCGTAAACACATAGACAATGTTTCCAGCCTCGCACGACGCAAGCGGAAGCTTAGCGTCGTTTGGAAATCGAATATAAACCAGCTGGACATCGTCTGCGAAATGCTTTGTATCTGCCACGATACTTCGCATGATGTCGTCCGGCATTGCCAGCCTGCTCATGGACTTCACGCCTCTTCCCATTGAAGAGAGTGGATTCATGAGTACATACGTTGCTCCTTGCTCGACTGCGAATTCGCACAAACGCACATACTCCTCGGCCTCGGCGAGACTATTTGGCGTCACGAGAAGACCCTGAAGGAGTTTGTGCCTGCTCAGTCTTCGGATAGTCTCGATGGTTATTGCAAACGATTCCTTGTTTCCGCGGAACCTGCCATGACTTTCTGGCGCAAATCCGTCAAGACTCACATTACAGCGAACGCCGCCGAGCTGAGCGAGTCCTTCGATGTGGCTCTGGCTGATGTGCGTCGCATTGGTGCAGATAGTAACGCTCATGCCCGCCTTTCGAATCAGCGTGGCAATCTCGACAATCTGCGGATGAACGAACGGTTCCCCGCCAGTGAGACTCACGCTGATTACCCGACATTCCCGAAAACGTGGAATGACTATCGCTTCGATATCTGCAAGCGACATCGTGTCGCCGAAGTCACCTGCCGAAACAAAGCAGTGAGCGCATGCAAGATTGCAGCGCTCGGTTATCTGCAAGAGCGCCTTGCGATAAGGTGGCTCGACGGATGACCGAAAATAGCAGGACGATGCAAATTCTGAACTCGTAATCTGGCGTTTCACTCACCTACCTCCTGTTTTTGCTTTAGCACGGATTCTCTCCATCTCTTCCTCGATTTTCTGGATATTCTGATCAACAGGCTCGTCTGTGCTCACAAGGCGCAGGACAGTAAATCCTCGTACCGCGAGTATTTGCCCCGCTTCCAGATAAAGCTCGACTTCCTGGGCTCGGGTATAGACACGCTCGAATTTGCTGCGAGGTTTACTCCTCCGCTCCAACCTTTGCTCGATCATCTCCGGATCACCCGTGATAATCACACTGAGGTCAGGGATTAGGATGTTACAGTGAAGCGCAAGAATGAAGTCCGCGGAGCAACCATCCAGTCGCTGGAGCACAAGAGACGACTCTACATACCTGTCAGAAATGACATCAATACCCCGAGCAAGAGCGGGTCGAATTTCATTCTTGATATGGGAGTACCTGTCTGCCGCCGCAAGACATGCGAGCGGCTCTCCTCAGTGCTCTTCCTCGCTACGACGCAGTAGCTCGCCAAGTGGCGTAGCCGTTGGTTCTCCGGTGATAAAAACGCGTCCTCCTTGAACCAACAATTTTTCCCCTAGACCCTCGACAAGGGTCGACTTTCCAACACCGTTCGGGCCGTCAATTGTGACAAACACAGATACTCCTCCGACAAAGTTGTTTTGGTTGTAAAAGGGCTTTTATCATCTCGACTTGCGCCGAAATTACCTGTTAGCATAGCATTTGTGCTAAAAAAGTATAGCCGCCAGCTTCATGAAATATTCATACACGGCTGTTTTTGTTATTGCATTTTTCGCGGTTCCGCGCTACGCTCGAAGCACCGATCGACAAAGGAGGCCGTTATGAGGAAGCATGTGCAGATTCGTGGCGACTTCGAGGAAGATTTGGAGAAAACAGAGCTCACGAACGAACAAATCGCAGTCATGGCACACATTCAAATCGTCTTCGAGGACGATGACGTAAAGGCAGTCATGACTGTTAAATTTGTCATCAGCACCACCCAGACGACAGGAAGCTTTTTGGTTCCTTCGCGACATGGAAGCCCTCAGCTGACGCGTTTTGTGATACATGAGATTCTCAACCGTCTCCAAGAGATTGCGCATCGATTTGCTCGACGTCTAGATCACGAAGTGCATATCATGGCGCGGATGTACAACAAAGGGATTATGCAGGATGTGGAACGTGGGATTGCGCCCAAATGCGAACGAGAAGACCTTATCAGCCCGATTTGCGACGAACAGTGGTTCGATTTTCGAATCGAAGTTGCTCAAGAGGGATACCATCTCTTACTCGCCGCTCTCGAGCTCCAGCCGGTCTTGCCCTTCGAATAACATCGACGGGCTTTTTCTTTGAACGTTGCCAACAAAGGAGAGGCACATGAAAATTGTCATACGAGGATCTGTACAGCAAGCACAGCCCGATGTGCTTGACTTTGCCTTTTGGTTTCGTCTCAGCGCATCGGAGTTTCCGAATCTTGAACAAGATTGGGCCGTGGTTGTTTATTTGCAAGAAGAGGATGACGATGCCGATTTCGCATTCGCAACCGCAGGACTTGATACAGATCTGGTTTCCGACGAAGAGCATATGCAATTTTCAGCAGATGTTGTAGTGCCGGCTCTTTTGGAAGTCCTCAAATCGATCGATACTATTAGCGAGGAATCACGAGAGGCCGTGCTATCTGAGGCATTTGATATTATGCTGACTGAAAATCCCGAGCACATTGAAGATTTTTCGAGACATGTTGTCGGGTACGAATACAGATTCAACTATGAATTTGAGCTCAAAACGATACAATACGATGTGACGCGCACCGTATTCGCCACAACAAAAGGCCTGTCATAAGGTCTTTTTTCTTGCACTCATGAGGGATTTTTTGCTGCGCGCTTGAAATTTTCCCACACTTTCAGTACAGTAGACAGGTGCAACAACCGTGTTGTGTGTGGCGGCTATAGTTCAATGGTAGAACCCTAGTCTGTGGCACTAGTCACGTGGGTTCGATTCCCACTAGTCGCCCCAGAGAACACTGCTGTTGCCAAAGAAAATCACCCCGCGAGGGGTGATTTTTGATTTAATCAATCGTGATGACAGTTTTGATCGGGTGACGTTTGTACGATGCCGCATCCGCAAACGCATCCGCCACTCGCTCGATCGAATACCGATGCGTGATCAGGCTTGCCAAATCCACTCGCCCGCTTGCCGCAAGATTGATGGCCGTCGGAAACGAAAAAGCACAGGTATATGATCCATCGACGCGCAGCTCGCGTTTCACAATATTATCGATATGAATTTTTTCCGGCCCACGAAACAGTCCGATGAGAAAAATCGTCCCGCGCTTTTTGGTCACATCTATGGCGATATCCACTGTTTCTTGGCGCCCCACCGCTTCAAAAGTCACATCAGATTCGATCCCCGACGAAAGCTTGCGAAACTCGGCCGCAACATCCGTTGGCGCTTGCGAATTGATGACATAATCCACGAATCCGCCGTTGCGCGCAAAATCCAGTCGCTCCTGCATCATATCTACGCCCACCACTTTTGCACCCGCCAAGCGCGCCACGCGTGAAACAAGCAGCCCGATCGGGCCTTGACCAAGCACCAGTGCCCATTTGTCGAGCAGCGACGGGTAGTTGCGCACTACATACACCGCAATCGAGAGCGGCTCGATCAACGCCGCCGCCGCAAAATCCATGAATTCAGGCACCGCATATACCAGATCTGCTGGCACCGCAAGGTATTCGGCAAGCGCGCCCGGCTGGTCGATGCCGATAACAGATGACTTGATGCACAAATTTGGAGCGCCCGAACGGCAATATGCACAAACTCCGCAGCTGATCACATGCTCCGCCACCACTTGCTGGCCGATGCGCCAACCTGTTACTCCCTCGCCAAGCTCTTCCACGACGCCGGAAAATTCGTGACCCAAAATTGCACCGGGCTTAATCCCCACGCCTTCGTTGTAAAAATGCAAATCCGTGCCACAGATTCCCACAGCACGGACGCGTATCAAAATCTCACCCGCACGCGCGGTGGGCTTTTGCATATCACTCACAAATTCAATCTGCTTCGGACCACGATAAATCGCCGCCTTCATGTTTGTTTTTTCTAAAAAAATCAGCGTCACTTGCTGTGTACGCTGAAAGTATAACGCGATTTGATTATTTTTTCATCAGCGCAGACCAAATATGATCGCCGTTGCGGCAACAATGAGCGTAATACCTACCAACAGTCCGATGATTATTTGACCATGCATCTGCTGCGTGCGAGCATCAGCCCCGCGCGTAGCCACATCGGCGGCCGCGATTGCCTGTCCGATTTCGAGCGAAAGCAAGTCGGCTTCTTGCGCGATGTGCTCGGTGCGATTGGCAAATTGCTGCACAAACGCGTTGAGCGCAAGGGGCGCATACGCCACGTCCAGGCTGAGCAACTCTTGCGCGACGGCAAGCTGGGACGAATTCACGCGCGCCAACCGTTGCATAGCCATGCGACCGCGTTCGCGCGCACCCACAGCGCCATCTTTGCGCACGTGCTCAATCCACGCAAGTGAAATTTCCGTCAAATGAATAAGGAGCTGATGAAGCACATAGCCGGGAGTTTTCATCAAAGGACTGGCATCCACGCCGATCTCGCGATCAATTTCACGCAAAATGCTATCGAGCTCTTCAAATGGCTCGTGATGCAGCGTCACCAGCATGTCAGGGCCCAGGAAAATCTCCAGCTCGCGCGTTGCAAAACCCGTCGATCCCGCGCGATACCGCACCGGCACCTGAATCACCACAAACACATACCGCTGATGCATATCAAACTTGCTGATCGCCAGACGCTGCTCATGATAATTCAAATCCAACGCGTGAAATGCATACCGCTGTCGCAAAAATTCTTGCGACTCTTTGTTGGGCGCTTCGATGTCGACCCAAGTGACTTGTTGGATGTGACTGATTTTTTTCTTCATATGGGCAGCTTAGAGGGAAAACCCGCTTGGTGTCAAGGGTTTTACCGCGTGTGCTATAATTCCTTTTATGAAAACTCTCGTCTTCAACGCGGGCAGTTCCTCACTCAAATACAAACTGTTCGACCACAATCTCGCCGAAATCACGCGCGGACAAATCGCGGTCGGCGGCGTCGCGCTGACAAAAGCAGCGCGACAAGTGATCAACGAGCTCATCGACAGCGAACTCATCTCTGCCGAAGAGACAGATTTGGTTATCGGCCATCGCGTCGTCCACGGCGGCGATGTGTTTTATGAACCGACGCGAATCACCGCACGCACACTCACCCAACTTGCGCGGCTCAACCCGCTCGCACCGCTCCACAATCCTCCGGCTCTTGAAGTCATTCGCACCTGCTTACGCACACTCCCCCGCGCGCGACATGTCGCAGTGTTTGACACCGCATTTCATCGACACATTCCGGAAGAAGCTGCGCTGTATGGGCTGCCGCTTGAGCTTCAACACAAATACCATATTAAAAAATATGGCTTCCACGGCATCAGCCATCAGTACGTCACACAAGAGGTTGCGCAGCTCCTCGGTGATGCAGGAAAACAAGCGCGAATTATTTCTTGTCATCTTGGTAATGGTTCGTCGATTGCAGCTATTCGCAACAAACACTCTATCGACACCAGCATGGGATTTAGTCCTTTGGATGGCGTCATCATGGGCACGCGCAGTGGTAGTGTGGATCCGGGCGTTATCTTTTACCTCCTCAAACAACGTGGGGTTGACTTGGCGCAATTGGAGGATTTATTTTATCGACACGCGGGCTTGCGCGGTATTACCGGATTTGATTCTGCAGTCAGCAAGCTCCACATTGCCGCACAACAAGGCAACTCGCGCGCGCAGCTTGGCTTAGCGATGCTCATTGGACGCGTAACACAGATCATTGGCGGCTATCTCGCCCTACTCGATGGTGCTGAGGCCATCGCGTTTACAGCGGGAATCGGACAAAATGCGTGGTATGTGCGCGAGCTCGTCCTCGCCCACTTTGCATTTGCCGGAATCACCATACACACAACAAAAAATAAAGGCTGGACCGAGCGTCGCGGTAATATCGAAATTTCAGCGCCAAGCTCAACCACACGCATCTTTGTGATCGAAGCAAACGAAGAACTGCAAATTGCACGCGATATTGCCCAGCACCGCATCGCCTCATAGAAAAAAACATCACGAAGCAGTCACCAACATACTAAATTTTGGCGTTTCTTTACATTTATGAGGTAAATAAGTATAATCGTGGAGTGTTTACTAGCATGTCCTCGTAGCTCAACTGGATAGAGCACCTGGCTTCGAACCAGGCGGTTTCGGGTTCGAATCCTGACGAGGACACCACGAAGAACTCATGAATTTTTGTCTCTCTTTCAAAAACATTGCCGAAGGCCGAGCCCTGTTTTTGAAAGAGAGACAAAAATGAACTGTTTGGGCGCATAGCTCAGTCGGTAGAGCAGTAGCCTCTTAAGCTAACGGTCACTGGTTCGAATCCAGTTGCGCCCACCAAAAAAACAACCTCTCCGGAGGTTGTTTTTTTGATTCATTTTTTCGCGCATATGCTATGATACCTGCATGAACACGTTACTCTCTTCTCAACACATTCTCCTTGCATGCGATCTCGACGGCACGGTCATTCCCAATGGGCTTGATGCAGAAGCCCCGGACGCCGCCCAAAAATTTCAACAGCTCTGCGCCAGCCCACTCATTAAACTCGTCTACGTCTCCGGCCAAGGCATCACCGACGTGCAACGTAGCATTCTGACCTACAACCTCCCTCGCCCGGCTGCCGCTATTTGTAATGTGGGCGCGAGCATTTGGCTTCCAAGCGCCAACCGCCCGGACGACTGGGAAGCGCTTCCGGATTGGCAGAAAAAAAATCGCGCCGAATGGGGCGGAAAAACATGGGATGAGATGCGCGCACTGTATACGGATATGCCCGGGCTCACGCTCCAAAAAAATCAAGATCCAGCCATCTGCAAAATCAGCTTTGAGGCATCAGCCGCACTTTCCAAAGAGGTTATCAAGGCTGAGTGCGAACAACGAGCGCGCGACGCCGGAATCAGCATCTTTGTCAGCTATTGCCTCGATGTCAAAGACGCATCACGTGCGCTCATCGATATATTACCTCGCACCGGCCATAAACGTGCGGGTGTCGAACATATTGCTGCCCTTTTTTCACTCCCCCATGAACGAATCGTGGTCGCGGGCGACAGCGAAAATGACGCCATCATGCTCGCCTCAGGTTTGCGCGCAATTCTTGTGGCCAACGCGCGCGAAGCAGTCCGTGCGAGCCTCCCGGCATCCGACCATATCTACATCGCTCGCGGAACCGCACAAAATTACCGCGGCGGCATCATCGCCGGATTTCGCCACTTTTTCCCGTCGGTTACATTTTAATTGAAATGCGGGATCACACCTTGCTCGACCGCATGATACGCATACAAATACAGGGAAGCTGACCACAGCTGGTGCTTCATGCCGCGCGCCTCGCCCGTCTGGCCATGCAGCCATTCAGGGAATTCACCGCGCACATTAAGCTCGGCCAATTTTTCCAATTCTTCGGCTGCTTGCGCGCGCTTACCCATTTTTACCAACGCAGCCACGTACAACGCTCCAATATACGGCCACGCTCCCCCATTGTGGTATTGGTGCGGAAGATTTAAATTGCCAAACGTATAATACGGGCGCCAATCCGCATGCCCAGGTTCGATCACGGGATACAAGGATTGAATCGGTTGCGGCTCCGCAAGTTGATGTTCGGAAATACATTGAACAATCTGCTCAGCCTGCTCATCAGAAGCGACACCGGAGATAATCGCAAGGAGATTGCCCAGCGAATCAAACCATTCACCAAATCCCCACAATGTGAGATATGGCAAATAATATTGATCGCGCACGAGCAGAGTCTTTGTCGGTGGAACCATCTGGCGCCCAAGCTGATCACGTCCCGACGTATCAAACACCAACGAACCAAACGCATCGCGAATATGCGGCAGCACATCTCCATCGCCCCGATACCAAAATGACTGGTTAATTTTTTCCGCAATACGATCAGCATGCTCGTCATATTCCTGCGCCCGCGCGACGTCACCCTGCTTGTCCGCCACGCCCCCGGCCGCGCGCAACGCGAGCACATGCAACACGTTAATCGTCAATCCGCGATCACGCACCGCAAACAAATCCTCCCAATCCCCGCCTTCGGGCATGGAAATCAGATAATTGTTGTGCACTTCTTGGTAGCGATACCACTCGAGCGTCTTGCGCACTGATTCGTCCTGGATCCCCATCACCGATGCGCCGATCACATACCACAATCCCGCATCGGCATACGCCTGAAATGTTGCCCGACCGGCCTGCGTAACCACGTTGTCCGGCACCAGCCCTCGAGATGTTTGATGTGCTGCAATCGTCTGCAGGGTTGTCTTGATCGCCTGGTTTATTTCCACGTCTCCCGCAAGCGACAACCCAAGCAACGACAACATACTATCGCGCGTCCAGACTTGCGTGTATCCGGTTGCCGCGCCCGATGCCTTGAAGCCTTCGGAGGTCATACACCGGCGCACAGACTCAATTGCATCTTGCTGTGCGGCTTGTGTTGTTTCGGTCATTTTTATGTTTTGATACGGATAATTATCATTTATTATACATCCCAACACGTGTTATTGACAAAAATAGATAATTTTGATACTATATACACACTCGTTTTATGGAGGGCTACGATGAAACCAAGTATTATGATCGCAAGCGATCTGGACGGGACCGCTCTTCCAGGAGCTCATCACAAGGAAGATGCATCGAGCGCGAATGAGTTTTTTGAGCTCGTCGCGTCCGGGAATGTCTGCTTTGTGTCCGTGAGCGGAAGAAGTCTTGAGCTGACAACTCAGGCAGTTGCCCAACACGATCTCCCCACTCCCCATATCGCCATCTGCAATGTGGGTGCAACAATTTGGGAGAGAGGTCGGGATGACGACTGGCGGATGCATACCGACTGGAACCAAAAAAACCGCGACGAATGGCAGCAAAAGTCGTGGTACGAGATGCGCGAACTGTTTAGCAATGTTGACGGCATACAGCTGCAAAAGCAGTATGATCCCTCAATCTGCAAACTCAGCTATGAAGCTGATGCGCGCATCGGTCAAGGTAAATTGGTCGAGCAGCTTTTAGAGATTGCTCGACAAAACAGCATCGAGGTGGCCGTGAGCTACTGCCTCGATGTCAACAACCATGATCTGGCACTCATCGATGTGCTTGCAAAAACCGGCACCAAGCTGCACGCAATTCAAGAAGTTGCGCGTGTGCTTGGCTACCAAGCAAGTCAGGTTATAGCTGCCGGAGATAGCGGAAACGATCTGAGCTTTTTGACCGCCGGCTGGTGCAAGTCAGTGCTGGTAGCAAATGCTCACCAGCAAGTCAAAGACCAGCTTCTCCAACACCAGCAGCAGTCACGCCAGCCGCACGATATCTTTTTTGCTCAAGGAGAAAAAGGAATTTGTCGAGGAGGAATCTTGCAGGGGGTGCGGCACTTTTTCCCGCACTTATTCTAGCCCGCAAACGCCATGAAACACTCATGGCGTTTTTTATTTTTGCGCAATCGCCTGCTCGTACGCCGCGAGATACCCGTCGGCCATTTTTTCAGAAGAAAAATGCGACTCTGCGTAGTCACGACAGGCGCTACGATCGATCTGGTCAATCTGTGCAACTTTCTGAACAGCCTCATCACTATCGGCACACACAAATCCGCCCACGCCATCTTTCACAACTTCGGGCGCCGAACCGCGTTTCATGGTGATCACCGGCGTGCCGCACAGCATTGATTCCGCAAAAAACAATCCAAACGGCTCTTCCCACTGGATCGGCGCGAGCAACGCGCGAGCGTTACCCAAAAACTGCGCTTTGGTGTCCATCCCGATTTCGCCAATATGTACGATCTGTTTGCCGTCGATGAGCGGCTTCACCTGCTTTTCATAAAATTCTTTATCCACGGTGTCAACTTTTGTAGCCATCACCAGCTTCAGGCCGGCGCGCTTGGCAATATCGATCGCCTGCAGCGGCCCTTTTTCCGGCGACATGCGCGCGAGAAATGCGAAATACGGATCTTTTGCCTCAGCCACAGGAGTAAATGGAAATTTCGCTACCTCGAGTCCGTTGTACACATTGGCGACAAAATTGAGCTCGGGCATCGGCGTGCGCTGCGCCAAACTGATCGTAATATAATTTGCGTCTTTCACCTGGCGAAATATTTCCTGCTGATATGGAATGCTCAGTGGACTGTGCAGCGTGGTCACCATCGGCTGGTGAATCAAATCCTTGAATGCCAGCACGCGCCAGCCGATATGGTTGTGAATGATATCAAACTCATGCCGCGATAAATACGAAAGTACACGCCCGACGCCGAGGTATTTGAGCGCCTCGCGGCCGGACGAATCTTGGGCAATCGGCAACACACGAATGGACGTGGGAAAAACCGCCTCAAGTCGCGCGCTGGTGCGCGAATCTCCGGTTGCAAGAAGAGTTACTTCGTGACCGCGTTTAACCAGTTGCTCGATCAAATTATACGCGACCAACTCGGTTCCGCCGTATTTGATCGGCGGTACAGCTTCTTCAAAAGGCGCAAGTACGGCGATTTTCATTGATAGTGTCTTATTTATGCATAACGCGCTCGTAGGCCGCGAGATACCCGTCGGTCATTTTTTCGGCAGAGAAGTTATTCTTTGCATGTTCATAACACGCGGCGCGATCAAGGTCACCCACCACTCCGGCTTTTTGCACTGCCTCATCAAGTGTTTCACACACAAAACCGGTGATGCCATCCTTGATCACTTCCGGCGCCGAACCGCGTTTCATAGTGATCACCGGCGTACCGCACAACATTGCCTCCACAAAGAATAACCCAAACGGCTCTTCCCACTGGATCGGCGCGAGCAACGCGCGAGCGTGGCGCAAAAACTCAGATTTTTCGTGCGCACTTATTTCGCCGATGTGCACGATCTGCTTGCCGTCAATCAGCGGCTTAATATCTTTTTCATAATATTCCTGATCAACCGCATCGATTTTTGTGGCCATAATCAACTTCATGCCGGTTCGTTTTGCGATCTGAATGGCCTGAAGGGCGCCCTTTTCCGGCGACATGCGGGCGAGAAATGCAAAATACGGCTCGGTCTCTTGCGCGCGCGGGGTGAATTCAAAAATGCTGGTATCCAAACCATTGTACACATTGGCGACAAAATTCAGCTGCGGCATTTTTTTGCGCTGGTTCATGCTGATGCTGACATAATTCGCGTCTTTGAACGCATCAAAAATAATGGTCTGATACGGAATATCCAGCGGCATATGAAAGGTGGTGATCATCGGCGCGTGCAAAAACGGCAAAAATGGCATCACGATGTGACCGTTGTGGTTGTGAATCACATCAAAATCATGCTCGGACAAATACTTGATCATTTTCGCAAGCCCCATAAGCTTGATCGAGTCACGCGTCAACCAATCGCGCGAAGCCGGCAGCGTGCGGATCGACTGAGGAAAAATCTCCACGAGCTTGGCACTTGTTTTTGAATCTCCGGTCGCAAGCAGGGTGACATCGTGTCCGCGCTTGACCAATTGTTGGATCAGATTATACATCACCACTTCCGTCCCGCCGTAACGAATCGGCGGCACCGCCTCTTCCACCGGCGCGATCATCGCAATTTTCATGGAAATACCTTATTTATTTGATAACTTTTTCGTATGCAGCCACATAATCTTGCGCCATTTTTTTTGCTGAAAAATTCGCGAGCGCATGGTCATAGCACGCGCGGCGATCAAGTCCGTCGACTTGAGGAATTTTCGCCACTGCCTCATCAACCGTCTCACACAAAAATCCAGTGACACCATCTTGAATCAGTTCGCTCGTTGATCCGCGACGCATCGCAATTACCGGAGTACCGGACAGCATCGCCTCAACAAAAAACAATCCAAACGGCTCTTCCCACTGGATCGGCGCGAGCAACGCGCGAGCGCCGCCCAAAAATGCGGTTTTTTCGCGCGGACCGATTTCGCCGATATTCATAATTTGCTTGCCGTCGATATGCTGCTTAATCTTGGTTTCATAAAATTCTTGGTCAACCGGATCAATCTTGGTCGCCATGATCAATTTGACGCCTGCTTTTTTTGCGATCTGAATCGCCTCAAGCGGCCCCTTTTCCGGCGACATGCGCGCGAGAAATGCGAAATACGGTTCGGTCTCTTGCGCGCGCGGCTGAAAGACAAAATCCTGCGCGCGGATTCCGTTGTACACATTGGCAACATAATTCAATTCCGGGCGCGGTTTGCGCTGATTGAGGCTGATGCTGATATAATTTGCATCGCGATACATCGCGTACAAATCAGCCTCAAAATTATTTACAAATGTCGTATGAATCGTGGTCACTACCGGAGCTTTTACCAAAGCGGTAAACGGAAGCATGCGCCAACCGGTGTGGTTGTGCACCACATCAAACTGTTCACTCGCAAGCTGCTCAAGCGCTTTACCGACGCCCACAATCCGCAACGCTTCGCGCGCGCGATCATTTTTTGCCAGCGGCATCGAGCGCGCGGGCTCCGGAAACAGCTCGTACAACTTCGCTTGCGTGTGCGATCCGCCTGTGGCAAACAGCGTCACCTGATGACCCAAGCGCACCAGTTCTTCAATCAAATTTGCCACAACAATCTCAGTACCGCCGTACGTGATCGGAGGCACGGCCTCATCGACCGGCGCAACCATCGCAATCTTCATGTGTATGTGTATTAGTTTATTGCTGAGTCTTCAATCAAGCGCTGGAAATGCGTGATGTATTCCTGAGAAATTCCGTCCCATTCAAAATTGTCATGAATACGCTGAAGGCAGTTCGTGGTGAACGATTTTTTGCCGCGCTTCAACACCATATTAATTTTTTCCGCAAGATCGCTCGCATTTTGCGGCTCTGCAAGATAGCCGGTCACGCCGTGGTGAACCGTGAACTGCAAACCGCCGGTGAGCGAAGCAACCACAGGCGTACCGCACGCCATAGCTTCCAACGGCGTAATCCCAAAAGGCTCATAGTACGAAGGCACAACCGCGATATCCGCCGCGCTGTAATATTGGTACAGCTCGATCTGCTGACGCGGCCCGATAAATTCAATATTTTCCTCGAGGTGAAGCTTCTTGATCAGGTCCATATTTTGCCGCAATTCTTCAGACTCCAAGCTAATACTTGCCTTGGTCCTGCCTCCGCCCACAATGTACAATTTCAAATCCGGATGCTCGTCGATCAACGCGCGAACTGCATGAATGAGGGTCTCAATCCCCTTTCGCCATTCGAGCCGACCAACATAGAGCACCAGCTCGCCACGATCAGCGAACCCAATATTTCTGCGCGCGCGCTTGGTCTCAAGCGGGTGAAAAATTTCCAAATCGACACCGATCGGAATGACTTTGATTTTTTCTTCAGGTATCCCAAATTCTCGCTTGATATTTTCTCTCTCAATCGGACTTGTGGCAATGACACTATTACATTCTTCGGCGATGCGCTTTTCGTGCGCGATGCGATATTGAAAAAACGCCTCTTGTGTCTTGTCCAATTTCCGCGCCTTCAGCGTCTCAAACCGATCAAATCCAAGCGAATGATAAGTGTGCGCCATCGGAATGCCCAATTTTTTGGCAATTTTCAAACCCGCCAAACCGGAATACCAATAATTTGAGTGAATCACATCATAGGTCACGCCCAATTCCTGAACTTTTTTCAGGATATTTTCGGTAAATTCATCGATCACATTGAGAAAATTGTCGCGCGGCATGTAGTCGCGCGGGCCAGCCTTCACGCGGATGACGCGAATGAGCGGATGGTTGTTGAGCTGAATGATTTCTTTTTTGTTTTTCTTGTCCCAGCGCGTATAGACGTCAATTTCTACGCCATGTTGAGCCAAAAAGTTGGTCAAATAAAAAACATAGACGTTTTGGCCTCCGGACTCCTTTGACCCAATCTCCGCTGAAGGGTCAGAGTGATCAGCGATCATAAGGACGCGCATGTTGTTGAATTTAAAAAAAGCAGGTACGACTTTTTTACTATTGCCTCCGCGCACATTTCCTTTTCATTTTAGCAGAGGAGTTCAGGGCGGTCAATTCACAGATTTTCTTGACGGATGCGCTGCGCTTCGGGATACTGATAAAATGAAATTAGTGCCTGTAAAAAATACAAAAAAGTCCGTGCGTAAGAGCGCATTCCTCTCCTCCATCGCTTTGTTGCTCGGCACCATCATCGGCGCCGGAATTTTTGGGTTGCCATATGTAGTCGGGCGCGCCGGATTTGCAGTGGGCGTGCTGCACCTCGTAGTACTCGGCGCCGGCATGACCGTACTCGCGCTCATGTATGGCGAAATCGTCTTGCGCACGCGCGAGTCGCACCAATTTCCGGGTTACGCCCAGCTTTATTTGGGTCGCGGCGGCAAAATCGCAGCTACCGCATCACTTGCGTTTGGGTTAATCGGCAGCCTGATCGCATATGTGTTGGGCGAGGGGCGTTTTTTGGCCAACCTGCTGGCGCCGATCACGGGCATATCGGACGAGCGCGTGTATATGGTGATGTTTGCAGCTGTGGCGTGGATTGCAATCATTGGCGGACTGCGCTTCGAGGCCGCGGTGCAAAAGATAATGCTTGCGCTGATGATCGGCTTTGTGGTGCTGCTTGGGGTGGTGGGCGCACCACATATTGAGGTAGCAAATCTAATGGGCGTCGGCAACTTCGGCTTTAACGCCACTGCCGATCCGGCGCTGTGGCTGTTGCCGTTTGGCGCAGTGCTCTTTTCGCTGGCCGGCAACTCGGCGATTCCAGATATGCGCAAGCTCCTCCGCGGCCAAGAACGCCGTATGAAATCCGCCATTTTGTGGTCACAACTTGGCGCAGTAGCGGTGTATTTCGTGTTTACCGCTGTGCTGGTCGGCATGTTTGGCGCGGCCGCAAGCGCGGATCCAGCGCGCGATTTGTCGCGCGATTTGTCGCGCGTGTTTGGTGATGGCGTGCTGGTCGCTGGGTCGTTGTTTGGCGTGCTCGTGCTTGCCACGTCTTACATTCCAATCTGCAATACGATTATTGAATCGCTCAGCGAAGATTATGGCGTGCCGCGCTGGGCTGCCTGGGTGTTGACCGGCGGCGTGCCGCTTGCGGTGGCACTCTCGGGCGTGACGTCGTTTATTAGCACGATTTTAATCGTCGGCAGCGTAGTCGGCGGCTTGGACGGGATTTTAGTCATCCAAACCTACCTGCGCGCGCGCAAACACGGCACGCGAAAACCGGAATACGCCCTGCGCGTGCCTGACTGGTTTCACATGGCCGCGATCAGCGTGTTTGTGGCCGGAATGCTGGTTGAGGTGGTACATGTTGCGGTCGGCGGCGGCGCGCATTGACATTTCTTTGCTTTTAGCTCAAAATACGAGGTCAGCTTGATCAACAAGGTGGTCTTGTTGGGCTGTGGAACAGGTGCGCAAACAGGAGGGTTTCTCACCATGACAGATCAAAAACGGCTCATATGTGGGATTATTGTGGGCATCACGTGCGGACTCGCAATCAACCTTGGCAACGTAGCTCAGGCAATCCAGCCTGAGGAGAGAATAGCCAAGGCGCGAGCAACGCCCTATCTCGCTCTCAATTTCACCGACACAACCGGCCAGAAGCAGTCGGTCGAACTCGAGCTGCTAACTGCGCGCGAGGAGTTCGAACAGACAGCGCGCAAGCTAAAGTCGTATGTCCTCGCCTCTTGGCAGGAGCGGCACAGAAATGAGTATTTCTGGGGTGCGATCGCGTGCGGCGACGAAGCTGCAACCTACGCGTGGGCCATCATCATTCGCCTACCCGAGGAACAAGATACCTTTCAAATCATCCCGCTCAGCGATTGCATGTGCTTCGCCGAGCGAGTCTACGTGAAGCTCGAGGATCGCAAGTTGCTCGAGTGGAGACTGCAATAATACTCAAAAAGACCTATTGAAATCAGTAGGTCTTTTCTTTTTGTTTATTAAAATTTTCTTTTAGCTGATCCCCAAAATCTCTTTCACTTCCGGCGAGGGCGTCCAGGGCGGGTCAAACACCACGTCGATTTTTACTTTTTCAAAGCCGGCGACATAGAGGCTGTCTTTGAATTGCTCGGTCAGTTCGCGACCAAACGGACACATCGGCGAGGTGAATGTCATGCGGACGTAGGCGTCTTGCTTCACGCCCTCCCCTTCCGCGTGTTCGTCGTGGCCTTCGTGCGGTGCGTGTGGTTCGGCCGCGTGCTCGGTTATTTTCATTTCATAAATCAAGCCGAGTGTCCAAATGTCGAGATCGAGCTCGGGATCCAGACACTCTTTTGCGGCGGCGATGATGTCTTGCTTGGTGAGGAGTTTGTCGATCATGAGCGTACCTCCGGAAGCACGGCCGCATATCCCCCGTTTTCGATCTGGTGTGCGAGTTCCTTGGTGCCGGTTTTGACCAGGCGGCCGGCGCTCAGGACGTGGACTTTGTCCGGCACGATGTAGGTCAAGATGCGGGTGTAGTGCGTGATGAGGAGAATGCCGAGCTCGGGGCCGCGGATGGCGTTGATGGCTTCGGTGACGGCGCGGAGCGCGTCGACGTCGAGGCCGGAGTCGGTTTCGTCGAGGATGGCGAAGGCGGGTTGGAGGATGGCGAGCTGGAGGATTTCGGCTTTCTTTTTTTCACCGCCCGAGAAGCCTTCATTGAGCGAGCGGTTGGCGAATTTGGGGTCCATGTGGAGGAGCGCCATTTTTTCTTTGAGGAGTTTGTGGAAATCGAGGACGGAGATGGGTTTCTCACGACGCGCATTCAATGCAGTCCGGAGAAAATGCGACAGCGTCACACCGGCGATTTCTTGCGGGTATTGAAATGAAAGAAACAGCCCGGCTTTGGAGCGTTTGTCAGCCGAGAGCGCGGTGATGTCGGTCTCGCCTATCCAGATGTGGCCCGAGGTAACGGTGTATTTGGGATGGCCGGCGAGAGTGTTGGCGAGAGTGGATTTGCCCGAGCCGTTGGGGCCCATGAGGGCGTGGGTTGCGCCGGGTTTGATTTCGAGCGAGAGGTCGGTGACGATCGGCTTATCGTCGACGGAGATGCTGAGGTGGTCGATGCGGAGAGTGTTCATTTGGATGAATTTAATTGTAAAGCGAGACCTTTTTGGAGCGTGCGCAACCCGAGCATAGCGCATTTCATGCGGGCGACGCCGATTGTGATGCCGAGGAGCGCTACCACGTCGTCACGGCCGAGCGCTTGGATTTCGGTGATGGATTTGCCCGGGAGAATTTCGGTGAGCATGGAGGTCGCGGCTTGGGAGATCGCGCAGCCCGAGCCTTGGAATGTGAGAGTTGTGAGCGTGGTGCCATCAGGCGTCAGGTCGGCGAAAATTTCGACGCGATCACCGCAGAGCGGATTGGTGTCTTTGTGGCAGACCGAGCACGACGCCAGACCGCGAAAATTGCGCGGGTTTTTGTAATGATCGAGGATGTTTTCTTTGTAAATTTCTTCGTCTAATTCGTCCGGCATATGGTTATTTGAAAATCTCCTGTGCCTGCATGATGGCCGCGCACAGTGCGTCGATGTCCGCGGTTGTATTGGTGATGTGCAGGCTGACGCGAGCGGTGGCAGGAACGCCGAGGATGGCGTGCAACGGCATGGCACAATGGTGGCCGGCACGGATGGCGATGTGGGCGCGGTCGAGGATGGTGGCTAAGTCGTGCGGGTGAATACCTGCGACAGTGAAAGAAAAAATACCTGCTTCGCCGGAACCGTAGATAGTGAGGCCTGGGATGGCGGATAATTTAGTGCGAACGTAGGTGGTGAGTTCGTGCTGATGCGCTTGGATCGCGGCGAAGGTGATTTTTTCGATAAATTGGACGGCGGCGCCGAGGCCGATTGCTTCGGCGATCGGGGGCGTTCCGGCTTCGAATTTGTGCGGGAGCTCGTTCCAAGTGGCGTGATCAAGCGTGACTTCGGAGACCATGTCGCCGCCAAAGACGACGGGTTCGAGGCGCTCGAGAAGTGCTTTTTTCCCATACAACACGCCGATGCCGGTCGGGCCAAACATTTTATGGCCGGAGAATGCGAGAAAATCGGCGTCGAGCGCTTGGACGTCGACGGCAAGGTGGCCGACAGCTTGGGCGGCGTCGATGGCGACGAGTGCGCCGACACGATGTGCGGCCGCGATGATTTCGGCGACCGGATTGGTCACGCCGGTCACATTGGAAGTCCACGTGACGGCGACGATTTTGGTGCGGGGCGTAAGGAGTACCTTGAAGGCCTCAAGGTCAAGCGATGCGTCAACGCGGAGTGGCGCAATATTTACTAGTGCGCCGCGTTCGCGCGCGATCATCTGCCAGGGAATCAGGTTGGCGTGATGCTCCATCGCGGTGACGATTATTTCATCGCCGGGCTGTAAATCGGGCGCCAACATACGCGAAAGCATGTTGAGCGAATCAGTGGTGCCGCGAGTGAAAATAACTTCTTCGCGGTGCGCGGCGTGCAAAAATCGTGCGACGAGGTCACGTGCATTTTCATAGGCCACGGTTGCGTCCTCGCTCGCTTTATAGACGCCGCGGTGAACATTTGCTCTCTTGGTAGTGTAATACTCATTCATCGCGCTCAAGACAACCTGCGGCGTCTGGGAGGACGCAGCATTATCGAGATAAATCAAATTGGGTTGCGCGACGAGCATAGGAAAATCGGCGCAGATATTGTTCATCGAGCACCTCCCAAATGACGCGAAATTTCCTCGCGCACAAGCGTGCGCAGGTTGTCGGTCGGCAGCTCGCGCACGACCGCATCAAAAAATCCCTCGATCACTTGGCGCGTGGCAGTTGCTTCGTCGATGCCGCGCGACATGGCGTAAAATAATTTTTCCTGGTCAATGTGCGTGGTGGTCGAGCCATGACCGCATTTGACGTCGTTGGTGAGGATTTCAAGATGTGGCACCGGGTCGATTTCACAGGTGTCACTGAGCAACAGTGCGTCTTCTTGCTGGTAACCATTGGATGTGCCAGCTTGTTGTTCGATACGGATCAAGCCTTGATACAGCGCTTTTGCGCGGTCGTCGAGCACGCCTTTGACCAAAATATCCGAAGTGGTATGCGGTGCGGTGTGGCGCATTTCGGTGGCGAGTTGGAATTGCTGATCGCCGCGCGCGAAAAACAGCTCAAATGAGCGCGCGTTGGCGCCGGCGCCGGCGAGGTCAGTGGTTGTTGACCAGCGCGCCTGGTGCGTCGCAGTGCTTGGAAGTCGCGCTTCGATCCAGGTGATCGACGCGTCTTGCGCGAGTCGGGCGCCTTTGGTGTACCAAGAGATATCGCGCGCGTTGTCGTGCTCGCTCCCCAAATCCAACGAAACAAATGTAACCTGCGCTCCCCGCTCGACTACGATTTCCGCAATCCCACGGCGGCCGTGATCTATGATGACGGCGCGCGCACCGGCTTCGACAACGACGAGTGCGTGGCTGATGATGCCGTGGTTTGCGGGTTGTTCGAGTTCGAGTGTTTGCTGTGCGCCGCCCCGTGCGTCGATGCGGAGTGTGATAAATTCTTGCGCAAGCGCGGCGTGAAATGCGACTTCTTTGGTGCGGTTAGGTGAAATAATATTGCCTAACCAGCGATCGAAAAGTGCGGGGTTGGTGACTTTTTGCGTGGGTGCCGGCGGAAGCGGGGCGAGCAAAAAATCAAACGCGCGCACCACAATTCCGATGCCTTGTTTACGCGATTCCGCGGGGAGAGCCGCGAATGCCTCACGACCACGGGCGCGGTATTCTTCGATCGTCATCCGACACTCCCTTCCATCTCCAGCTCGATCAATTTATTCAGCTCGACCGCGTATTCCAGCGGCAACGCCTTGATCACCGGCTCGATAAATCCACTCACAATCATTTGCATGGCTTGCTCAGCCGACAACCCACGACTCATGAGATAAAACAATTCTTCTTCACCTATCTTGCCGACAGTTGCCTCATGTGCAATATCCACTTTATTATTGTCTATTTTCATCACGGGGTGCGTGTTAGACACAGATTTTTCATCTAACAGCAACGCATCGCAGGTTACCGATGATTTCGTATGCTCGGCCTGCTTGCTCACGCTCAGATATCCGCGATAGGTCGAAATTCCACCATCTTTGCTAATACTTTTTGCGCGAATATGCGACGACGTCCGCGGCGCCATGTGCATCACTTTGGATCCGGTATCTTGGTTTTGTCCCGCACCAGCAAACGCAATCCCGAGACTATCCGACGACGCGCCCTCCCCTTTCAGCACGCTGCACGGATACAGCATAGTCACGCCACTGCCCAGATTTCCATTAATCCATTCAATCCGCCCATTGCGCTCCACCAACGCGCGTTTGGTGTTGAGGTTGTAGGTATTTTTGCTCCAATTTTCCACGCTCGAATACCGCACTTTCGCGCCCTCGAGCACGTGAATCTCCACCCCGCCCGCATGCAGCGAACTCGTTTCATAGCGCGGTGCCGAGCAACCTTCGATATAATTCACCTCGCTGTGCTTGTCGGCAATAATCAGAGTGTGTTCAAACTGACCGCCATTGCGTTCGTTCATGCGGAAATACGCCTGCAGTGGCAGCGTCACTTTCACGCCTTCAGGAATATAAATAAACGTGCCGCCGCTCCACACGGCCGCGTGCAACATAATAAATTTGTGATCGTGAATCGGGATGCACGTAGTCATGAAATATTTCTGCACCAGATCGGGATATTGCTGCACGGCCACATCCATATTTTCAAAAATCACGCCCTGCTTTTCCCATTCGTCTTTCAGGTTGTGGTACACAATATCAGAGTCGAATTGCGCACCCGCGCCGCCAAGCGACATCCGCTCAGCCTCGGGAATACCGATCCGCTCAAACGTGCGACGAATCTCCGACGGCACCTCATCCCACGTCCGCGCCTCGCGCGCTTCCGGCCGCACAAAATACACAATCTCATCCAGATTCAACCCGGCCAAACTCGGTCCCCACGACGGCAGTGGCGTTTTTTGATACAGCGCAAGCGCCTTCAAGCGTTTTTCCAGCATCCATTCGGGCTCTTTTTTTTGCGCAGAAATTTCTCGAACCACGGCTTCGTTGACGCCTGGCGCTGCGGTATATTTTGCCTGCGTGTTCGCCGCGTCATCATAGCGCGAACGGTCAATTTTCAATTCGGTTGCGGTGGTGTTTGGATGGCTCATTTTTTCGCCTCCTTCACTGTCGACACTGCGACGCACGCCGTGCACAATCCATAAAAATCAATTTTGCCGCGCATCACAATCCCCTGCTGATACGCGCCAAAATGCGCCGGACAAATTTTTTCCGGCAGCGTAAAATCGCTCACGCTTGCGCACGACTCACACACAAAATGCCCATGCAAATCCAGCCGCGCGTCATACTGCGCAGCGCCGGTACCAAAATCGCACTCACGAATCTTGCCCTGCTCAGCAAGCACACTCAGGTTGCGATACACCGTCGCAAGCGACAACGCAGGATGAGAGGCGCGCAAAGCCTCATAGACATCTTCAGCGCTCGGGTGTTTTCCGCTCTGCGACTGCATAAATTCAAGCACCAGCCGCCGCTGGCCGGTCATCCTAGTTGCTCGCTCTCTCACAGGCATTTTGAGCATGTATTGAGAATAATTATCAATAAAGACACTATACGCTATACACAAATGCTTGTAAAGTCCTTGACACCCTCCCCACCCCCTGCTAGGATAAAACATCGTTCGTTAAGAACGGAATTTATTCAGGCGCAATCCCCGCGCCCCACTCGGTTCTTTCGACTTTTGTGCGAAAGAGGTGAATAGAGAGAATGATTGGCTTGCCAGTTTTTCTTCCGGGTGAAATCTCAAGTAATTCTTTGGTTTAGCCAAGGAGCTCCCTTATTTGACCTAGACAAGACGTGGGCGTTGAATCAGTGCTTTAGGGCACCCCACAAAACTCAGCGCCCAAGATGAAGAGGATGAGAAGAGATTTTGTGCTTAGATGAGCCAGATTTTCTTCTCCCCCGAAGTCTGGGTGGAAAGAAGGAGTTGGGAGGGGTCGGGATCGTTGTTAACCGCAACCCAGGTGATACCCCCGAAGTCTGGGTGGAAAGAAGGAGTTGGGAGGGGTAAGCCCTGATGATTACTATAGCTCTGTTGCTACCCCCGAAGTCTGGGTGGAAAGATGGAGTTGGGAGGGGTAAGCACTGGAATGAATCCAGGCAACAATTTACCCCCCGAAGTCTGGGTGGAAAGAAGGAGTTGGGAGGGGTATCTATCCTAGCCAAGATTGGCATAGAGAGCCCCCGAAGTCTGGGTGGAAAAATCCAAAAGGAGGATCGTCCGATGAAGCGTATTAAAAGACCAATTGTGAGATTGGTCTTTTTCTTTGGAAAGTAAAGAAAAACTGCGCGCCGCATTGACAGCGGCAAATATTCGCGCTAACATGACATTTCGTTTCTCCATGGAGGAAAAACGAATACCGCCGACAGCCGTCGGAAGGAGCGAATACCATGCGCAATTGGACACAGATGCGCGAGGAAGATAAAGCGAAAATTATGACGCTTTACGTGGTACTCATCGGAGCTCTCGCCTTGTTTGTGCCAGACGAGACTCACAGCTTCGCGCAATTCCTTAAGCAATTCGGAGGCCTCATTTGGACAGGGGTAGCTGGCTTTGTCGCAGCGAACCTCATTGTTCTGTTCTTCGAGCCCGATCCTACACGAAAAAGAATTTTCAGACTCTAAACGCAAAACGGAATCGCCGCCCACGCAGGCAGCGATTCCGTTTTTCTTTTGCCCAAATTTTCTCGCGAAATTAGATACTCTCAGTCACCAGCTCAGCGTTGACCAGCAGCCGATTCAAACTCGTACCCACCGGCGTACAGGTCATGAGCGTGAGCGTCGAACGATCCCCTTTTGCAGTGAGATAGCTCACTTCGGTCGGCTTGACCACTTTTTTCTCAGTCACTGCGTAAGTATACAACTTGCCTTCAAACGCGACCACGATCTTGTCGCCCTTCACTAGTTTATCCAAGAGATAAAAGATAGTGTTGTAGCGAGGCGCTTCGTAAAAACTCACGGACGAATGTGAAAAGATAAACATGTTACCATTTTGGCCGGGCAATGCCGATCCCTTTGCATGCGCCACACCTTCACGCAATTTATCATGATACTCGCTGCGATTATACGGATCCACATTGGCCACCACCGGACGGTTGGCGCCGATTTTTGGAACGACGATACTGAATTGTGAATTGACCGGCACAATTTGTTTCGCACCTGACTTTGCGCTCGGCTTTTTGACAGCGACCACGGCGCCAGCAGTATCTACGCCTGACTTGATTGTAGATGCGGCATTTGTCGGTTCAGGAGCGGTGTTATTCTGAGTTGGTGCAAGCACCACTTCAGCGCCGGCATCTTGCTTTGAAGCCGCAAAGCGCAACTCTTCGGCAATCACCGGATAATACGTGATCACGAAGAGCGCAAGACCACACACAATCAGCAATGCACCGAATTTAATGAACAGTGACGCTTTTTTGCTTGCTTTTGGGTCAATAGGAGCGAGAGTGAGTTTCATAGATGGAGGCTAAAGAGTAGATGAAGACGAACCGGCACCGCCCGCATTGGGTCCGTTTGTCATGGTGCCTGCGGCCGTATCCGAGCCGGAAACACCGCTCGTCATGCCATCATCAAAATCATCCACCTCATCACCGCTGCGACCGCGACCCGAGCGCTTGGTCTCAATTCCCATTCCAACCAGTACGATGCCACCGATAAACAGCACCAATGAAGCGATCAACCAGCCAATACTTCCGCCCGTGACCGGCAACACAGGAGTTGCGGTAGGAGTCGGTGCCGGCTGCGGCTTGATGGTCGGGCCTTTCACATCAGGAATCTGGCGCATACCCGCATCCCAGCGCGTGTCATGCTCGCCCGCATCGAGCGTGGTGCAGACGGCATAGCCAGTCTTTTGATCAGCATCGCTATCGCGAGCAAAATCACCGCCCTTGTTCATCGGAGCAAACTGGTATCCGTTCGGGAGCACAAATTTGATTTGGTACGAACCGGGAGTTATGTTGTCAAACGCATACAACCCGTTTGCACCTGACTTGGTGATCGCGATCGCTGGCCCACCGCACTGATGAAGCTCAACTGTCACCCCAGAAATACCGTGCTCATTTGCATTCTGAATGCCGTCGTTGTTGGCATCATTCCAGACATAATCACCGATCGATGCAGGCTGTTCCTGAGTGATCACCGGCGTTTTCACCAAACCTGCATCCCATGTGAGATCATTTTCACCTGCGCTCAGCGTAGTGCAGATCGTCTTGAACGTAGTTTTGTCCGCATCACTATCTTTTGTATCGTCGCTACCTTGGTCTGGCGCACTAAATGTATAGCCAGTCAGCGGAGTAAATTCGAGCTGATACGAGCCGGCTGCGAGATTGATAAATTTGTACGCGCCTGCTGCATCAGTCACCGTCGAAGCAACTACTGAGCCACCGCATTGCGTGAGCTTGACCGTGACGCCTGCGAGGCCGGTTTCACCTGCGTCTTGAATGCCATTTTGGTTTGCATCGTTCCAAACAAAGTCGCCGATCGAAGCTGGCTGTTCGGTAATGGTCGGCTTGAACATACCTGCGTCCCACGAGAGATCAGTCTGACCCGAAGCGAGAGCAATCTTTGCGGTGAGTCCGCTTGAAAGCTCGACGTCGCTATCTTTTTGATCATCCGTGCCCTGATTTGCTTTGGAGAATGTGTATCCTGCCGCGGTGGTGAATTCTACTTGATAGGCGCCGGGCTTCAGATTGGTAAATGAATACTTACCGCTTGCGTCCGTTGTTGCCGGAGTGCCAAGTTGCAAACCCGCGCTGTTGTACAATTTCACGGCAAGGCCTGCGATGCCCTTCTCTCCTGAGTCTTGGATTCCGTTTTGATTTGCATCATCCCAGACAAAATCACCGAGAGTTGCCGGCTTCACTAAGCCCGCATCCCAAGTTGCGTCATATTGGTTTGGTGTAAGCGTAATGATACCAGTTGCGCCCGTAGCCACATCCGCATCGCTGTCTTTTGCATCATCCTTGTCTTGATTTGCACTCGTAAATGCATATCCCGGCACCGCGCTTGGATCAAATACAAGATAATATGTCCCCGGATTCAGATTTGTGAATTCATAAAATCCTTGGTGAGAACTAATACCTCGGCCGGTTGGACCAACCGCTGTGGTGGTTGTAGCGACTTCCGCTCGAGTTACTGCATCATACAGAGTGACTTTGACACCATCAACACCCAACTCGCCTTGGTCCTGGACACCATTTCCGTTGGCGTCTTCCCACACGAAGTCACCAAGCGCCGCAGGCGCGAGATGAAGACCCGCATCCCAACTCATGTCATTCTGGCCTTGAGCAAGAGTAATGAGGTCGGTTTCACCCGTTGTCACGTCAGCATCGCTGTCCACTTCATCGCTTAAGCGGTTTCTGCTCGGCACGTCTTTTGGCGAAAATGCATATCCATCCGGAGCAATAAACCCAAGTTGGTATTCCCCGGCATCAAGATTTCCAAAAAGATAATTGCCGTTGTCGTCGGTCTGCTCCTTAAGAATCGCATTGTGCTTCGCGTCATACAGAATTACAACAACGTCTTTCAGGCCAACTTCTCCGACATCCTGGAGACCATTTTTATCCCCATCAAGCCAAACTCGGTCGCCCAATGACCCCTTATTTGGGACGGTTGGTGATTCAACCAGGCCCGCATCAATAGTATCATTGTTGGGGTTCTGAGCCGTGAGGACGATCTCTGCGGTCATACCGGTCGCTACATCAGGATCGCTGTCAACAGCACGATCAACTCCAGCCTCTTGCGTAGTAAACGTAAATCCTCCCGGTAGATCAAACTTGATTACATACGGAACGTCAAGAACAAGATTTTTGAAAACATATGCTCCATCAATACCGGTTACAGCCGGTTCATCAGCCTCTCTTCCATCTCGAAGAAGTGTCACTCGCACATTTTCAACACCAGTTTCATTTTTGTCCTGAGTGCCATCTTTATTAGCATCCTTCCAGACAAAATTACCAATAGAGCCTAGTTGTGGCGGCACTACGCTTTGCTTAAAAAGACCAACATCAATCGTGTCATCATAGGCATTTGTCAAATCAACGCAAGAGCTGAATTTCGTAGCAGGATACAAATTACTATCAAGCTTTGTTTCCCGACCAACAAACGGCCTGACCAAATCATAGCCGGCAGGAAATCTTGGAACCCCTATTGCATACGAACCCGGAGCGAGATTGCTGAATTTGTAAATACCATCGTCTCTGCCATCATTTTTCGTTACGTCAGTAGCAAGCACAACGTCCTTTTTCGGAGTTTTAACTCCATTTACGTCAACACAACTATAAAGATTAACCGTAACGCCATTAATACCCGGCTCTAAAAACACCCCTGCATTATTTTGGTCCTGAACATGATTTTGTTGATTACCATTTGCTGCGCTTGCAGAATCATCCCAGATGCGATCGCCGAGAGCGGCAGTATTTGTTGAAACCACGGGCTGGTGCATACCCGCATCCACCGTATCAATATCGCGATCAACAGCAATACAGTTAGTCACGCCTGTTTTTTGGTCAGCATCGCTATCAATTTTATCATTTTGAACGCCGTCACCAACTACAGGAGAGGCGTCTTTCTCGCTAAATACATATCCATCAGGCAAATCAAAGGTTACCTTATACTGCGCAGACTGCAGGCCGCTGAAGCGATACAGTCCTCCGCCACTTGTGGTCGTCGTTGCAGGAATCTGTCCGGGGAGCGGGTTATTTGGCTGGACACAATAATCAATGGTTACCTTCACCCCATCTATGCCTTGCTCGCCAGCTTCTTGAATGCCGTTGCCAGGATTTTTGCCGGTATCATTCCAGACAAAATCGCCGAGGGAATAGGTCTGTGGAATTGTATCAGGCTTATAAAGACCCGCATCAACTGTTAGGTTGTCTGCAACCAGATGAATGGTGTCTGTTTGGCCAGTTGTCTCGTAAGCATCACTGTCAACAGCATCGCTCCTGTTGCCATCGACATCTTTCGTGACAAATGAATATCCTGAAGGCGGGGTGAATTTTACGACGTAATCACCTTGCGGAACCTTTTGGAAAAGATATTTGCCATCTGCGCCAGTTGTTTGTGATGGGAATCCTACCACTACCCCACCACCAGCTTTCAGCAATTCAACTTTCACGCCCGCAACGCCCTTTTCGTCAGGCACATCATTCATGTTATTGCGAGTCGTATCTTCCCAGATGAAATCTCCAATATTATATGTCTTTGTACCGACAACTTGCTTGTGAATACCGGCATCCCAAGTAAGATCCGAGATGTAATCTCGAGTTCCGTCAATCAATATTGGACCCGCTGCAAAAGGAGAAGTTGTGGATGCATCGCTATCATCAGGGTCACTGCCATTGTCAGGTCCCTTTGTAGTGAAATCATATCCAGCAGGAATAGTTGTTTTATCGAAGATAACCGTGTAGGGCGTAGTGCTAAAGGGGATATTTTTGAAGCTATATTTTCCGTTCGCGTCGGTGGTAACGGGGTTTGTGATATTGGGGTCCGAGACTTGCGTTGTACTCTGGAATAACGTCACCTTTACCCCAGCAACTCCACGCTCTCCTGTTGACTGAAGGCCATCGCCGTCCGTGTCATCCCAGACAAAATCACCGATTTCTCCCGGTCGATAATAGCCGGCATCACGTGAACGATCATCAGTCCCTGCCGCAAGACCAAAAGGCTCGGTGGAATATTTTGTTCCATTTCCGGTAACACTTACCGCATCACTATCAAGTTGGTCATCTGAACCTACATTTGAGGTAGTCACGGCATAACTTCCAGGCGTAGTAAACGTCACCTGATACGTAGCCGGATAGAGGTTGTCAAAAAGATATTGCCCGTTGTTTGTGGTAGTAATCGGACCCGCGACTCGCCTGAAAGAGCCCGAAACTTCCTGAAATAACTCAACCGTCACTCCATCAATGCCCTTTTCTGCATTTGTGCCGCGCTGCTGAATGCCGTCATGATTTACGTCGTACCAAACAAAGTCACCAATGGATGCTTTGTCGACAAAGCCAAAATCGTACGTGTGATTGTTTTGGCCGGGACCGCCTGTAGTAATCGCAATTATTGTATCCCTTTCTCCAGCTGATGGGCCGACCGCATCCGAGTCAATTGTATCTGCTACCCCAGAAGCGTCTTTCGGCGACAACAGGAATCCTGCGAGCGGCTGACCGGGATTGAAATTGCCGGAATCTATATGAATTTCATATGCGGTGCGCGGCTTCAGATCGCCAAAAAAGTATTCACCCTTTGCATTGGTGGGGGTTGTTGCTACTTCTGTTGCGCCCTCAAAAAGCTTTACTGTGACTCCTGCGATGCCCGGCTCGTCCGGATCCTGTTCACCGTTGCCATTTTTGTCATTCCACACGCGGTTACCGATTTCTATAGGAGCATTCTGGCAGGCAATTTGAATCTGACCAATACCGTTTGATTTACCAAATGTTCCTTGATGGTCAACTTTTGAGGAATACAACTCATATTCATGTGTTCTTGTTGAGTCTGTGGCGCCGGGATCACTTCCATCTTCACCAGTCAAATTCGAAATCCAATCCAGGCCGGTTGAATACGTTCGAGGAGTGCCGTTTGCCTCGGGACGAGTGGGGTCAAGAAGGTCGAAGACAGCGGCAACCGTCTCTCGAGTCATTGGGTTGATTACAAATGATCCAAGGGCAGCCTCATCATGATCAAACGGAACACCGGCGGTGTTGTTGTATCCAAATCCCCAGTCAGTAAAGAAATACTCACCACCTCCGGGACCCTGCTGGTTTCCGGCACCCTTTGTTGTATTATTTGCGCCGCATTTTGCATTGTTTTCAAGAACAAACGCGCCTGAAGCATCCATACATGCTCCGAGGATATCACCGCTACTTCGGCTGCTCTTGTTGGTCCATTTTGGCTTGTTGTTTTGATCTACATCGGAAAAAATAGGAGAATAGTTCGCGTACCCGCTCTGGTTTCCAAAGCGATCAATAAATCCCATCACTATCCCCTTTCCATTTCCAGTAAACTCAATGTTTGCCAAAATAGGCTGCGGAAAAGAAAGAATATTGGTAGGAGCCCAAGCGGTATAGTTTGGCAATTGCGTCGGGTCATCTTCCCATGCCTTCCAGTCAACCGGAATTCCCGTTCCATTGGCTTTTTTTGCGACATATCCGCGCTTGTAATTAAGCGGTACTGTCAATACGTCAGATTGGTTGCCCGTTGCCGGATCAACTGATCTGATATATGAGCGGAGACTTGCTGGGGTTCCAGAGGCATCTCCGGAGCAAGTTATGCCAACATAGACCTTTCCACCTTGATACTTGACTGCCCACGGACGGTGCTCGTTGCCCGCTTCTCGGCTACAACCCGGGTCAGTGATCGGATAGGTATGGACAATGGATTTTGTTGCAAGATTGAGTGCGTAGAGCGTTTTATTTGCAAGATTTACAAACCATAATTCTTTTTCATCATCCGACAAAGAAATGCCACCAATGCCCTGCTTCCCTGTTTTGGCATACGCATCCGCATCAAAATTTGGCTCCTGCTTCCCAGTTGAAATACAATTCTCCGTTACCCGAGGATCGGTAGGGTCGCAACTCGCCATGACCTGACGCGTCACCGAACCAAAATTTATCTCAAGTGTTTTGAGATCGATAAATCGATTGACGACTGCTGTACTGCCATCCGCGCTTGGCTTGATCGTGTATATACCCCCAATACCGAGGGGCCCAAATCCGGCGTGACGCTTGACAACCGAAGAAACAAAATAAGTTCCGGTCGAAGTCTGGTACGCGTTACCCCATATTGCACCGACATCTTTCGCGAGGACAGGAGTTTTTGTCTCAGTTGGGGGATCAGTTTTTGCATTAAACGGGACTATATAGAATGCGGGTTGATTACCTGATGCGTTTGTATCCCCAGCAGCTGCAGTATTTGGATCTCCGTTTACGTTGCACGGCATACCAAGCTGCGGATTGTCTTGGCAATAGCTATTTGGGTAGGTAAGGCCAAAATCTTGGTTGGCAAGTGTTCCGCGAACATTTACAAATGAGACGGTCGTACTTGAAGAATTTACTCCCGCAAGCGTGGCAGAGGCCTTGGCGGGCTCCATTCCTTGAGGAAAGTTTGAAAATTCAATTCGCACGTTGCCATCCGGCACATTAAGGGTGTACGAACCTGCCGGATCCACCGAAGTCATAACCTCGACTGTATTTGTTGTTCCGGCAATATGAGCCGTCACTTTCACCCCTGGAATACCCGGCTCGCCCGTGGTCTCATGCAGGCCGTCAAAATTGCTGTCAGTAAATACGGTGCCGGTAATCGTCGACGATCCCAAGCTCGGCACCACGGTCGTGCGGACGGCACGAAAATTAAGCGTGACAGCAATCGCAGTGCCGACAACAATAACAGCCAACACGCCCAAAAGAATGTACCGATTATATTTTTGCATGAGTGAAACTTTTTTATTTACAAAGGTAGATAGTGAAAAGTATATCATGCGGACAGATTTTTTTCATGATTCAAGATATGCACAGGCCGACGGAATGTGCTACTGTAAAATAAGTAAAAATGCTTTAATTTATTATTTAATTTCCGCATATGGACACACAGCCTGCCCCACAACCGCAAACCCCCTCACAATCCACCCCGCAAACCACCGCGACCTCGCCGATACCACAAAAAAAATCTACCGCCCTCTGGTGGATTCTTGGTTGCTGCGGCCTCATGGCGTTGGGATGTATGCTTTCATTTCTCGTCTTTGGGTACGCATTATTAAAATCAGCAAAAGAAGTGGATACGCGCACACAAACAACTACGCACAGCCAGCCATCCGATGATTATCAATCCGATTACACCTACTAGAACAAGTCCCGCCACTCGGCGGGCTTTTTCTTTTGAGGCGCTCGCGATATACTACGGCTAGATTTTCACCTAAACACACATACATGCAATTACAAAAGCAAACAGAGGCGCAACATGTCAAAACAGAGCGCTTCATCGACCCCGCTCACCTCTTGGAACAAATTGGCCTGCAAGAAGGCATGATCATCGGCGACCTCGGATGCGGCGGCGGATATATTGCACTTGCAGCAGGAAAACTTGTGGGTGCAAATGGCAAGATCATCGCAGTAGACATTCAAAAACCACTACTCGAAGACTTGGTCAGCAAAGCACGTCTGGAAGGCTTATCCAATATTGATACGGTGTGGGGTGACTTGGAAATCGTAGGTAGCACACGCATCGCGCCCGGGCTCTGCGATGTGTCAATTTTGTCCGGCACACTCTATCAAGGTAAGCATCGCGAAAAGATGCTTGAAGAAGCAAAGCGCGTCACCAAAGCGGGCGGGGTGGTCGCAGTCATCGAGTGGAAAACTTCCGGCATTCCATTTGGTCCCGCTGTTGCAAGTCGCATCCAAAAGTCTGAAGTCCAGCGGTTGGCTGAGGCACAAGGGCTCCATTTTGAGCGAGAATTCGACGCGAGCTTGTATCATTATTGCATGTTGTTTCGCGTGTAGCGTATACTAAGGTTGTTGCGAAATGCGCGCGTAGTTTTCCTGGCGGAATTCACGCGCACCAAATCTCATTTTGCGAATTGTCGTGCTTCAGGCTCATTCCGGAAAGGAAAGAGTCGTGAGAAAAAAGAATCAGTCAGTTGTCTATGACATCGGCGTGTACGGCGAGGATGTCGCGAATCGCTATCTTGAGGATCGCGGTTTTTTTGTACTTGAGCGCAATTTTCGCGGGAGGCGCGGCGAAGTGGATATTATCGCGCGGGATCCGGGCGGAGAGTACCTCGTGTTTGTCGAGGTAAAAACAACGGCTGCCGCGCTGAAATTTTCTCTGGCCGAGCTGCGAGATCGCATTCAGCCATACAAAATGGAACGGTTTGCGCTGACGGCACGCTATTATTTATTCACTCATCCGGATTTGGCCAAGGAACTGCATCCTCGATTCGATGCCTGTTTTGTGATCGTGACGCGTGATGGTTCGGACGGACTTGGGCCACCAAAAAAGGCATCAGTGATTTATTTGCCTGATGCCTTTTGAGGCTGCGAGTCGACTGATTGTCGCGTCGTGCGCTAAAGTTGAAAACGACTATTTCATCACCACAAGCTGTACATTGCGCTTGATGCCCCACTGGAGCGCAGCTTTTTTGCTGAGCATCCAGATGTCGGCGCGGCTTTGGCAGCCATAGCGCTTGGCAGTGCGGTCTTCAATGGTGAATATTTTGTCGCCGAAGTATTTCGGAATTTTAACCTTGGTTCCAAACGGCAAACAGTTCAGCGCGAGCGTACCGTCATGCACCCGAGTGCCGGAAGCAGTTGTCCAAGGCGAAGAGTCAGTTTGACCTACTTCGCTGTTGTATGCAGTAATAGTCACATTGAGTATGCGGCCACCCGTGAGCTGAGGAGTTTGAACATGCGGCTCAGGAGCTCGAACCTTTGTTTGGGTGGTCTTGTTTGAGGCTGCTGCAGCAGGTGTTTTTCCCACAGAAGCAGAAGTGATTTTAGTCGCGGCCTGCTGTTGCGCAGCGGCGGCTTGAGCCTGCGCCAACTTCTCGGCCTCTTGTTGTGCTTGTTTTTGCGCTTCTTGTGCGCGAACTTGCGCCAAAGTCGGAGAAAGCTCTGAACGATTTTTTGTCATAAGCTCGAGTGCATCCGATGCTTTTTTGTAATTCTCGATTGGTACTTTAAGCGCGCCATGACGCTGGTTCATTTCAAGAGGAGCGGCATAGGAGAGCTGAGGAAATGCAAGCGTAGCAAGCACTGCAACGGCAACGCTACCAGTAACGCCAATTTCGATTGCGCGAAACATACGCGGCGTGATAGATGCAAGGCGCGTACGAACAACGCGATACTGCAGGTTTGCCAGCGCGAAGAGCTGCTTGATGATGGTGCTTGTATTCATATGAGGAGGCCCTTTCATTGGCTTCTCAGGTGATAAAAGCAAAAAGTGTACTACACGTGGCAATACACCTTTTGGACAATCATCTTAGCATATCGAGCGAAAAATGTCAAGGGGTTGAGTGCGAAATTGTGCTTATATAAGGGAAAATTTGACGCCTTGGTGAGGCCAAAAACCAAAAAAGACCTCGAATTGAATCAAAGTCTTTTCTGGAGCGGGAGACGAGATTTGAACTCGCGACCTTCTCCTTGGCAAGGAGACGCGCTACCACTGCGCCACTCCCGCATACGAGTGAATTGAGCACAAAGCCAGTATAAACAGTGTAACGAAAAATGACAAGGGCTTGAGCGCGCCACGTGCGGTGCACGGAGTCTTTTTGGTGGAACACCGTAGACGATGTTCGAACCCAAAAACTTAATTATTTAGCTGCCGAAGAACAATCTTTCATACCGACTATTTCACAAGAAGACGTCACTGAATACCAAGCAATTTATCAAAGAAAATACAATAAAGAGATTTCATTCGACGAAGCGCAAGATCAGGGACTAAAGCTAATAATGCTTATCGAGATAATTATAAAACCGATCGTATTAGTTAATCCAATAATCAGTAGCAAAAATAACAAAACCAATGAAAATTCCAAGGATGAAGAATATTGTTGCGACAAAAGATAAAATATCAGTCTTTCCAAAAATTTTATCAGCAATAGTTTTTGCTTGCCTTGCTTGGAATAAATAACCAAGGGCAAGTAACGACAGCGTTATCAACCCAAGAATAACCGATGTAAATGTCGAAACAATCGAAATAAACCAGAAAACTTTTCCTATTATTGCACCATCTTTTACAATACTTAACGGACTAGAAAACTGGCTAGCTAATATTCCAAATGAAAGTGGAATGGTAATTCCAATGACAACAGAAATATATTCTCGATATTTTTGGTGATCCGCGTCAATATCACTCATTTTATTTTTTTCCGGAAAAATAATTCTGCAATGTGTCAAATTCTTCTTTATGAAAAAACTGCTCCAGCGTAAATTTGAACGATTGTGGATCAATCCATTCGAAATCAACATGTTCATCCGAAAGGTGAATTTCTCCCGCTATCAACTCAGCATCATAAACCGTTATAAACACATGATACGGATTGCCTTCCAGATTGAAATGGCGCCTATATTGTAAGAGAGGAGCGCCGACATTGTATTTGATATCTTCCCCTAACTCTTCGCGAATTTCTCTTGCAAGTATTTGTATCAAAGGGACTTCATCCTCAATATTATCAATGCGACCACCTGGTAAATCTAATTTACCTTCTGGTGTTTTCAAAAATAAAAGCCTGCCTTTATTTCGTAGTAGAATTTTCAACGCAACTTGGTAATTCGCGTAATCTCGTTTCATAATTCAAAGTCTTTATTGTACTTATGTCACGCCGCTAATCGCATCCTCTTTTCAGATACTTCTTTTTGTGACGTAACATTCCCTGGTGGGCGAGAGAGGACTTGAACCTCCAAGGGCTTGCGCCCGTCAGCTCCTAAGACTGATGCGTCTGCCATTTCGCCACTCGCCCGTTGAGTTTGCGTGAGTGGCGCTCAAGTTGCTGCGCGCACCGGCATCTGTCATAGTATAGAGCGAATGCGCGGGTTTGACAATTATTTTGCTAGCGGGGCTTATGGCGAAAATGAATTTTGATGAAGCGTGCGCGTACATCGAATCGGTTCGTGCGCGCGAGGTGCGCGGGCGGGCGCGGGAATTTGCGCGGGGCGCTGATGGTGGCGGCGGCGCTGGACAAGGACTGGATTTTACCGGCGTTGGCTTGGCGCGCGCGGCCGCATTTTATGCATTGCTTGAAAATCCGCAAGCGCGATTGCCACACGTGATTCATGTCGGCGGCACCAGCGGCAAAGGTTCGACCGCGCTCATGATTCATGATATCTGCGCAGCAGCCGGACTGCGCGTCGGGCTCTACACATCGCCGGCGTTGGAATCGCCGCGCGACCGCACGCGCATCTCCGGCCGCGTCATCAGCCGCGCGCGCTACGCCGCGCTGGTGGAGCACATGCGCGGCGCGATCGAGGAAATGGGCGCGGGCAAATTTGGCGTGCCGTCGGTGTTTGAGATTTCGGTTGGGCTGGCTTTTTTGTGGTTTGCGGGAGTGGGCGGCGGCCGTGACGACGGCCCGGGCAGAGCGCATAGCGCCAGCTCCAACGCCGGCAAAAAAGCTACGCCCGTCGACGTCGCCGTCATCGAAGTCGGCGTCGGCGGCTTGATCGACGCCACCAATGTGGTGCGCACAGACGTGTCGGTCATCACTTCGGTCTCACTCGCCCATCAACGAATTCTCGGCCGCAACCTCGCGGCCATTGCGCGTAACAAAAGCGGGATCATCAAGGCGGGACAGCGGGCGTGCGTGACTGCGACGGACAGCGCCGAAGCGCTCGAGGTGATTCGCGCACAGTGCGCGCGGGTGGGTGTGCCACTGCGCAAAATCGCACCGCTCGCGCCCGCGCCAACTCGCATGAGCACGCGCGGTTCCCTATTTTCCTACACAACCACGACAGGCGTGCACTACAACAATCTCCACGTGCGCATGATCGGCGACGCCCAAGTGACAAATGCGATCTGCGCGATCGAGGCAGTGGAAGCTTCACAAATTTTGCGCGCGCTCCCCGCCTCACGCCGCGAAACCTCCATCCGCGCCGGCCTCTCCCGCGCCCAACTCGCCGGCCGACTGGAAATCGTCAGTCGCCGACCGCTCATGGTGCTTGACGGTGCACACAACCATCCCAAGGCTGCATTTTTAGCACGCGCGCTGCGAGAGATTATATTGAAGGAAGGCGCGCCAGACCGTCGACTTATCTTAGTCTTCGGTGTCAAAAAACGAATCATCCGCCACCTCGCTCCCCTCGCCTCCACCATCGTCATCTGCGAACCTACGCTCGGCGCCCGTCATCGCGTAGCGCCCGCCTCGCACATCGCCGCAGTTGCGCGCGAATTCGCCCGCCCCGACACCCAGATCATCATCCGGCCCAACCCCTCCACCGCGCTCGCTCGCGCTCGCGCTCTCGCCCGCCCACAAGATGTCGTATGCGTGACCGGATCCCTGCATTTGGTGGGAATGCTGCGAGCGGAGGCAAGAGTTGCGTCAACAAACAAGAGCACAAGCTAAAATTTGCCTTATATAAGGCAAATTATCTCGAATTCATCAGGATATCGCTGCGTCACTTGCATTTTTTCCATATTTGGGGGATAATATGCTGCTGCTCTGAAATACAGAGTAGTGTAGTTTTTGTGCAATTCGCACCTTACCAACCCAACAGCTATACGGAGGAATGTCATGTCTGACAAGCCTAGTCCCGACTCAAGTGAGCCTGCTAACAGCAGTCTCACTCCAGAAGACAAGTCCTTGCCGACAACAGTAAGTCCAAAGGAACAAAAGGCGGAAGAGCCCAAGACCGATACAGCAGCACCTGAGAACAAAAAAGGGTTTTTCACAAAGCTGTTTGCGTTAATACGCGAAAGCTTATTCGGAGTAAAACCGATGCCAGAGGAGCAAAACGGTAAATTCATTGGAAGCTTCGCAAGCGATACAATATTTATCTGGACGCACAAGCTTCCTTATCCATTTGCCTTCCTTTATCTGCTAGCGATCTTCACTACGGCTACATTTGTCCCTTTTGGATTCGTCATTGCTGTATGCAAAGTAATCGCTCTTGTGGTTAATACCCTAAGTCCGATTATCAATAGCAATGGCGATAAAGCAAAAAGTCTCGTGGACAGTATTTTTGATGCCATGCTCACTTTTCACCTTGAAGAAATTTGGCTTATTGTCTGCTTTGGTCTTGGTTTCAGATATACGCTGAAATCAATTACCGCTATTCAAGAAAATCAAATGGGGATCTACTCCCTGGGCAATACACCAAAGCTCCTCAAAGGAGGAAAAGCTGCATTGCCTGCCGGAACGTGGATCGCACCCTACTGGTTTGCTGAATTTGCAGCGATTGATCGCAATCGCATACAAGAAACAATGAGTGCCACCCTCACAACAAAAGCAGCATGGTATAAAAAAACAACGAAGGAAGTTGTTACCAATAAAACAGCGCTTGAGACTTCTTACTTCGAACTCAAGACCAAGATCATGAAAGGAGACAAGACGGATCGATATCCAGGTCGTGAGAAGCGCATCGAAGATGCGCGAAAAGAAGTAGAGGACATGCGCAATGCCTATATAAACGAGATGAAAAAGCTCATTGAGGAGGAATTTAGTGACGACATAGCAATGGCACGAAAAAAGGTTGCAGCAATGAAAAGAGCTGCAGTACAACAGTACCAACGTATTCTCGATTCTCGCGTCAAAGAGATTGATAAAGAGCTTCAACATGAGATCGAGGAGGCGCACACATCCATATACGGCGATTTAGAAACATGCCAGCAAGAGGTAATACAGTATCAATGCATTTATTCCGGACAAGCTGATCCCTACAAGATCGGCGAACTTCTCCGCAATGCTCCCGTGGGTGGCATCAAAGCCCTTCTGCGAAGCATTGCGGTTAACGGCATAAACGCAGCTGCGGCTGAAATGCCATGGGCTGAAGCGCGAGAGTCACTGCCAAAAATGACTCGACTTGCGCAGGAGCACATTCTCAAGAACGAAGGCTTACCAGAAAAAGGGTTCTATAAGACTTTTGAAATCAAGGGTCTTCAACTGTTTATTCCACAAGCGCTTCTTGATGGACTTAATGAAGTCCAAAGCGCAGCGCTTAAACGTAAGGCTCGCGTCACAGAAGCAAAAGGCCTAAAAGAGGCGCTCATTCTTCAAGGAGAAGGCCAAAAGGGCTATACCCAAGAAGCAATAAGTGCGTATACAGAAAACCCTGACGGTCTCGTCATGAAGGCATTCGAGGTAGCAGAAAAAGCCCCACTCACGGCCGCACTAGGACTCATGATGGGCGCTGATCCTGTAAAAAGCGTAAAAGATATTGCCCAGAAGGCAAAAGCGCTTTTGCCCTCAAGCTCATTGCCTTCTGACGACTCACAACAACCACAATCGAACAACCAACCAAACACACCTTCGCAAGGAGGGGGTGGAAAAAAATGAGTTTGTTTAACAAGCCAAAGCCGCTCTTCTCTGAAGAAGGTGGAGCAAAGGAAAACCAAGCTCCGCCGGAAATAAAAAGTCCGGCAAGAGACTGGAATCACAAACCCGGCGAACCCTGGACACTCAAACGAATCAGAGAAGCGATCATGGAGTTTGTAAAACTCTGCGCTCTTCTCCTCGTCGTAGCCCTCGGCTTCGTCCTGATCAGCAGAGGGATAGGCTATCTCTTAAAATTAGACGGTGACAGCTCTTCAGGAGCTAGATCAGATAATTCAAGAGCAGCCGCGTCCACAACAACCTACAACCCTCAACCCTACGTCATCCCAACACCCAAACCTCCGTCGGGATACTTTTGCTCAGAGCAAGAACTCTCAGTAGAAAAGGATCCGAACACAGTTGGAAAATGGAGCTGTCGAGTTCCTGCAAATTATAAGCCGGAAGTGGACCGACGCTTTTTGATGACTGGGTACATGGAGCTTATTGTAGAAAGCATAAAAGGGAAAGTTATCGTAGACCCAAAGCGACAAAATAAAGACACTGCGAGTGATTGGATGGGCACAAAGTTGTTACCCATACCAAGTACCGGCAGGCTTTATGAACATCTGCGCGGCTACGACGACGATCCTCCGCTCGCAGGAGCATTGATCGCTGAATGCTACGAGCTACGTTTCGAAAACGATAAGCCGGTAATTGCCTCAAAACCAAGAACATCTTGGATACTCAAACCAGGACTCGAGTTATCGGGAAATTGCGCCGTTGCAATCAAGGTTGAAGATACCAATGGAAACCCCATCACTGGCGACCGCGGATACGATGACAATCTTGGAGACAACGGGGAGGACAAAGGCTTTTTTCCTGGCGGCGGATTCATTGTTAATTTTAAACAACTAAAAACAATGAATAAAATCGGCATGAAAGAAGTGGAGGATCAAAAAATTCACATGCCCGAGCTAGAAATCAACTAGCAGGGCCTTTCAAAGCAGCATTTCACACACTCGTGTGCATGCTGCTTTTTCTTTTGCCCAAAAGATTCCGCGCGGAATGCGTGCGGAATATATGCTATACTATCCCCATGATTTCAATACAAAAATTCGGCGCCATTGGCGCAATCGCAGCGATTTTTCTCAGCACGAGCGCACCAACCCACAACGCCTTCGCAGAAAGCAGCACGAGTCCAAGCACGAGCGCGGCGCCGGCAACATCTTCTTCCATCGGCGAGCCACTCCCTGCTCCGTCGGGCCTTCGCGCGACCGCGCAACCAGATGGCACGATCAAGCTCAGCTGGAACAAACACCTCCAAGCCCTTGGGTATCGAATTTTTTACCACACAATCACTGCGCCGGACACAACTCCGACGCCCACCCCACAAACGCCCAAGCCCCTCACCAAAACCCTCGGTCCCAAAGACACATCTGCAATCATCTCCGACCTCACTCCCGGCACACCCGTCACTTTCACACTAGCGGCGCTCGACCAATTTGGCGAAGAGGGTCGCAAATCCGCCGAGCTCACGATCACCCCGCTCAAAACCGCAGACGCGCTCGTCCACCCCGCGCGCACCACGCGCGTGTCGGCGTGGATTCCAACCAGCTGGGACAAAGACGACGCCCTGTCGGCATTCCAAGCAAACGCCGACCTCTTTGACACGGCGAGCTTTTTTTGGTTCAACCTCGAGCCAGACGGCCACCTCTCGGCCAAAGGCGGCGCGCGAGACGCGGCTCTGATCACGTACGCGCACCAGCACGGGATCAAAGTCATCCCAACCATCACCAACAATTACGACAGCGCCAAAACCTCCGCCGTCCTCCGTGACCCCGCGCTCCTCGCCACGCACATCGAGGCCATTATGGCGGAAATTACCGGCTCGCAGCTCGACGGCATCGATATTGATTACGAAGACGTCGCATCCGAAGATCGCGCGGCCTACACCGCATTTATCCAACAGCTTGCGGCACGCCTTCATGCGGAGCAAAAACTCCTCATCGTCACCATCCAGCCCAAACAATCCGACGGCTCGCTCTGGGACGGCCCGGGCGCCACAGACGAAGACGCCATCGGCGCCGCAGCTGACCGCGTCCGCGTCATGACCTACGATTATCACCGCAAAAACACCGTGCCCGGCGCCATCGCGCCCGCCTCGTGGATCGCAACCGTCCTCGCGTATACCAAAAAACACATTCCGGCGGAAAAAATCGAGGCCGGCATCCCATTTTACGGCTATGACTGGTGCGAAGATGGCACCGGCGAAGACGCGGGCGTAGTTTGGGATGGCGTACAAAACCTGTTGCGCATTCATAAGGATCAAAACATTGAGGTCAAATGGGATGCCGCAGCACTTGAGCCCTATTTCAACTACAACGACGGCTCGTGCAAAGACGTAGTCTATTTCCAAGACACGCGCAGCATCGCAGCAAAGCTCGACGTCGTCACCGCCCAAGGCGTGGGCGGGATCAGTATTTGGCGCTTGGGCAGCGAAGATCCGGCATTTTTTGACCAAATTCGTACCTCACTGCACAAACTACCCACTCCGCCGAACGCTCTTTCCATCACGCCGGGCAATAAAAAAATCGACCTATCGTGGAAAGTGACCGATGCTGCGACCACCACCGGCTACCGATTATACTATGGCGCCACGCCCGACGCGCTCACCCACACCATCGACCTCGACGCCAAACAAGGCGCCTATACCTGGACCGCCGGACTTGCCAATGACACATCAGTCTATTTTGCACTCGTGAGCCGCAACAAAGAAAACCGCGAGAGTGAGCGCTCAGCCACACTCGCCGCCGCCACTCCGGTCAACGCGGTACCTCCGGCGCAAATCACCGACCTTGCCATCACCCGCGTGGACGCGACCGCGCTCACTGTGAGCTGGACGGCGCCAGGAGATGACGAGCACGAAGGCACGGCCGCGACTTACGACATTCGCGTGTCCGATCAAGAAATTGATTCCACCAATTGGGACGCAGCAACTACCTACCCCACACCCCCCGCCCCGACCGCAGCCGGCACCCGCCAATCCTGGGAAATTCGCGACCTCGCATCGGCACACACGTATTGGGTGGCGATCCGCACGTTTGATGCGAAAAATAACGCGTCGCTGCTGTCTGCCCCCGTTTCTGCAACCACAGTTGACGTGGTCGCACCTGCAACACCAACAGCTCTGCACGTCGACAACACCAACCATGGCGCGCATCTCACTTGGCAATTGGGCAGCGAAAAAGACCTCGCCGGATACGTACTGTTTATCAAACCAGCCGCCGATTCTCAATTTAGCTCTCATTACGTCGGTCTTCACGCAGAAACCATACTCACAGATCTCACCAACGACACACCATACGACGCATACCTGGTCGCCCTTGATGAACACGGCAACCGCAGCGCACAAAGTTCACCTATCCAACTCAACCCCCGCGCATACACAGCGGGCGAGATTCCGTATTTTTCACTTCTCGACTCGCTCCTGATCAACCCGCGCCTGAGCGGTATCGCCGCCAACGCGCTCTTGAGCGCATCATCGCATAATCTCACCCAAGCCACTTATTCCCTCGCCGGATTTTTATTTCTCAGCTCACTAGGAGCAGCCGCACTCGTCCTCCGCTCCACTCGCCCGGACAAAAAGAAAAAGCCCTCATAACGAGAGCTTTCGCACCAATCTCAATCGGTCATACATGCGCGCACCTGAGGC
>CAYNWW010000003.1:0-4148 GCA_964401055.1 uncultured Candidatus Saccharibacteria bacterium | reverse complement strand
CGCCGATCAAGCGCTTCCTTGCTGCTCAAGCGGCACTTTGCTATACTACCCCTATTGTCTGGCGACATGGCCGAGTGGTTAGGCAGGGGTCTGCAAAACCCCGCACGGCGGTTCAAACCCGCCTGTCGCCTCCAATTTTTGTTGATTGGTCTGCCTTTTCAGCCCTGGCTCTCCCTTCGGGCGGGCAAAAAAGCCAGACCAATCAACAATACAGAATCAACAAAGTCCGCCTTTTACCAGGTTGTCAGACAGAAAAAACGATTCGGGGCATATGGCGGAATTGGTATACGCGACGGACTTAAAATCCGTTGGTGCTAACACATCGTGAGAGTTCGAGTCTCTCTATGCCCACCAGCGATCACTACGCGGCTCGTGCCGCGTATTTGATTTGTCAAAAACGACTTTCTCTAAAAAAGACTTTACACGCTCTAAATTATTCGTCATAATGCGTCCACCATCGATAAGGAGGTGGCACATGAAGAGAGAAAACGAGATTCTTGGTATTTTCTCTGCGGTGGGTACACTTGCGCTCCTCTCACTGATTGCCTGGAATTGTGGTGCATTTGGCGTCGTATTTCGCGACATACCCTCTTTCCTCTTGGGGAGAGTCGCTGAAATCACAGATAGTCATACAACGTTTCTCGCCATGTTCCCGGTCATTTTCGCAGTAGTTGTCCTTGACCTACCTTCGACCGCGGGCGCTGCTTTTGTTCAAGCCTTATTACTCGGTGCGAGCGGGAAACATGCAGTTGCCGATACGTTCAAAAAAATGACGCATGGCAATCATTTTTTCACGTTCTTCGTCGCCACAACTCTCGAAGAATTATTTGCCCGGTGGCTATTTCTTGGGCAGCTGACAAAAATCCCCGTTCTCTCCGGACCGATAGGGTTCTACGTCCTCTTTTTGGTTGGAAACGGAATCTGGTCGCTGGCGCATTTGAGCAACTTCAAAAAACAACAGGACCAAAAGGCTCTTCGCGCATTACCGCAATTTGTGTCAGGCATCTTCTTTAGCTATGTATTTGTAAAATACGGCTTACTTGCCGCAATTTTGACACACTTTGCCTCAAATGCAGTCATATTTGCCACACATAGAATCCAACGCATCAACGCAATCGACCTTCTGATTGTAGGATATGGCGCGTTATGTGCGGGCACGAGCTATTCATGGATGAAAAGGCCTGTATCAGAGATTTTGCCATGGCTGAAAGAAAACCCAACCTTCGGCTTGCCAGGATGGGAATTCTGGGACTACGTCAAAGTATCAGTTTTCTTGTCCGGGTGCGGAGTGGTCATATTTGGACTCCTGCTTTACGACCGCGGCTTGGCGGAAAAAGCGAAACCCAAGGAAAAACTCACTGCGAAAACTACGGTCATGGCTTATGCAATTGCACTGCCACTCTTACTTGTATGCGGATATGGAATTTATGCCTTTGCAGGACTATTTGTAGACAGTGTATCCTATAGGGTGCTGGCGCTCAGTGTTGTAATTTCGTTTTTCCAACAAGGCGCGAGCGGGAGCTCGATTGCACGAACCTTTTGGTCAACCTTGCCCAGGATCTATATCGCAATTTGTATCTGGCAAGCCATTGGACTCTGGGCTATGCCTTCCTTTATACTCATTGAAAGCCTGGCTCTCTGGCCACTCATGTTATTGAGAAAATTTGATGATTAACTCGTGCGCCACAAGGTAAGATCATTTCTTGCCTTTTTTATTTGCAACAGAAAAGCCCTTTTCAGGGCTTTTATTGATTTCGCACACGGATTATTTTGCTTCAGCCGGAGCGGCAACTTCAACTGGTTTTTCAGCTGCCTTTTTCGCGTTTGTCGCGAGAACTTCAGCAGCTGCGTGAGCCTTTTTGGTCTCAGCAACGCGCTCCTTGAAACGAGTTTTCTTCGCGCGGTCGCGGAGATAGTAGAGCTTGGAGCGGCGAACCTTCACCACCTTCACCACTTCAATCTTAGCAATTTTAGGGGAAAACAAGGGAAAAATACGCTCAACGCCGACACCATACGAATCTTTGCGCACGGTAATCGTGGAACCGAGCGACTTCTTGAAATGAGTCGCAATCACCAGGCCTTCAAACACCTGAATGCGCTCTTTGTCGCCTTCTTTAATCTTTTGGGAAACGCGCACTTCATAGCCCGCGCGAATGTCGGGGCGCTCAATCGGGCTCTGAGACTGAATAAATTGATCAACGCTGACTGCCATACGTGTGTATCTCAGGTAATAAAGACTTGAAAAAACTATACAGGTATTCTACTGTGCGTGCGAGTTTTTGTCAATGTTTTGGGCAAAATCACGAATTTTTGCCTCAATCTGAGCACACACTTCCTCGCGGGACAGCTGCGTGGTGTCGATCACCAGATCATACTGCCGCGCGTCGCCCATTTCCACCCCGTACCGCTCGCGATACCGCACCACATCAATTTCCCACCGCTCTTCGTTGCGCGCGGCCAATTCTTCGGCAGAGGCAGCCGGCTTTTCGCTTGCTCGCGGATCAGTAAAAATACGACGAGCACCTTCATGTGAATCAACGTCGAGAAAAATCTTGATCGAATCCGGGATAAAATAAAATGCCAAGCGCCCGTCAAATACAAAATTATCTTGCGTACGGCCGATTTCGCGCGTCCGCTCATCCACCGCGCGCTCGGCTGCCACATCGATCGTGCGGACAAATTCTTCCACTTTCATGCCCTCTTTGCTCGCAAGTTCACGCATAACATCGCCGACAGAATACTGCTTGAGCAAAAATCGTTCCGCCAATATACGCGCAATCGCCGACTTTCCCGCACCCGGTTTTCCGCCAAGTGTTATTTTCATAAAGTTAATTGATGCTTTGCAAGCGCAACGAGAAAATCCTCAGGCAGTGCAGCCTCAAAGGTACGCGGCTCGTGCTCATCAGGAATCTGAATCTGGAGCTTCCATGCGTGTAGCAATTGACGCGGCGCATCCAATTCACTCGTTTTTTCCTTATGTCGCACGCGCCGCGGATGTGCAGCGTAGAGCGCGTCGCCCATGATGGGGTTGCCATAATGCGCCAGCTGGACACGAATCTGGTGCGTGCGGCCGGTGCGCGGATGCACTTCCACCAGCGTAGTGCGCAAATCTTTACTTCGCGATCGCACCACGAATTCCGCCTCAGCAAGTCGCGCACCTCGATGCTCAGGTCGCACTACGCTCCGCTTGCGTGGATCACGAGTCGAGCGCGCCAAATAGTCACGCGATTCAAATACATCTTGCTTCACCGCGCCCAACACCAGTGCAAGATACGTCTTTTTTGCTGCGCGCGCAGCAAACTGCTCTTGCAATAAATGAAATGCTGTGTCTGTTTTTGCAATAATCATCACGCCCGACGTGTCTTTATCCAATCGATGCACAATCCCACACCGCGCAAATCCTCCTACCACGCCGACAGTCGCAAGCTCAGGGTTTCGCGCAATCAGGAGATGTGCCAACGTGCCTTGTTTTACCCCAATCCCGCTATGCACGACCAAACCGGCCGGCTTGTTGATTACTAATACCTGGTCATTTTCAAATAAAATCTCAAACGTAAACTGCTTACCAACGCTCTCGACCGTCGCCGTAGCGGCCGTGAGTTGTGCCTGCTCAGGCTCCAAAAAAATTTCAACCGAAGGATCATCACCGTCAATCTCAAGCGCCGCACGAAGCGGCTCTTCAACGTGCGCAAGGCGAACACGCCCGACAGCAATTGCTTTTTGCGCTGCAGTGCGACTAATTCCAAACCGTTTTGCGACCACCACATCAAGTCGTGACATGCACGCAGTATGTCATAAATCCGCTCAGAATGCAACTTTTCGCCACGCCCCGCCTTGCGCACAAAAAATTCGCCCAAAACAAAGCCGCCCCTTTCGGGGCGGCAGTTGTCATAAATTCATTGCCTGCAATGAACGTTAAACAAATTTGATCATTAGTACAACTCGACTGAAGTCCTCGCGGACCTTACATCTGTTGCCTATCAACCTCATAGTGTCTGAGGGATCAAGAATCTAATCTTGGAGAAGGTTTCGCGCTTATATGCCTTCAGCGCTTATCCGAACTATACATAGCTACCGGGCACTGCCGTTGGTACGACAACCCGTATACCAGAGGTATATCCATCCCGGTCCTCTCGTCCTAGAGATGC
>CAYNWW010000002.1:9586-107366 GCA_964401055.1 uncultured Candidatus Saccharibacteria bacterium | reverse complement strand
CCAGCCGTGAGAGGTGTGCAGGGGCTTGATCCGTTTGTGATGATTTTTTCTGCGGATAAGCAGCTTGTCGCGAATAATATCAAAGACGCCGAACCCGTCCCTGTGTATCCGGCTGGTGTGTTGGATTATGTGGCGGCGCATGGGGAGAGTCGCGTGACGTGGAAACCGGCAAATGGAATTCGCTATGCATCGGTTGCGATCAAGGCGCCAAATGGGTCGGGATATATCGTGGCTGCGCGATCGCTTGCCGAGCGCGAGCGATTGATCGGTGAGATTGGCCAAATCGTGCTCCTTGCCTGGCTGGTCGCCGTTGTCGGAACAAAAGTACTGATGCTCCTCGCGTACCTGATGATGGGCAAGAAAAAAGAGTAAGCGCAGGTCTTACTCTTGTAATATGACAGATTTGATTGTGGTGGCATATGTGCCGAGGTATAGGTTTGCCTCGGCATCTTCGGGATCTTTCATGCACGGGCAGCTTGCGAGATAGTCTTTGCAGCGCGGGCATCGTTCGAGATCGCAGCTGACATGATGGCGCTCTCCGACAACCACAAAGCAATGAGCGCATCGCTCCATTCCGTCCTCAATACACGGTGCAAAGGGAAGCGGATCTAAAATTTCCCGATCAGGGTAGGGGATTTTTTCATTTGCGGTGCACCCCGTGACGAGCTCCATGGGCTTTTCGCAGAATTTGCATGGTGTCATCGTCGCTCCTCTCGAAAAAATTGAACTCGATCACCCACCGAAACATCGGCCTCGCGCGAGTCAATTATATGAGAAACAAGCTCGCCGGTCTTGAGATTGATAATTACCCCATACGTTGTGGTCCTCATCTTTTGAGGAAGGTCGTTGTTTTTCGAATGAATTACGACCTCGTGGATTGTTTCCGAATCAATTCCAAGAAAATCAAAAAGATCGGGCGGCATGCCTATGCGAATAGGTTTTTGCACCTTTATACCTCCTTCATCACGAAAGAGAATTATGACAGCTTATTAACTTTTTGTCAAAATGTTGTTGTTGTCAAGAAATTTATCGCGAGTGCGCGCGCCTCATCCGCCGTCCGCACCCACTTGATTTCTTGATCCGCGCGAAACCAAGTGAGCTGCCGCTTCGCATAGCGGCGCGAGTCGCGCTTGATGAGTTCTTTGCATGTGTCGAGCGTGATTGCGCCCGCGAGATAGTCACGAATGCGTAGATATCCAATGCCGGTCATCGAGGGCAGATCGGAAGAATAGCGGGTGAGTAATGCGCACGCTTCAGTGATGATTTGATCGCCGGCAAACATGTCGTCGACGCGGCGGTTAATGCGTGCATATAATTCATCGCGCGGAACTTCGAGGCCGATTTTGAGCACGCGAATCCAGTCCGGCCGTCGCTGCTCATACCCAGTTGATAATTTTTGCCCGCTCAGGACAATTTCTGCATAGCGCAACAAGCGCTGTTTGTTGTCTTGGTCGATACATGCGACAATCTCCGGATCGTGTATGCGAATTATTTCGACTAATTCAGCAGGGGATTTGCGCGCAAGCTCGGCGCGCAATGCAGGATCGGGCGCGACACGCGGGATGACATATCCGTCGCAAACCGCATTGATATATAATCCAGTGCCGCCAACCAAAAAAACCGGCGAGGAGGAATTTTGAATTAATTGATACGCCCGCTCTTGGTATTGCGCCAGCGTAAACTCTTGATCCGGATCGGCGATATCAATCATTTCATGTCGTACGCCCGCCATTTCCTCGCGCGTCAATTTGCCCGTAGCCACGTTCATGCCTCGGTAAATTTGCCGCGAATCCGCCGAGATCACAAACCCGCCACACTCGCGCGCCAATGCCACGCCGAGTGCGGATTTGCCGGAAGCGGTGGGACCGACGAGAGCAATGAGAGGTTTCACTTTAGCGCCCTAATTTTTTTTGCACCCGTTTGCCTTGGAAAAATGAAAGTGCAAACAGCAGCGCCGCGATGCCGATGAAGGCGCCTGTAATGACAATATATGCGTGTTCCTCATAACCATAGAGCTTGTTGAGATCACGCCATCTTCCGAGCACAACAGGCGCAAAAGTTAAAATGATCAAGCTGGAGTTGATTGTCCAAATAAACGGAATCTTTTTCCATAAATCTGTTTCGGTGGTGATGCGCTTGCCGATGTTTTTTTCCATCAGCGGCGTGATGTATTTTTCGTGAATGGTTTTTCCGAGAAATCCGATTGCGAAGAAAATTGCAATTTTGATGATGATGCGCGGCTCCTGAAGAAGAAAGTGTGCATCCGCTTTTTTCTCGCTGTTTGAGTCAACAGCAAGCATGCCAAAGCCGCTCAGTCCTATAACTGTAGCGCCGGCAATGATAAATTGATTCATAAATGCAAAAATGCGAACGTGCGCGTTTTCCACTGATCCGTTTTTAATTGTGTGTGCAACCAGCAGGTGAAGAAAGAAAGTGCCGCCGAGATACAGCGTCATGCCCACCAAATGTGCTACTAGGAGGAATGTTCGATTTGTAAATAAAAGCGATAATTGGTGAAACATAAAATGATGTTATTGATAAATAATATCTACAAACTCGCCCAGCATATTCCAGTTTTTGAAACTTTTCACTTTGACGCGGACAAATTGACCGAGTAGATCGCGATCGGTCCCGGCGAGGAATTTGATATTTTTGAGTCCATCAGTCTTGCCGAAAAATTCACCCGGTATTTTGCCGACACGATCTACGAGTACGCGAACTTCTTTGTCGACAAACTGCGCCATGTAGGCGCGGTTATTTTCAATCAAGATTTCGTTGATCGCATTTTCGCGCCGCTCTTTCTCGGCGGCCGACACGTCGTCGACGAGCAAATATGCCTCGGTGCCTTCGCGCGGCGAAAACCGCCCGATAAACGCCATATCAATCCGCGCGCGGCGCACGATATCCAGCGTATCCTCAAATTGCGCCGCAGTCTCACCCGGAAAACCAACCACAATGTCGGTCGCCAGCGCCACATGAGGAATAGCCGCACGAATTTTTCCAATGATTTCCATGTAGCGTTCGCGGGTGTACGGCCGGCGCATCGCTTTCAGCACCTCGTCATTTCCAGCTTGCAACGGCACATGCATCCACGGCATCATTTTTTCAGACGACGCAACAATATCGATCACCTCATCGTGATAATCTTTCGGATGTGGACTGGTAAACGACACGCGAAAATCGCCGGGCAGGCGAGTGACTTCATCCAGCAAATGCGCAAACGGCACTTGATACCGAGCATCGGCCGGAACCTCCTTACTCTTATATGAATTCACATTTTGTCCGACCAGCGTAATCTCGCGAGCACCTCCGGCGACCAGCCGCGCGACTTCATCCAAAATTCCCGCCATCGGCCGCGACTTCTCACGCCCGCGCGAATAGGGCACAATACAAAATTTGCAAAAATTATTGCAGCCATTCATGATCGGGACATATGCCTTATAACGCTTGTCATAGACAGGCTGCACTTCGAGATAATTGGTCTCGCTGCGCAACTGCATGAGCAATTCTTCCGACACATTGTCGTGTTGCAGCTGCTCGCGAAACAGATCCAAATTGCTGATGTCCATGAAATAATCCACGATCGGCAAATTGTGCTTCAAGCGTTTCAAAATCGCAGCCGCGTTGTCTTTTTTATAATTCCGCGACACCTTCCCAATCATACAGCCGGTCACAATAATCTTGGTCGACGGCCGCTCGCGCTTAATATCCTCATACACAAGCATTTTCCCATACACGCGATCCTCGGCTTTTTGCCGCACGGAGCACGTATTTACGACAATATAATCCGCGTCACGCTCACGCGCCGCCCGTCGCATTCCGACCGACTCAAAAACGCCGGCGATCCGCTCGGAATCAGCCTCGTTCATCTGGCAGCCATAGGTCAAAATATGGTAAGTTTTAGCGTTCTGGTGGGTCGTATTCATGGCTAACATCATAGCAATGCTGTATAATAAACGCAAAAGTAAAATTATATATGACAAAACAACAATCAGGTAGAGTGAAGATTCTGATATATATTGTTTGTGCGATTATCGTATTTTTGTTGGAATTCTTTTGGGTTTTTTCGAGGGACTTTGAACACGTTGCTCAGGAGTCTCTACTTGGTAGGCGGTTATATGCACTATTTCACACCCTCAATGTTACCGTAGGCGCCGCAACACTTCCAATAGTTTGGAAATTTACGCAGCTGAAAGGGAAATTTTGGTCAGGCTGGCGATCGTATGCCCGCGGAGTCATTCTCTATATTTTGGGCGAGTTGGTCATATGGGGTGGCGTGTATTCGTTGTTTAATACGGGAACCGCTTTTCTAGCCTCAACTCTTCTAAAAACAATTTGCGCCGTCTTTCTTTTTATTGCCCCATTTAAATTTTACAAAATGGCCGGCAAAAGAAACTTTTTTCTCAGTTTTCCTGGTGTCTTAATTATTCCTTCCTTGTTTGTGGTGCTTGTGTTTTTATTAAATGCCAATTTTGAACCGATTAATTCGTTTGTTGGAGTGCTTTCGGTAGTTATTGGGTTTAATGCTGCACTTATAGTAAGCGCTGCTTTTGGATTCCGGGGGAGTTCGATATATGTTACGGGCTCATTGAACAAGGTGCAAAAGAGTCTATCGCGGGGAGTTTTCATTTGCGCCGCATTGGCCCTCCCGTTACTGGCGGCACTTTTTAAGGAAGGAGCATCCGAAGTCAGTTCTTTTGTGGCCCCATTCCTGTGGGCGTTTTTGTGGGTGTTTTGGTATGTTGTTCACCGGGGGGCGTGGAGCAGTATTAAGGCAATTTATCAATCTCCCAATCAAGTCGAGCATGTCTCTGCGTTAAAGAATCCGCATTCGGCTGCGCTTGAGGCCATTATTCGCAAGATTTGCGATCTTGTAGGAAAAGAAATTGCACTTGCCAGAGTTACGAATATAGATGTGGTTGAATTGACGAAAGATGAATTGGGTTTTCGTGTTGTTGAAAACATATCAAAAGAATCGGGACAGTATAATATGGAAAAGGTACTGAATGTATATCATGATTTGCTTGGTGATTCTGCGCTAGAATTTGCGGCTGATGTGACTGCCGGCATTCGCGCAAGAAATCCGGAAGTGATATTGCCAACCGCGCGACACTCTAAATAAATACATCCCACGCCTAAACTTAAAACAAAAACTCGCGATCATATTTGTTTTTGTTTCAATCCTCCCGATTAATGGCGGCTTGTATTATATGTATCAAAAAGATATGAAGTCCAGCTTTGAAGACCGCAAAGCTCGTATTGAGGCAACTGCAAAGATTATAGAAAATCAAATTCCTCAATTTTTTGAAATAAACAAAGCAAGAGTTGCTGATTGGTCGCTGGATGGGCATATACGAAAAGAGTTTGCCTCGCTTTTAAAGACCCGTGATCGATTAAAAGCTGAAGAATTGTCAGCTTATATAAAGGCAAAGAATGTGTCTCTTGATGACGATGTCGTACTCACCGATATTCGCGATGTTTCGGGTAGAATAATGGTTTCAACTGAACTGGACCGGCTTGACTACAATGACACGCAGGACCTTGAAGATCTGGACCGAGAATATGGGTTCCTAAAAGGATTGGAAAGTGATTTTGGCAAGCCCGTCGCAGGTGGTTTTTTACTTGAGATTGAACCGGGCCACCATGATATACCATTTTTTCATGCGGCAGCGCCGATTGTGGATTTGAGTACTGGAAAAACGATTGGGGTCATAATAAATCATGTGGATATTCGGGAGTTAAACAAGATTCTTGCGAGCGCGCCTCGGGATGAATATGCTTCGTATCTTGTAGATCAGAATAAGCTTATTATCGGCGCATCATTTTTTGACAATCCTGATAAGTCGCTTGTTTACAAGGCTGAAACAAAAGAAATTGGCGAGTGTATTGATGCTGATAAAAAAATCATCGATGAGCATTTGAATTACGAAGGGAAACGAGTTTTTGGCGCCGTGTTTTGTTCGAAAAATACCCCTTGGATTACGGTAGTAGAAATCGATAAGGGTATTCTTGATAAAGATGCGCGTAAACATGCCATCGAGTTGGGAGCATTGATGCTTGGCATAGATGTACTTGTGTTGATGATCGCATTTATTTTTGGCAAAAGGTTTACTTCGCGCATTAAGGAAAAGCAAACTGTTTTGGATCAAATAAAGCGCGGAAACTTTAAAGCTCGCGTAAATGTTCCTAGCAACCAAAGCGATGAGGTCGCAGAAGTAGGCCGCGGAATTAATTCTATGGCCGAAAGTATCGAGGAAAGCTTTGAAAAAGTCAGTAAGCTTGATCAGATGAAAAGTGCATTTATTCGAGTTATGTCTCATCAGCTCAGAACTCCGCTTACATCAATACGATGGAACCTTGAAGTGATGCTTGCCGGCGAGCTTGGTGCGATGAAAAAAAATCAAAAAGACTTTTTGCAAATTGTATATAACGCTGATGGCGAAATAATTAACCGCCTAGACGATCTTCTGACTGCGATTGATATTGAAGAGGGTCGCGTTCAATTCACCAAAGAAAGTTTTTTGCTGAATGATCTTGTGAAGTCTGAGCTTATTTTTTGGAAGAAAAAATATGATGCAAAAGGAATAGATTGTCGGCTTTTAGCGAATAAAGAAAAGCCCGTAACGGTTTTGGCTGATACGAGAAAGCTCAGATTTATCATAGCTGAGTTGCTGAGGAATTCATTTGTGTATACCGGCTCTGGCGGCACAGTAACCGTTTCGATCCGAATGGAAAAAAATATGTTCGTTTTGAGGTAAAGGATACCGGAATTGGCATACCAGAAGTAGATAAGCAAAAGATCTTTTCAAGATTTTTTCGCTCTCAAAACGCAATACTAGCCGTTCCCGATGCTCCTGGTTTAAGCCTTTCCGTTGCGCGGTATTTTATTGAGCAGCAAGGCGGGTCTATCGGGTTTACTTCTGAGGAAGGGCGAGGAAGTACATTCTGGTTTAAGTTTCCTGTGTGATATAATTAAAATAATATTTAGAAAAATTATTAAAACTCTATGGACGAAAAAGAACAATACAAGTCGTTAATCGGAGAGGTTATTCAAAAGCAGGCAATTATACTTGGTCCACAGATGGCTATTGCGCGAGCCAAGCGAGTACAAGAGCTTGTGATATCAGATAAAGGCGTTGTTTTGGAAATTACCGGTGATCCGCAAGTGGTTGTGCAGAAGCTTATTGATCAATATGTTGAGCTTTCTGGCCTGATCGTGAAAAACGCATTGAGCTCGGTATTTGTTAAGTATCCTTCGGTAAAAAAGATTGATTAGGGTAAATAAAAAAAATTACAAAATAATATGGGATTTATCATGATGGATTTTGTCAGCTTTTTGTTGGTTTTGTGGTCGCTTTTTCTTGCTTTTCAGCTAACGCATTTGTATAGAAAGTCTGTGATTGGGACTTCGGTGGTCTACTTTTTGATTGGAACATTTTTTCTTGGAACAGTTCGCATTTTTTTGTTTCTGAATGAATCTGAAATTATCAGCGTTGGTGAGTTCACAATGCAACTCGGTTGGCACGCGCTTCATTGGTTGTCAACTATCGCATACCTCGTAGCCGGCAAAATGCTTCTTGGATTCGAAGCTGAAAAGAAAAAGGAGCCTTCGTGGTTTGTCGCAAAGATGTCGGCCGTTGGATCGTTGGTTTTTGCTATGCTCTGGATTATCGCACTTCCTTCATTGGATGGTTCTTTGCAAGCTTTTGAGGGGGGATTGATTGATCGAGCCGGACTTGTCCATTTTATCTCATTTGTTCTCGGAACCGGTGCCGCACTTTATCTGCTTATGGCAAAGGAAAGATTGTTGCCTGCAATACGCGTTATTGTTTCTCCGCTTGTTGTGGCTCTCGGGCTTTACGGCATATCCCATTTCTGGGAGCTATTGACGGAGAGCTGGAAGGTTTTGATGTTTGACGCCAGTTTTATTGAGAAGGTTGAGCAACTAATAACTTTTCCGGCGTATTTCTTTGTTGCTTACGGATTCTATAAGTCGGTCGGCTTGATTAAAAAAGTTATTCAATAGATACGACATGTCTGATCTCGTCATACTTTTTTCCGCTTTAGTGCTGTCTATTGGTGCAACTGTGTTTGTATTTTTGAGAGGGAGGAGGGTTGACGTCAGACTAAAGGAGCTCGAGAAAAAAATCAAAACAGAGAACGAAAAGAAAGAAAAGGAAATTAGTCATCGTCTGTATGAATTGGCGATTTTGAAGGATTTGGGTGAGCGAGTTGGGTATTCGCTCAACGTCCAGAATGTTGCTGACATGATTACGGGATCACTGCGCTCCTTTATGGATTATAGCGTTGTATCTTATATGCTTTTGGGGCCCGAGAAAATAATTTTTAAAGCAAATCTTGAGAGATCGGTTTCGCCTCTGTTTATCGAAGATATAAAAGGGCGTATGCTTAAGTCGCTCTCCGCTTTATTGGATAAAGATTTGAGTAAAAGTCAGGTTGAACCGGTAATTTCTGGCGCAATTACTGTTGATGAAATTCAAGATCCTGTTCGGTCATTTTTCAATATACCGCTGGTGATTGGCAATAAGGTAGTTGGTGTATTGACTGTTGCTGACACAAAAGAAGGTCAGTACAACGAAAGTGAAACAAGTATTTTGTATAAAATTACAAAGCAGGCATCACAGGCCGTAAGTAGACTTCAGGATGTTGTCGAAAACGAACAACGGAAGCTCAACTCTATGATAGAGAGTATGGTTGAGGGGATTGTTATGACTGACAAGGAGTATCGGATTTTGGCAATAAATCCCGCTGCAAAAAAAATCGTCGGCATTGAAGAGAAAATTGAAGTTTTAATTTTTGATCTTATAGACGGCTTGGGCGGTGCATTTGATATCAGAGGCCGTCTTGAGGAAAGCGTAAAATTGAAAAAGATAATCACGCTAGATGATGTTCTTGTTCATGATAGGTTTTATCAAATTTTTGTATCTCCTGTCGAGAATAAAACTGGAGTTTCGGGAGAAGAAATACTTGGCGGTGTAGTAATTTTTCATGATATCACTCACGAAAAAGAAGTTGAGCGATTGCGTGAAGATTTTACATCTATGATGGTGCATGAGCTGCGAACGCCGCTTGTGGGAACTTCTTCAACTATTCAGCTTCTTAAAGAGGGAATTCTCAAGCCAGGAAAAAAAGAGTATAAGGAAATGATTTCGCTCATGGGTAGTAATGTGGAGAGCATGATTGAACTAGTAAATGATCTTCTTGATCAAGCAAAAATAGAAGCAGGAAAATTTCAAATTTTTGTGGAACCATCAAATATTCGAGATGTGGTTAAGGCGAAAGTTCATGCATTTGGCCCCTTGGCAAAAGATTCTGGAATCAAGCTACATGCAGTGATTGACGAGCACGTACCGGAGATGATTTTGTTTGACGCAAATAAAATCGGTCAAGTTTTGAACAATTTTATATCTAATTCGCTTAAATTTACCGGAAAAGGCGGCCGAGTCACCATTAGCGTCTTGATGCATGCAAATGCGGGTGATATTGCAGCTGAGGCTGGAGCTGCCTCTATTGAATGGTTTATTAAGGACTCCGAGGAAAGACTCAAGAAATTGCCGCCCGGTATATTTGTTGCCGTCACGGATAGTGGGGTTGGCATTGCTCCAAGTGATATACCTAGTCTTTTTAGCAAGTTTAAGCAGGTGAACGGAAGGGTAAAAAGTGAAAAAAAGGGAACGGGTCTCGGTCTTGCTATTGCGAAAGGAATTGTTGAAGCGCATCGAGGGATTGTTGGGGTGAGCTCTGAAGAGGGACTAGGGAGTACTTTTTATTGTTTTATTCCGCTTGATCAAAACTAATACAGCAACATGCCTAATGTAAAAGTATGGGGTAAACCATCATTCCTGCTTACGGTAATATTTTGACTGTTACTACTTTTTTGTTACTGTGGATACTATTTTTTGCAGGAGAGACGGTTGGGAAAATACCTAATGTAACCGCGACAAGCAAAATTGAAAACTTATTTTACGTCCTCACTGCTTCGCTGGCATTTTACGCCGGTCTCCGCATGTTGACTGCTGAGAAACTGAGAGGCAAGTTTTGGGTCGCTTGGCGATTGCTTGCCGCTGGGCTCACGATGTATGGCGTCGCAAATGTGCTCGGCTACACGCTGTTTTTTATTGTTGGCTATGAATATCAGTCAAGCCCAATCGCCGGGCTTTTCCCGCTTTTCTATGTTTTATCTTCTTTTCTTGGGTTTCTTGGTGTGAAGCGATTTTTTAAGATGGCTGGTCGCCGTTCATTCGTGCTTTCTTGGCCAGGAGATGTATCGAAGTGAGAGCTTTATTACTGGGTCTCTCAAGAAGTCGCAACATAGACTGTTCCTCGTGACTTTATTTACTGCGATTGCCTCACTTCAAGAATTTGGAGGAGTGTTTTTTAGCCTAGACAGCGTAGTGGCTCAAATCATTATAAAATATCATATTGGAGCAATTGCATATTTGGTCGTTTCATCCTTCATTGTTTATACGGCCGGCAAATTACGCAAGGATCTTGCCGACGCTTACGCAGAAACACTTGAGCATTATTCATCTTACGAAAATCCATATGCGCAGCTTATTGAGGCAATTGTGAAAAAATTCTCCAGTCTGATTGGTGCAGAAATTGCGCTCGCGCGTTTGAGTGAAGTTGCTATTGTTGAGCCCCGACAAGGCGGTGAATTTGTCATCGCAGAGGGGGTAAGTACCGAGGTTGGCGTGCACGCAATCGAACAAATCGGAGCAGCATACACGGATTTGTTGGGCGATTCCGCTCAAGATTTTATCCTAGATGTGTCAAAGCAGTACAAGACGAAATATCCTGATCTGGTGCTGCCGCAAACAAAGCTATAGTTCCAGCCCTCGCACCTTGAGTCGTTCCACAACCATCTCCAAAAATGCCGCGCGTGTCATGCTGCGCTGATCTTTTTGACCGCGCACGCGCACCATCAAATCGCCACCCGCGACTTCTTTTTCACCCACGACGATGATGTAGGGGAACTTTTCCATTTCAGCAGCGCGGATTTTTTTGCCCACGCTCTCGGTTTCGTCCGCGACTTGCGCGCGAATACCAAGGGCATCCATCTCGGCCGCAAATTCGCGGGCAAATGGCGTGAATGCATCTGACACAGGCAGCACCGCAACATGAAACGGCGACATCCACAATGGAAACGCGCCGGCATAGTGCTCAATTAAGAACGCAAACGTGCGCTCCAGCGCGCCGATCGTCGAGCGATGAATCATTACCGGCCGCATCTTCGAACCATCCGCGCCAATGTAGGAAATATCAAATTTTTCTGGCAGCAAAAAGTCCATCTGCGCGGTAAATGCGGTATCTTCTTTGCCATTCACGTTGCGAAACTGGACGTCGAGTTTCGGCCCGTAAAACGCAGCCTCACCCGTAGCCTCGACATATTTTAACCCCAATTCATCAAGCGCCTCTTTCATCGTCGTCTCTGATTTGCGCCACAATTCCGCATCCGGATAATATTTTTCCTGATCCGCCGGGTCGTGTTTGGAAAATCGATAGGAGACTTTCTCTTCAATTCCCAGGCCGCGAATTCCTTCCTGAATCATTTGACAGACGCGCTTGAATTCGTCTTTGAGCCCATCGGGAGTCACAAACAAATGACCGTCCGTCAACGTAAATTTGCGCACGCGAATCATGCCCATGAGTTCGCCGGATTTTTCAAACCGATTGTAATCCGCAATCTCGGCAAACCGCACCGGCATCTGCTTGTAGCTCACCGGCTTGCGCATAAACATTTTGATGTGGTGCGGACATGCCATCGGTCGCAAATAAAATTCGTCGCCATCCATGTCGATCGGCTTGTACATGTTTGCGCGATAGTGGGCGAGATGGCCGCTGGTTTTGTAGAGCGTCTCTTGCGCCAAATACGGCGTCTCGACGTGCTCGTAGCCATAGTGGCGCTCGAGCTCGCGCGTAAATTTCTCCAACTCAAATTTGATCGCCGTGCCTTTGGGTGTCCACATCGGCAAACCCTTGCCAACTTCCGCATCAAAGAAAAATAAATCCAAATCTTTGCCGAGTTTTTTGTGATCGCGGCGCTTGGCGTCTTCCACGCGCGCAAGGTATGCGTCGAGCTCTTCTTGTGTTTCCCACGCGGTGCCGTAAATGCGTGTCAGCATCTTATTTTTTTCATCACCTCGCCAATACGCGCCGGCCGTATGCAAAATCTTGAATGCGCCGATCGCGCCGGTCGACGCCGCATGCGGCCCACGGCACAAATCCATAAACTTGTCTGCGTTTTTGAAAAATGACACACGCTCATCCAGAATTTCGGCAAGCAGCTCAAGTTTGTAGGGCTGCGCCGCCAACTGCGCGCGCGCCTCATCCTGTGACAAAAACACTTGTTCGAATGGCAGACCAAGCTTAATAATTTTTTTCATGCGCTTTTCAATATCTACCAGCTCTTTGTCGGTCAGCGCGCGCGGCAGCTCAAAGTCATAATAAAATCCATCCTCAATAACCGGGCCAATACCCAATTTCGCAGCAGGGAAAATTTCCAAAACAGCCATGGCCAGCGTATGCGCAGTCGAATGGCGCATTTTTTCAAGTGAAGTAAGCTCTTTTTTTGGTTCGAGCATAAAATACCATTAAAAATAGGTGACACGATAAATGTATCATTTTAGCCCGTGGTTGACAAGAAAATATGTTACTATTTTCTTGTCCTATTTCTTGCGTTTTCTGCAAAACATAAATGACTTCGTTAATAAGCTCGTGATGAATCAAGCAATTTCTTCACGTGTTGGGAATTGAATATCTTTATGTTGAGCAAGGACTCCTCGTGTTGCATCTTGTGCAAAGTCATATGCCACATCGCCAAGCAGTTCGCGATGTGAGCTTATAAGAGAAATGAGTGCAAGGCGTCCGTCGCTTTCTTCGATTCGGACCAAAGAACCATCTTCATTTACATTAAGACCTTGAATTTTGCGTGCCGCGGTTACAACAAGGCTGGGTCCGATAAGGGCGCTATATTTTTGGATGAGGAGCTGGATCATTTGGAAAAAGGGTTGCTGCGAGAGTTCGACTTCGTATGTTTGATAAGAAGTGCGCAACGCAGAGCGAAGTTGAAGAACGGGGCGAAGAAGTGCAAGGAAGCCAATGAGGTAGCATCCAACCAAAACGGAGGTCGCGAGAGGGTTGATCGGTGTTATTTTTTCGGACCAGCCAACATAGGCACTAATTGGTTCCTGAATAGATGAAAGTGCAATCAAGATCATCACGTGCGAAAAAGTTCGGATCGGCTTGGCAACTGCGCCTTGAACATGTGGAGCGAGTTTGTTGAGCGAGAGTGCCGATGCAATTTCGCAGGCGGCGACCATTGTAGATATAACAATATACGGGAGGGATCCCACGGGCTTGTAAACAAATGAAATAAGAAATTCTGCGACAAATAGTCCGCACGCAATTAGGGAGAGACCAAGGAATGAAGTGAAAAAAAGCTTGATATGAAAGAGCTTGCCAAATTTGCGTGCGCTCAGAATGATAAAAATAGGAGTAAGCAGAAAGAAAGAGCCGGCAATTCCAAATACTGCAATGGCGGTTTTGCTGGTAACAAAAAGAAAAAGCGGATTGCCAATGCTGCCTATTCCGGCGGCGATCAATGAATACGAAAGATATCGCCAAGGCGCCCATAGTTTTCCTTTGAATCCGAGTGTTCCAAGAAGAATGAACGCGAGTACCAAGCCGGCAATCGGCATGAGAAACATGACGACGAATTCAATTTTTTCAGGTGTTGTGAGAGACATATGAAATCATTTAATTGTTAATTTTCTGAAACGCGATCTCTGGATGTTGTGCTCGCACCGAACGCGTCGCATCGGCTGCAAAATCGTCAGCGACGTCACCAAGTAAATCGCGGTAAATATTCATCGTTTCTTGATACGCTTCAATCAGAATCGAATCTTCAACTTCACTTGGAATGCGAATCCCGCCCGCATCAGTGATTTGCAAAGCACTGATATGCGTAAGACGCTGCATGGAAATTTCTTTTCCAATAAGCTGTTCAAACTTTCGGACAGTTAAGTCAATAATCTGTGCGTACGGATTTGTGTATGAGCTGGGTGCAAGAGAGAGCTTGTAAATTTCCGCAAAGTCAAAGCGAATGCGCGCGGATGAATACACGAGAAAAACATATGCCAATAGCCAAATTGGTTGGCTAATCTGCCAGCGAATATTCCAGTTGTATGCAAATTCGCTTGCGTGTCCTACGAAAGAAAGCAGTACTTCTTGCATCAAGCCAGGCACTATAAGCGCGAACGCGGTAGCGCTCTGGATATGAACGCGTCGCATCCTTCCGGTAAAAACATTTCGGGCTCTAAATAGTTGCACGACGCTGCCAATAACAAGCCCGATTGATGCGGTTTGTGGTATAACTGATTGCAGTCCTTCTGCTGGAGGATAGGCAACCGCGATGCCGTAGACAGAAAGCACGCTAGCTACAACACATCCAGCGTAAATACCGAACGTAAGAAGTCCATTCTTTTTTCCTGCCATGAGAAGAAGTTTGTGCCCGGACATAATAAAGAGCGGCATAAAAATAACGCTGAAGGCAGCCGAAATGAGTCCTCCGTTGAATGTTGGGAATAGAAACCACGCAATCAATAGCGCAACATCGGCGACCGAAACGAAAAAGATGCCGGACGCAATATATCTCCACGCGCTCCAAAAAGAACCTCGAAAACCGACTGCGCGGAAGACTAGAAATGCTGAAACAAATCCGAGTTCAAGTGTTTCGACAAACAGCGCGTTGGAAAGACGTTCAGCCATAGCTCTGTTTATCCGCGCGCCAATTGTATCGCCAGGCATAAGGAAAAAAAGTAACAGGTTGCATATGAGAGTGATGGCAACAATGCTTATTACGCGCCATGTGGGTGAAAGACGATTACTAGGTGTGGTCTGCATATCCTTAAATTAATTGTTGCTTTTGATTTGTAATGCAATTTCGGGATGCTGTGTCAATAAATTATTTATACCACGATCTTGCGCCAATTCGCACGCAGCCAGCGGCGCGCTTCCAGGTGTGTCGGGTACAATCCGCGTGCGCGAAATTCTTTCAAGATGATTCCGCCTTGATGTGGATGGCGAAAGATGCGAGGTCGCAGTGAGCTAAATCCGTGGGTGTAATGCACAAGTTCATGCGCGATGGTTGCGTTGAGCACCACGTCCGGCACGAGGTCGTAAGCAAGCAAATGACTAATGGTGATACGTGAAATGTTCGACGGTTTGTCGAGCGTGATTGAGCCGAGGCGCGTGCGTGCGGCGCGGCCAAATTCGATCACGACCGGATTGACGCGTTCGACATCGGAAAAATGCTCGCGCCAAATCAGGCTAAGGTGGTGGAAGAGGGTGTAATCCGTGCGGACGACTTGTGCGTTGGCGCGAAGAGGTGGCATAAGGGAATTATAGCATTATTTCGGCGTGTGTTTGTTGACAATTGAGGCAGTTATCTTCAGTATGGGCGCAGGAGGTGTGTCATGAAAGCGAGCATTGAGTTGCCATGTCCGGTTTTGTCGCGATTGATTGAAGGCTGGCGAGCGGTGCAAGTGGGGCCGTCGTCGATTGTGCGCTGGAGTGCATATGGACCCCAGCCGGGCGTTGAGACGCCGTCGGAAGAGCGCATACGACCGCAAAATTTAGCCGAGCACAAGCTGTCCCTGGAGCGATTGGTGCGCGTGGCGTGCGAGATTTTTTTCGGCCCATGCTTTGAGCGCGGAATTCGCTTGGATATTGAGGCATTGCGCACGGCTGCACTCGAGCATGATCATGGCGAGTGGCTCTGTGGACGCGATGTGCAATTTGCGAGGAAAGGCGTCGCGCATGATCGCGAAGAATTTGACGCGTATGAAGATTTTTTTGCACTTCGTTCAGGCCATGCTTGGGAATTGGCGCGAAGTGCCTATTTACTTCAGCACGTGCCATGCTCCGGAGATGAGGAGTGTGATGAGCGGCGACTTGCGGAGCTTTCTGAATATTTTCCTGAAGTGGCGATGATAACTATTCGTGCGCTTCGCGAGGTGAGTTTGTGGGAGGCGCGCGTGTTCACGGCTCTTGAGACGTTGGATTATATCCTGTACGCGCTCGAACAACATGCAATTTTTGGCAATAAGCGGATTTTGCGTGATGTGCTCGGTCGTCAGCTTCCGCGGTTGGCGCCCTGGATTGTGGTGATTCCGGGATTTGACCAGCTTTGGACGCCGGTGATGCAGGAGTGGTGTGCAGAGTTTATGTTGGGAGGAAAAGAGCATGGAGTACGATCGGCAGAGTAATGAATATTTCCTGGCGGTAGAAGTTCTGCGCAAAAGCGTTGTGCGGATGAGCAAGGATCGCGAGGCGCTTCGGCGTGAAGTGAACGCAAAATTAGCAGCGTATAAAAAGGTTAGCCGTTCTGTATCGTGTTGATACTGAACGGTTTTTTATAAATACGGCGTGAAATGTGTTTTGAGTTGTTGAAATACTTCGGTGGTGCCTTGGATGGCAAAAGAAGTCTCGATTTTTTTAACTCCACCTTGAGGAGATGCGAGCTGGAGGTTGACCTTGACCGATCCTGGCGTGCTCGAGAGGATTTTTTTAAGCAATTCAAAGTCGGCGGGTTTGTAGGTCGCGGGGAGAGTGATGGTGATGGCATTTTGCGCTTTGTCTACTGCGAGGAGTTTGGCGCCTGAGGCTGTGGGCGACGGAATCGCGGCCGGCGTCGAGGCCGGAGCTGGAGTTGGGGTCTGCGGATATGAAGGTCGAAACGATGCTCCTTGCTGTTGGGTCCAGGCTGGCGCGCGGTTAAATCCGCCGTTGCCGCCACTAGCACCACCGCCAAATCGCCCGCGGCCGGCGCGTTGTTCGACCGGCTTGAGCGTGCTCATTGCCTCGCGCGTGGCGTCGGTCAAGAGATGAAACACATCGGACAATAATTTCGGTACTTCGCCTTTGTGACTTACTTTTCCTTCGGCAATCACGACTTTGCCGACTTCAAGCATGGCTGCATATTTTTCCAGCGTTTTTGAAAATACTAAAATTTCCACCGACGTCGAGACGTCTTCGATGGTCACAAACATCATGTTTTGATTTTTCTTGGTGAGAATCTTTTGCGTTTTAGTGATCACGCCGCCGATGCGCACGTTGGTTTGCTCGGCAAGCGGAGCGAGTTTGTTGTTGGGCGTGCAGACTTTGCCGAGCACGTCCATGAACGCATGTACCGGATGTTCGGACACGTAGAGACCGAGTAATTCTTTTTCCCACGACAATTTTTCTTCGCGAATGGCGGGAGTCACCGGCTTGAGTTGGAGCGCGGGGGCTTGAAAGGCGGGCGTGGTGCGCGCGATGGAAGCGAAGAGCGACTCTTGACCAAACGCGCGCGCTTTTTGAATTTCTTTGGCGTGACGTAAGATGTCGTCCATGTTGGCGATCACGGATGCGCGTTCGGCAAATCGATCGAGCGCACCGCATTTCGCCAGGCTTTCCAGTGATTTTTTGTTGAGGTCGCGGGATTGTACGCGTGTGACAAAATCATCCAGCGAGGCAAATGGTCCATTGGCGCGGCGCTCGGCCACGATGACGGCTACGATGTTGGCGCCCACATTTTTCACTGCGCCCAAGCCAAAGCGAATGGCATCGCGCGTCGGATCTTCCGGGTGGCGGACGACGCTGAAGCTGGCGCCGCTTTCGTTGACATCGGGGGAGAGCACGGGGATGCCCATAGCTTTACATTCGGCACTTTCGATGGCGAGCCGGTCAGTGTCGCCTTCGTCCGAGGTCATGAGCGCGGCCATGAATTCGGCCGGGTGGTGTGCCTTGAGGTAGGCGGTCATAAATCCGAGCACGGCGTAGCAGGTGGCGTGCGACAAGTTGAAGCCGTAGCCGGCAAATGGTTCGATGAACGCAAACACTTGTTGGGCGGTTTCGAGTTCGATGCCGTTGGCCACGCAGTCGCGGGTGAATTTTTCTTTTTGCTCTTTCAACAGCGCTTCGATTTTTTTACCGATTGCTTTACGCAGCAAGTCGGCCTGACCGAGCGTCCAGCCGGCGAGCGCTTGGGCGAGCTGCATCAATTGTTCCTGATACACCGCGACGCCATAGGTCGGCTTGAGAATGGGCTCGAGCTTGGGATGGAGATAGGTGATCTGCTTGGTGCCGTGTTTGCCGCCAATGTAATCCGGGATCAGATCCATCGGGCCCGGGCGATAGAGCGCCACCATGGCGATGATGTCGCGCAATTCGGTGGGGCGGAGCTGCTTGAGGTAGCGGCGCATGCCGGAAGATTCAAACTGGAACACGCCTACGGTTTCGCCGCGTTGGAACAGTTCATAGGTTTTTGCGTCTTTATAATCAAGCTTGTTGAGGTCGATGTCGATGTTTTTGCCTTCTTTCAAAAGCTTGAGCGCGTTTTGCATGATCGTCAGGTTTTTCAAGCCCAAAAAGTCGATCTTGAGCAAGCCGAGATCTTCGACTGGGTGGAGCGAATACTGAGACACGATGGCGCTGGTCGGTGCGTCTTTTGGCGCGTTTTTGTTTTCCATGGCGAGGACGGGCGCGTAGGCGTTGAGCTCTTCGCGGGTGACTAGGATGCCGCAGGCATGCACGGATGCATGGCGCGCCACACCTTCGAGTTTTTTCGCCATGTCGATGAGGAGTTTTGCTTGCGGATCTTTTTCGTACAATTCTTTGAATTCCGGCACGTTGGCGAGCGCTTTGGTGAGATTGGATTTCATCGGAGGAATGAGCTTGGCAACTTGGTCGCAATAGGCGTAGGGGAGCGCGAGTGCGCGGCCGGCGTCCCGCACGGCCGCGCGTGCGGCCATGGTTCCAAACGTGGCGATCTGTGCCACGTGATCTTTTCCGTATTTCTTTTCCACATATGCGATCACTTCGGCGCGGCGGTCGTCGGCAAAGTCGAGGTCGATATCAGGCATGCTGATACGTTCCGGGTTGAGGAATCGTTCAAACAGCAACCCATACTCGATCGGATCTACGCTTGTGATGTTGAGTACGTATGACACCAAGCTTCCCGCAGCCGAACCGCGGCCGGGGCCCACGAAAATTCCCGCGCCTTTGGCATAGTTCACGAAGTCTTGCACGATGAGGAAATAGCTCGAGAATCCGGTTTTTTTGATCACGCCCAATTCGTAAATCAATCGATCTACATAGCCGCGATCGCGCGGCGAAAGTCCCGCCACCGTGGCTTCGGTCAAGTCGGCCACATCGACGCCATACGCACGCTTCATGCCGACCAGGCACAATTTTTCCAAATAACTTTCGTTGGTTTCGCCTTCGGGCAGTTCGTATTTCGGCAGTTGGATTTCGCCCAGTTTCATTTTAAAATCCACGCGCTCGGCGATTTTGACCGTATTGTCGAGCACTTCCGGCATGTCGCGAAACGATTCTTCCATCTCTTCGCGCGATCGCATCGACAAGTCACAGTCGAGCAAATTCATGCGGTTGGTTTCTTGGACGGTGCGGTTGGTTTGGATGCACAGAAGCAAATCTTGCGCTTGAGCATCTTCTTTACGTACATAGTGAATGTCGTTGGTCGCAACTACCGGCACGCCAAGTTCTTTTGAGAGCTCAAGGAGCGCTTTATTGCTGATAATCTGCTTGTCGAGTTTGGGGTTGTCTTGGATTTCAAAATAATAATTTTCTTTGCCAAAAATCTCTTGGTACATGAGAGCGATCTCGCGCGCTTTGTCCATGTTGCCGGAAATAATTTCGCGCGAAATATGACTGTTGACGCAGCCTGAAAGTACGATCAATCCGCGCGAGTGCGCGCGCAAAAAGTCATAATCCACGCGCGGCCGGTAGTAAAATCCTTCCAAATGTCCGGCCGACGTGATTTTGATCAGATTTTTGTAGCCCTCTTCGTTGTACGACAGAAACGTGACGTGATAGGGCTTGTCGTCAATGTTGGCGCGCTTTTGGGTCATGCTGCCTTGTGCGATGTAGCCTTCCATGCCGATGATTGGCTTGATGCCGGCCTTGGTGCATTTTTGGTAAAATTCGACCGCGCCATACATCACGCCGTGATCGGTGAGCGCGAGTGCGGTCATGCCGAGTTCTTTGGCGCGATTGACGAGGTCGTCAATTTTTCCCAATCCATCGAGCAGGGAATAGTGACTGTGCGTATGCAAATGCACGAAATTTTTTTTCGTTGGGTCGGGCGGGGTTGCGGGCGTTGCAGCGGGAGTCATATCCATAGCGGTAAATTTAGTATTTTTTCATTACATTTTAATGAAAATTTTATCTTTGTCGTGGGTGTATTGTACAAAACATCCGACGTGCTCGCAATTTTGACTTTTGCGCAAAAAGCGGTTGTGGTATGATGTCTGCATGTCACCAGAGCAACCCCAAGAACAGCCAAAGCCAATTCAGCCCGAAGAGCTCCCCAAAGAAGAGGAGCCTGTCCTCGGTACGCATTTGCGTATTCAGAGCGAATTCAAGCTCAAGTTATTTTTCTTGCGCAATCGTCGATACCTCGGCTTGATGGCGCTTGGACTTTTTTTGTTGATTATCTTGTTGGTTGCATTTGCCAATGCGGGCGCAATCCGCAATTATTTTGACAAATCTCTTCATACCGACAGCGACAATGATGGGGTGGTGGATCGCTTGGATGCGTGCCCTGGATTTGATGATCATGTGGACGAAAACCGCAATGGAATTCCGGATGGATGCGACGAACGTCCGCCGGCGGATTTCAAGATTGAGTCAACCGAGCCTCAGCTGTTTCAAAAATCCGGTGCAGTAGATGTGTTTGTGCAGCTGCGCAACGCGTCTCAGGAATGGGGCGTCAAGGAGCTTGGCTATAAAATCACTCTTTTAGATGTTGCCAAACAGGAAGTTGGCTCGAGCTCCGGAATGACGTATATGTTACCGCTTGAAACTGCGCCGCTTGTTGAGTTGGGGCTTACTACGAGCGCACCGGCGGCCAGCGCCACATTTGAAATCACTTCGCAAAAATATGTGAAGCTGGAGCAGTTTTCTTCGCTGGATCTATTGGCGCGCAATGTGAAGCCGATTCAGCCGGTTGCCGCAGGTGATCGCTTTCAGGTGAGCGGTACGGTGGTAAATCAGACTCCCTACACATTTGACCAGGTTGATATCTTTCTTACCGCAACAGATGTGGCGGGTAAGGTATTGGGCGTGACGCGCACGGTCTTGAATGGATTTCATTCAAACACTCAGCGCGATTTCCGAATTGTGTGGAATCTCGACGCGTACACCTCGGTTGCCAAGATTGCCGCAAGTACGCGAGTCAATGTGTATAAATCCGACAATTTTATTAACGTATTCCGCGCTCAAGGCGGTCGCTATCTCGAATACGGACAATAATTTCGCGCGCCCATGTGGAAAAAACTCTTAACCCAATTTGATTGGTTGCTCTTTGGGGCGGTGGTCGCGCTTGTGCTGCTTGGTGTGATGATTATTTACAGCACCGGAATCATCAACGAAGGTGGGCCTGCGTATGCTGGTCGTCAATTGTTGTTTGCAGGCGTAGGAATCCCTTTGCTCCTGCTGGTGAGCCTGATCAATTATGAAATCCTGCGGCGCTGGGTGTGGGTGCTCTACATGGCCATCTGTAGTGTCCTTGTTGCCGTTCTTTTTTTTGGCAAATTGGTGCGCGGGACGCGAAGCTGGTTTGAGATTGGCGGATTTAGCCTTCAGCCATCAGAATTTGCAAAAGTGGTCATTATTATCGTGTTGGCGCAGTACTTCTCGGTGTATGCAAAAGAGATGTATCGGTTTCGACATATTGTAGTGTCGGGAGTGTTGACGTTGATTCCGATTGCGTTGGTTGTTATTCAGCCGGATCTGGGCTCAGCGCTCATTATTGCGGCGATTTGGGGAGGCATGCTGCTGGTTGCCGGCATTAAAAAAACACATCTGGCTGTGTTGGGGGCCAGCGGATTTGCACTTGCGGCTATTGCCTGGCTGGTGTTTTTGCGGCCATATCAAAAAGATCGCATCATGACCTTCTTGCGACCTCAGGATGATCCGCTGGGGCAGGGATACAATGTAATTCAATCAACTATTGCCGTTGGTTCAGGCGGGTGGTTCGGCAAGGGACTTGGTCATGGATCTCAAAGTCAGCTCAACTTTTTACCCGAGCAGCACACGGATTTTGTGTTTGCGGTATTGGCTGAGGAGCTGGGATTTGTGGGAGCGGCGGCTTTGCTGGGCTTGTTTGGCTTTGTGCTGTGGCGGATTTCTCGTTCGGCGCAGCTTGCGCGCAGCAATTTTGGTTTTTTTATTGGCATAGGCGTGTTGGTGATGCTCGTGGCGCAGATTTTGATCAATGTGGGCATGAATATGGGGATTATGCCTGTGGCCGGCATTCCGCTTCCGCTGGTGAGCTATGGTGGAAGCTCGATGATTGCCAGTCTGATTGCGCTTGGTTTGGTAGAAAGCGTGGCGATTCGTCGTGCGCAGCGTTTGTCTGGTCACGCTTCTTGACTTTTTCGCCTCTGCGGCCTAGAATAGGGGCAGAGTTTATTTCTCATCACCCGTCATATGAAGATGAAGAGAAAGATGTATAGTTTGGGAGGGGATATGCGCTTGCTTTCTGCTTGTCCGCTCTGCGGCGAGAAGTATGGCAAGCATGCGGCTTCTATTATTGAAGAGCGCAAAAACGCATTTTTGATCCATGTCCAGTGCGGCAAATGCAAGAGTTCCATCGTGTCCGCGATGGTTACTGGCCAGATTGGTGTGAGTTCGATGGGTTTGATCACGGACTTGACAAGTGAAGATGTGGTGAAATTTCGCGCCGTTCCGGCTGTTATCGCCGATGAAGTGCTCGACGTTCATCATGCAGTCCGCGCGCCTGGGTTCCGATTTTAATTTTGATAATTTCGTAAGGTATCTCTATGAAAGAATTTGTATTAACAGCTGAAAAACGCGTGGCGCTGGGCAAAAGCGTGAGCGGACTTCGCCGAGCCGGTAAAATTCCGGTTGTATTGTATGGTCATAATTATCCAACTCAGTCGTTGCAAGTTGCTCTTGCTGAGTTCAAAAAAGTATACGCAGGCGCACAAGAAAGCGCTCTTGTGACCGTAAAAATCGGCTCAACAGAAGAAAAAGTTCTGATTCATGGTGTGGATGAGGATCCGGTGACGGGCGTGTATCGTCATGCCGATTTGTACAAAGTCAACTTGAAAGAGAAGATCAAGACCAAGGTTCCGGTGGCGTTTGAAGGCGTTTCTGCTGCGGTTAAAAGTCTGGCTGGCGTGTTGGTCAAGGCCATGGATGAAATCGAAATCGAATGCTTGCCGACCAATATTCCAAATCACTTGGTTGCCCAGATTTCCTCACTTGCTACGTTTGATGACGTGATTAAGGTTCGTGATATCGTGCTTCCGGAAGGGGTCAAGATGATTACTGAGATGGATGAAGTGGTGGCCTCAGTCACTCCTCCTCGCTCGGAAGCAGAGCTCGAGTCGTTGAAGGCTGAAGTTGTGGAAGACGTGCAGTCAGTGGAAGGCGTGAAGAAGGAAGTGGATCCAAATGCGCCTGCTGCAACCGGCAGCACCAAAGATGCCAAAAAAGATGGCAACAAAGAAGTGAAAAAAGAAAAGAAGGCTGAGTAGTATCAATTGAAAGTGCCGTATTCCTCTTGTAGCAAAGTGGAATACGGCACTTTTATTTCCTCGAATTTGTATTTGACAACCCGATAGCGGAGCGTTATACTCATTTTCTGTTTTAATTTATTTATATTTTATTCGTACCCGTATGCAGCTCAAGTCCGGCCTTGATCATCTCAAGAAAAACTGGAAATCTGGCGTGACAGTATCGCTTATCTCGATTCCACTTTCGATTTCGCTTGCCGTTGCCTCAGGCGTTACGCCGCTGATGGGTATTCTGACTGCTATGTGGGCAGGTTTTTTTGCGGCTGTTTTTGCAGGCAGCAACTTTAACATTGTTGGTCCGACAGGAGCGTTGTCGGGCGTGATTGCAACATATGCGATTGCTCATGGAGCGGCAACCGTTCCGGTGTTGGCGGTGCTCGCAGGAATTCTGATTTTGATTGCATATGCATTAAAGCTTGAGAGGTATCTCATCTTGATTCCGTCGAGTGTGATTCATGGATTTACCTTGGGAGTGGCATTTATTATCGGTCTCAACCAATTTAACTCTGCGCTTGGACTTAAAAATATACCTGTTCATGAAAAATTTTTTGATAATGTGATTGAGTCATTTAAACATGTATCCGGATTTTCCTTTGCTGCTGTAGTAGTCTTCTTTTTGTTTCTCGTGGCTCTCTTTTTGTTCAAAAAGTTTTTGCCAAAAATTCCGGGTGCGATTGTGTTGGCACCGGTTGGTATTTTGTTGGGCTATTTGGGGGAAACGGGTGCTATATCGTCTAAGCTTCAAACGCTCGGCGGAAAGTTTGGCTCTATTTCATTTCAATTTTTTTCCGCACCTTCGCTGACTTTTACTCACGATATGGTGGTTTCGGCGCTTGTGATCGCACTTGTGGCAATTCTCGAAACAATGCTTTCGGCGAAGATTGCGGATGGCATGACGCGAACTAAGCACAATGGACGCAAGGAGATGCTGAGCCTCGGCATTGCCAATATTGCCTCCGGACTCGCGGGCGGTATTCCTGCGACCGCCGCACTCGCACGTACATCATTAAACATCAGAACTGGCGCGTCTCACCGCACGTCAGCGATAGTGAATGCGATTTTAGTGGCAGTTATTTCTTCGGTGTTCTTGATTTATTTCCGCTATATCCCGATGGCGGTTATTGCGGCAATTCTCGTGTATGTCGCGATACAAATGATCGAACGCAAGCACTTTATTCGATTCTATCAATATGAGCGCTCAAGCTTTTTTGTGGCATTGCTTGTTGCGGCTGTGACAATCGTTGAGGATCCAATTGTTGGTATTTTAGTTGGCGTGTCGATCTCGCTTCTTATTTTTACCAACAAGATTTCACACGGACATTTTGATGCGAAGCTCAATAAGTTTGATGAAGGACTTGTAGGTGTTGTTTCTGGCGAAAGCATTAAGGAGATTAAGGAAAACGCTGACATTTTACTCTATTCAATTCGGGGAAAATTGTGCTATTTGAATAGTCGTGCGCATGTGAGTCGATTCGAAGAGGGACTTACGAGCTATAAATACATTGTTTTGCGGTTGCGAGAAGTGTATTTTATTGATCTCGATGGCATTGAGGCGCTTGATGAAATCATTGGTATTGCAGAGGAGCGTGGACAAAAGGTCCTTTTGACGAGCATTGATCCTGCTATTGTGGCGCTCTTGAAGCAGTGCTCGAAGAAGTACGATCGTTTTGAAAAAGAGAAATTAATTTTTGAAAAGACACAGTTTGCGCTTGAATCACTTGGTATTAAGCCTCGTTAAACGGTTTTTGTAGGTGATTATATAAAAAACCATCGGCCTGGAGCCGATGGTTTTTTGATAGCTTTATTCTTCCCGAAGCGGTGGCGTGTGCGTGCGAAGGGATTTTTTGCGGCCAACAACCTTGAGCTCGAGAAGGGATTTTGCAAGCAGCGCTTTGGCGTCAGCAAATTCCATGTCGTCTTTCTCGTTGCGTGTGCGGATCAGTTCTTCTGCGCGTTTTCGCGCAGCGAGGGCACTCGCTTCATCGATGTCTTCGGCGCGCGTAGCATCTTCGACAAGAATGATGATTTTGTTTGGACGAATTTCGAGAAAGCCACTCGAGAGGGCAAAATATAACTCTTCGCCTGACTCGGTGCGAATATCCAGCTCGCCTTGATCGAGGAGGGTAATGAGCGGCTCGTGGTGTGGCAAAATAGTGATTTGGCCATCAACTGTGTGCGCTACCAAGGAACGAGCGGTGCCGGTATACACCGTACGCTTGATCGAGACTATTTCAATATTGAGAAGCTGCTGAGCCATAAGCGGAGAGATTATTTGCCGACCTGATCGATCGAGCCTTTCATGTAAAACGCTTGTTCATTTTTGTCATCATGACGGCCTTCGAGGATTTCTTTGAATCCGCGAACGGTTTCTTCGCGCGGCACGTATTGACCCTTGATGCCCGTAAACACCTCACCGACATAGAATGGCTGCGACAAGAAGCGTTGGATGCGACGTGCGCGCTCCACGGTGCGCTTGTCGTTGTCTGAGAGCTCGTCCATGCCGAGGATGGCGATGATATCTTGCAGGTCTTTGTAGCGCTGCAAAATGCGCTGAACTTCGCGTGCCACTTCATAGTGTTCTTTGCCGACAATAGCCGGATCAAGCGCAGAAGAGGTGGAGTCGAGTGGGTCGATCGCAGGATACAAGCCAAGCTCAGACAGTGCGCGCGAAAGCACGATGGTGGAATCCAGATGGGCGAATGTGGTCGCTGGAGCAGGGTCGGTCAAGTCGTCAGCTGGCACATACACAGCCTGCACTGAAGTGATGGAGCCTTTTTTTGTTGAGGTAATGCGCTCTTGGAGCTGACCCATTTCAGTTGCGAGTGTTGGCTGATAGCCCACGGCAGACGGCATGCGTCCGAGGAGCGCAGACACTTCGGAGCCGGCTTGGGTGAAGCGGAAAATGTTGTCGATGAACAACAGTACATCTTTTTGTTCTTGGTCGCGGAAATATTCTGCGATCGCAAGGCCGGAAAGACCGACGCGCAAACGCGCCCCTGGTGGCTCATTCATCTGACCAAACACCAAGCTGGTTTTGTCGATCACGCCTGACTCAATCATTTCTTTGTAGAGGTCGTTACCTTCGCGAGTACGTTCGCCGACGCCGGCAAATACCGAATATCCGCCGTGTTCGGTGGCGATGTTGCGAATAAGCTCTTGAATCAAGACGGTTTTACCCACGCCGGCGCCACCGAAGAGTCCGATTTTACCGCCTTTGGTAAATGGAGCAATGAGGTCGATGACTTTGAGGCCGGTTTCAAAAATCTCTGTTTTGGTGGTTTGATCGGCAAATGCCGGAGCTTTTGCATGGATGGATGCGTGTTGCGCTGATGCGATTGGTCCTTTGCCATCAATTGGATTGCCGAGCACGTCCAGCATGCGGCCAAGTGTTTCTTTGCCAACGGGCACTGAGATTGGTGCGCCGGTGTCGATGACTTCCATGCCGCGGATCAAGCCGTCAGTTGCCGACATGGCAACGGTGCGGACTTCATTTTGTCCGAGATGAGCGGCGACTTCGCACACGAGGACGGGTTCATCCGCGCCGCGGTTGATGCGGAGCGCGTTATAGATCGCGGGAATATGGCCTTCGAATTCCACATCCACGACCGGGCCGATGACTTGGGTTATTTTTCCTTTGCTATTCATATGCATTGATCAAATAATATTCATAAATAAATTTGTTGCGCACGCCTACTCTTGATCCTTGAGTGCCTCAACGCCACCCACAATTTCAGAAATTTCTTTCGTAATTGTTGATTGACGCAATTGATTGTAGGTCAGGTTGAGATCTTCAAGAATGTCAGACGCGTTATCGGTGGCATTTTTCATTGCAATCATACGGGCGGAGTGTTCGGACGCGTTTGCTTCAAGAAGGGCGCGATAGATTTGCATTTCTACCAGTTTGGGTAAAAGAGCCGAGAGAAGCATGTCTGCATTTGGCTCGAGCAAGTAGTCGAAGTCAAATGACTTTGCGCGTGTGTCTTCTTCGCGCAGCTCGAGCGAAGAGAGTTCAGAGATTTCTGTAATGAGCTGGCGAGAAAGCGGGAGGAGCTGGCGAATTTGGGGCACTTGGCGCAAGGTCGAAACAAAGTTGGCGTAGACCAGGATCACTTTGTCGGTGCGATGATTGAGGAAGTCATCTAGCGCAACGCGCGAGATTGCGGCCACATCACCAATGTCGGTGCGATCGCCGAGGCTGGAAAAAGTGGCAGTGATATCTGCGCGAGTTTTTTTGAAAAATGCCGCACCCTTTTTACCCACTGTGACAAGAGTTGTCTGTGTGCCGCTCTCAGCATCCAGCGCCTCGATTGCTTTTTTGAGCACATTGGTGTTGAGTGCGCCGCACAGGCCTTTGTCTGTGGTGAACACGATGACGGTGACGCGTTTCGCTGGTCGGGACGCAAGAAGGGGATGGGAGGCACGTCCAACTTTTTCTTGGACATGCGACAGGAGCTCGAGAGCTTTGAGCGCATACGCGCGCGCATCAAGCGCGGCGTGTTGTGCTTTGCGCATCTTGGAAACCGCCACAGCTTCCATGGCTTTGGTGATCTGGCGGGTATTTTTGACGCTGCGAATGCGTCGTTTGAGTTCTCGAGTTCCTTGGGGCATTAAAACGTCCTATTTTTCTTAAATTCGGTAATCACTTTGGTGAGCGCGGCGTCGATTTTGTCCGAGAGCTCTTTTTCCTTCTCAATTGCCTCGCGAACGACGCGGTAGCGACCACTGGAGATAAATTCAAGCAGACCTGCTTCGAAGGTGCGCATTTTTTCTACCGGCACATCATCGGCAAATCCACGCGTGACCGCGTAAATAATGATAATCTGGTCGGCGACGTTCATCGGAGCGTATTGTCCTTGCTTGAGGATTTCTTGTACGCGCTTGCCACGCTCGATGCGCTTTTTCGTTTCTTCATCAAGGTCGGATCCGAATTGGGCAAAAGCGGCAAGTTCGCGGAATTGTGCGGCATCGAGACGCAGCTTGGACGCCACTTTTTTCATGGCTTTGAGCTGTGCGCTCGATCCCACGCGCGAGACCGAGAGGCCGACGTTGATGGCTGGCTTGATGCCTTGGTAAAACAAATCAGGCTCGAGATAAATCTGGCCGTCGGTGATAGAAATTACGTTGGTCGGGATGTAGGCTGACACGTCACCGGCCTGGGTTTCGATGATCGGAAGAGCGGTCAGAGAGCCACCGCCGAATTCCTTGGACAACTTTGCTGCACGCTCAAGAAGGCGAGAATGGAGGTAGAACACATCGCCCGGATACGCGTCGCGACCTGGAGGACGGCGGAGCAAGAGTGAAATCTGGCGATAGCCCCACGCGTGTTTGGACAAATCATCGTAGACAATAAGTGCGTCTTTGCCTTTATCCATGAAAAATTCGCCCATTGCGCAGCCGGTGTAGGGGGCGATGTAGCTGAGCGCGGCGGATTCTGATGCGCCGGCAACCACCACAATGGTGTGTTTCATGGCGCCGGATTCTTCCAGCTTGGCCACGATTTTCGCCACTTTGGATTCTTTTTGTCCGATAGCGACATAGATACAAGTGACGTCTGTTTGGTTGATGATCGTGTCGATGGCGATGGCGGTCTTGCCGGTTTGGCGGTCGCCGATGATGAGTTCGCGCTGGCCGCGGCCGACCGGAATCATGGCATCGATGGCTTTGATGCCGGTTTGTAATGGGGTTTTGACAGCATCACGGGTGATCACACCGGAAGCAATGCGTTCGATCGGATATATCGCATCTGCCACAATCGGTCCTTTGCCGTCAATCGGCTCGCCGAGCGCGTTGACTACACGACCAATCATGCCGTTGCCGACAGGAACACTGAGGATTTTTCCAGTTCCTTTGACGGTTTCGCCTTGGCGAACCGATTGGAAATCACCCAAAATAACAGCGCCCGCGCTATCTTCCTCGAGGTTGAGTGCAACGCCTGCAACGCCGCTTTCAAACGTCAGCATTTCGTTGTATTTCACGCCGCTCAGGCCGTAGATTTTTGCAATACCATCGCTGGCGCGCGTCACCACACCGACGTGCTCTTCGCGAGGCGCGCGATCCAGTGTTGCGATTTGCTCTTGCAGGGACTCGATAATGTGATCTTTCATGACTTTTGTAGTAATAAATGTGCTAATGAAGTGGAGAGGCGAGCGTCAATCAATCGGTCGCGAATTCGGACGGAGAATCCGGCAATCAGTGCTTCGTCAACTTTTTCCCGAATCAGGACGGTCTGGTCAGTGTGCTCTTGGAATTTTTCGCGTAGTTTTTGAGTCAGGGCGTCGGTGAGCGGAGTTGCGGTGCGGACGCGGATTTCGAGGATGTCATACTGAGCGTCGCCAATTTTTTTCAAGATATAAATCGTTTTGCTGAGCTTGAACAAATCAAAATTTTCCGTCATGAGGATGAGGAGGTTGCGTACTGGAGTTAGAGCATCGCGCAATGCAGCCTCAATCGCAGATTGTTTGATCTTGATTGGGCGGTTGGGGTCATCGAAAAACGACCGAATGCCCGCATCGGTTTCGTATCCGCGTTTAAACGCTTTCAAGGTGCTCAGCGCAGCTTCAAAATCCTTTTGCGTTGCAGGCAGGAGGGCAAACAAGGCATGGGCGTATTGTTTGGCCTGGTAGGTCATGAAATCTTCTCCAGCACTCGATTGGTGTAGGCTTGTTTCTTCTCGGGAGTGAGCTCTTCGGCAAGAATTTGCTCGGTCGCGGCAATGACCAAGCGTGCCGTTTCTTGGCGCAATTCAGCTCGTAATGCAACGCGCTCGGCAGCCACGGACTGCGCGCCTTTGTCGATAATATCACGCGCTTGTTGCTCAGCTTTGGCCATGAGATCGGCATGGAGTCGTTCGGCAGCCTGCTTTGCTTCAGCAATCAGCTGGGCACCTTCGGCCTGTGCCGCTGCAAGTTTTTTATCGAAATCCGCTTGCGCTTGCTGGGCGTTGTGTTCGATTTCCTCTGCTTTTTTGAGGCTTGCGGCGATTTTTGCCGAACGTTTGTCGAGTAAAGTCACCAACGGCTTGTAGAGAAATCGTTGTAAAATCAACAACAATAGAATGAAGTTGACGATCTGTCCGCCGAGAAGAAGAGGATTGATGCCTAATTTTTCAATAAGTTCGCCCATACAAATTATTACGTTTCAGGAGGAAACCAGGTCGACTCGCGCCGACATGACTTCCTTCTGAAGACCTGCGTGTGGCAGATCATTCAGACGAAATTGTCCAATATTAGACAAATTTCAACACGAGAGCCACCACGAGTGCGTAGATGGCGATTGCTTCCGCAAATGCAACGGACAAAATCAGAGCGGTCTGCACCTTTGATGCAGCTTCTGGATTTCGGCCGATCGCATTCATCGCTGCTTTGCCGATTGTGCCGATCGCAATTGCCGGCGCTACGCCGCCAATCATGATGACAAGTGCCGGAGCAAGCAGTTTGAGGGATTCTGCGTCCATACGAATAATTTAATAATTAGACAAAATTAATGATCTTGCGCTAGTTTCGGCGCATGCTCCGCGTGTTCTTCGTGTTCATGCGGGGTGACCGCAATCTTCAAAAACACGGTCGCAAGCAATGTAAACACCAATGCTTGGACAAATCCAACGAAGATTTCAAGGAAAGAAAAGGGGAGCGGAGCAATTACTGGTAACAAAAATGCAATTACCGTAAGCAAGACTTCCCCTGCAAAGATGTTGCCGAACAAGCGAAAAGAAAATGAGATCATTCGCGATACTTCACCTATCAGTTCAAGTATGCCGACAAAAAATTCGATTGGGCTGCTGAAATTAAGGTATTTGCCTGCGTATTTTCCGAAGCCAATGGCCGCGATGCCAAATAATTGAATTGATGCGATTGTGACGATTGCAAGTGCTAGGGTTGTGTTTAGATCAGCGTTTGCTGGTCGAAAGACGGGCGCCATTCCCTCGTGAGAATGAACGCTGATGGATCCTACCCCGGGAAGGAGGCCGAACCAATTTGCGCTTAGAATAAACAAGAATAACGTAGCAAGTAAAGGGAAAAATTGGCGAGCCTGTTGTTTGTCCCCAAGGATATTTTCAAAAAGTTTCAGCAGGGATTCAATAGTGTATTCTAGAATATTTTGAAGACCCTGAGGAACCATTTGAAGAGTGCGCGTGCCAAAAAAAGCCAAAATTATTAGCCCCAGCGTTACGATCCATGTTGTAAGTATTGAATTGGTTACCGGGAAAGCTCCTATTCGGAACAGTTCTTCGGCGGCAAGTGAAATATGCATAAATGGCAGTTTCTACTTATCCTCACAGCCCCTGGGCAAGGCAGTTCGGATAAGTAGAAACTGCCTGATAGCAAGCTAATGAGATTACATCTTGTGTCCTTAGGCATTCATTATACGGGAGGAGTGGGGATCAGTCAACCGACTGTCATTTTTTCTGTGGATGACGAATTTCTGGAGGGAGGTTGGCAATTGCTTGCTTGGCTTGGCGATACAGACTGATCATGGTCAGGAAAAAGGCAGCCCCTAGACAAATGAGGAGCGCCCATGGGCGAGTGTGGAGACGGGTGTCAAGCCAGAGCCCGCCCGCAACGCCCACCAACAATGGCACCACAATGCGGGCGGCGAGTTGGAGAGCAAATGCATAGATTGAAATTTCGCGCGTATTCATAATTGACGCTCCAATACTAGCATGTTATAATGTGCATATCAACACGAAATAAAACCTCACCGTACGAATCGAAATGGGAGTAAAAATCAAACACCAGAAACGCAATGCAGCACTTGTCACCGGACTTTTTTTTGTATTGGTGGTGGGAATTTTTGCGGTCGCTGTCTATCTCAATAGTGCATCCGTACGAACAAGCGTCATAGGTCTTGGGAGCGGACAGCCAAGTGTGCCCGAAAAACGAGGACCTCGCGGTGCCGTTCAGGCCGCAAATACAATCTTCACGGTGCCATCACAAGGTGCAGCTGCTCTGGTGCAATCGTGGACTACACAGGGCGCAAAAGATAGTCCACAGTCACATTTTTTCGCCTATGACAAAAAATTTGCCGGCGGAGCAGTTATTGCAGTCGGCGATGTGGATGGTGATGGACAGCAAGATATTGTGGTGGCTGCCGGCAAAGGATTTGGGCCAAATATCAAGGTTTTTTCAAAAGACGGCACGCAAAAATCGATCCAATTCGCGCCGTTTCATCCCAATTACCGCGGCGTGCTTTCTCTTGCAGTGGGTGACACGGATGGGGATGGGCGAGCGGAAATTGGTGTTTGTCAGGCGTCTGAGGGTGATCAGTCGTTTTGTAAAATCTACAAATACAGCACTTCAAAACCAATTCTTGCGTATTGGAAGGCATTTGACGAGGTGAGAGTGGGCGCTACGATCGCGCTTGCAGACACCGATGGTGATGGACGCGCAGAGGCGATCACGGGTGCCGGAGTTGGCGGCGGGCCACAAATTCGCGTGTTTGATATTAACACAAAAACTGTCACTGCATCTGGACAAGGTGCCGTCATGAAGTCGGGTCAGTTTTTTGCGGGCTCAGAGAATGATCGCTCGGGAATCACGATGGCTGCTGGTGATGTCGACGGTGATGGCTTGGCCGATATTGGAGTTATGCCTCAATCTATTTCATCCGGAAACGCAACGCTTCAGATTTTTGCGGCTGCGGCGCCTCATGCGCTTCTTAAAAAAATCACTCTTTTTAGTCACGATGAACTAATTGATGGGCGAGCGCCTGCAGTTGCTTTGGCAGACACGAATACGGATGGGAAGGCGGAAATACTCACGGTTGCAGGATCGCGTCTTAAGATATTTTCACCTGCAGGAACGCAAAAATATACAGGAATTTTACCGGGCGCCGATTCGCGCACCCAGCCTTCAATTGCCACAGGACTATTTCTTCACCAATGACCCAACAATCATCCATACTTTTTTTCACTCTCTATCTTGCGTTTACACCGATTATTTTTTGGCTCTGGTTTTCGTACTATAAAAAAGAGCAGGAAAAATTTTCTCCTGCATTCATGGTTTCACTGATTGCGCTTGGAGCGCTTGCAGTGGCGCCTGCCGGCGGACTGGAATACGTGGCGTTTAAGTATCTGCCGCAGGATTTGACCTCGTGCTATTTCACCACATGTGATCTGCTTGCGGGTAACGTGGTGCGGCTGTTTGTGCTTTCGTTTGCGCTGGTGGCGCTGGTCGAAGAGGGCGCTAAGTATGTCTTTTTGTGGTTGATTGTGAAGCGTTCGGGTAAATTCACTCGCTTGATCGATGGCGTGCGATATGGCGCGCTGTTTGGCATGGGATTTGCAGGGTTGGAGAATGGAATCTACCTCTTTCAATCATTTAGCAATCAAGACTTTAACCAACTATTCACGATATTTATTTTGCGATTTTTGATTTCGTCAGTTGGGCATGCGATGTATGGCTCGATTATGGGATACTTTTTATTCAAATATAAATTTGGCACGCTCAAGCGGCGGGCGCAGTTGGTGAAGGCATTCGTGATTCCGTTGGCGCTGCATGGGTTGTTTGATTTTTTCCTGCTGACGCAGACGGGTTTTTATACGGTGTTTTTGGTGGCAGCAGCGCTGGTGGCGCTCGTGTATATCATCGGTGATCCACGCGCGAAGGAGACGTTTGTGCTCGATCCTGCAAGTAAAAAGTTGGACGTGAAACCGGCGCCTGATTTTGTGGTGAGCAAGGAAAAGTCCAAAAAAGTGGAGACGTTGCTTTATACTTGTCCGCTCTGTCATAATAAAAATATTCTTGAGGCAAAATTTTGTGCACAATGTGGATATGCACTTGATTAACTTACGAGCATGAAACAAAAACGAATTCATAATTATCTTGTGATTGGTGTGCTGGTCATCGTTTTTGCTGGAGCAACTGGATATCTCCAGCTGCAAAAGGCAACTACCACTGTCTTTTTGCCGTCAGTCGTATTGCCTGATTTGTATCAGAGTACTGATCGTGGCTCCACTCAGATTTCAGATCTGCAGCTGGTGACGAGTACGCCTGATGTGTTTGTGTTGCGGTTTACCGAGCCGCTCACGACTGGTTTGAAAAATCAGATTCATCGTTTTAATGTGTATATGATTACCAGCCCTGACCGGGCAACTATCCAATCTTCCGAGCTGCTTAGCAATGCAATCGAAGCAAGGGGATCTGGAAAGGTGAATGAGTTTAGCATTCCTCGATTTATTTCCGGTGCAGACGTTGCATTTTTTGTGCGCGGAGTGACAAGTGGAAATGCGTTTGTTGATTCAAATACGGTTTTTCTTTTGTTAAGCAAGAAGGCTGGTGATGTTGCCGTGCTGTCTCAAAAAGGCGTTGCGCAATTTGTGCAGAATGAGAAATTTTTTCGAACTGGATGCAGCATTGGATCGGTCAAGCAGAATCGCGTGTCTGTGGATGGTAATCAGGACGGAGTTTTTCAGGGCGTGGAAGTTGAGTCGTTTTTGGTGGGGAGTGATATTGGGGGCGATGGATTCTGCTCATAATGCAAATGTGATATACTAAAATTGTTATTTTTAAGTAACACGCGTGAAACCAAAAAAGCAATCTCAGAAAAAAGGAAAAGTAGTTGATCTTCGTCATGAAGATAAAAAAAATACAATCGACGAATCAAAGGATTTGACTGAATTCGATGAGCTTCCGAAAATCGATGTCAATGATCCAAATTCTTTTTTTGACGAGCCTCCGGCGGAGCCTGGTTCGGGAAAGTCTATTAGGGTTAAGGTGACGCGCGCTGAGGAAAAAGAAGCAAAGAAAAAATCTCACTTGAAAGAGCAAGAGGCGAGTGTTGATTCGGAAGACGATATGGATGATGATATGGACATGGATGATGATCGTGGTGATGATGAGAAGATTAAGACCGGTCTTTCGAAAAAAGAAAAAATGGAAATTTCCGCGTTGGTTGTTATGCTGCTTATTGGTATTGGAGTGGCGGTATATTTCTATTTTACGAGTTTGAGCATCGGCGGAACAGCAGCACCTATTGCGTCAGACGAGACAAAAAAAGAGGAAGTGACTGTGCCGGAGCAAAAGCTGGTTGCTGGTCTTGCTGATGGTATTATGCAATCCGAGAATACTGCGCAGGCTGTGCCATACGAAGTGATGATTGAAAATTTGTCCACGATTCGACCGCAAACCGGCTTGAGTAAGGCAAGTGTGGTATTTGAGGCGCTTGCCGAGGGAGGAATTACTCGATTTTTGGCAATTTTCCAAGGCAAGACCTTGGATCAAATTGGTCCGGTTCGTAGTGCTCGTAATTATTATCTTGACTGGGCAGAAGAATTCCATGGACTTTATATTCATGCAGGCGGAAGCCCAACAGCATTGAGTGCCATTAAGAATTATGATTTTACCGATATTAATGCGTTGACTTCGGACGGGAAGTATTTTTGGCGAGACAAGCAGGATCGCGCACCGCATAATCTGTACACAAAGACTGATTTGTTGAACGTTGCGCGTCGTGACAAAGGCGTGGGTTCGGTGGCAAAATTTGATTCCTGGAAGTTTAAAGATGATACCGGATCTTGGATTGGAAAGATGAAATCAGACACCGTAGCAACCGCGGATAGTGTAAAAAGTGACGAACTGTTTCGACAGGCAACTGAAATCGGATTGGATTTTTCAACCTCGGGCTATGCAGTAAAATGGTCATATGATCAAGCGAAAAACGAGTATAAGCGCTTTAACGGCGGTCAATCGCATACTGATCGAGCAACCGGGCAACAATTGACGGCAAAAAATGTGGCAGTTGCAAAGGTGAAGGCAAAGCCGCTTGATGAAAAACGCCTTGTGCTTGATACCGCCCTTGGCGGGACGGCATTACTGTTTCATGACGGAATTGTCGAAGAAGGGACCTGGAAAAAACCGGTGCGTGGAGAGCGTATGAGGTTTTACAATAAAGATGGTGCCGAGATTGTGTTTACTCGAGGTGCGACCTGGGTGGAAGTGATTCCGCCGGATAAAAAAATAACGTATTAACATGGAATCCTCATCTGTTTATTTTCGTCGAGCATGGGAGTTATTCTCAGCACATGTTGGAGTATTTGTTGGTGCGGCCGTAATTAGTTTTATTGCAAGTGGAATTGGTGGCGCGTTGCGAAGTAGTCTTATAGGAAGCGAAGGCTTTTTTGTGAGTGTAAGCTTGAGTGTGCTTGGATATGTAGCCAGTGCGTTTATTGCGGTTGGGTTTTTAAAACTTGTTCTTGCTACAGTTGATGGAAAGCCAGTTGCGATTGGTACTCTTCTTGAAGGATCTCAGGAGTTATTTTCGTATATATTTGGCTCGGTGATATTTGGAATCGCGGTGATAACGGGGTTTTTCTTTTTTATCATTCCGGGTATATATCTGGCGTTGAGGTTGTCGCTTTGGCCGTATTTTCTCGTTGATCGTCATCTTAGCGTGACAGATTCTTTGACGGCGAGCTGGAATGCAACTGCCCCTGTGCTTTGGCAGCTATTGGCATTCGGTTTGGTAGTATTGCTGGTTACATTTGTCGGTGCACTTGCGCTTGGCGTTGGCTTACTCGTTGCCATGCCGGTTACTTCGATCGCGCAGGTATTGGTGTATCGAGCCCTTGCGCCAAACCCACCTTCATCTACTTCGGTTGTAGGGTAATTTCAAGGCAGCGTCGAAGACCTGCGAGGTCAGTGTGCGCAACGATGCGAGCGTGCGGAAAACGTGCGCTTGCTTTTGTTATTGAGGCAGTATGTTGCTGCGGGCTGATTTCGCACAAGATAATGACGGCTTGGGTGAGCGAATTGGCGTTTGCGAGTCGTGAGGTGACTTGGTCGAAAAGGCGCGCGTAGTGTGCGAGACCGTCGGGATCGCCTTCGGAAACAAGGGCGCTGCGAGGTTCGTGTGTGAGATCGGGCGCAAGCTTATTGTATTCTTGTGAGGAAACATAAGGAAGATTGGCGCAGATTAGATTGGGCAGTTGCGGATACGGGAGTGCGCTCAAGAGATCGCTCTGCGCGGTTGTGATGAGATGGTTGAGGCGATGCTCGGTGATATTGAGCTGTGCTACGGCGAGCGCGGCTGCAGATTGGTCGAGTGCGTCGATGTGGACGGTGGATTGTTGTGTGCGTGGAAGATGTGTGGCAATGGCGATGGCGATGCAGCCCGAGCCGGTGCCGACGTCGGCAATATGGATATGAGCGGAGGGGTTTTTGTTTGTTTGTTCTTGAATATAATGAAGGGCTTGTTCGACCAAAAGTTCGGTTTCGGGGCGTGGAATGAGCGTATCTTGCGTGACTTTGAGATCTAGTCCGTAAAATTCTTTGTGTCCGGTGAGGTAGGCCACCGGCGTGTGCGCGGCGCGGCGTTCGATGAGGGTAGTGAAATATGTGTGTGCGGCCGGGGTGAGCTCGTCGTGCGCATGCCCTGCCAAAAACGCTCGGTCGATGCGCGGTGCGGTGTCGCTGGTGGAGTGGGAGTTGAGCGCGTATGCCAAAAGAATTTCCGCATCAAGTGCAGGTGAATCCGAAGTGGGCGTGAGTCGAGTGGTGGCTTCGGCGAGCGCTTGGGCGATGGTCATGCGGTTGGCTGCGCGAGCACGGATTTAGTGCGGGCGGCAAGCATGCGGCGCTCGTCTTCGCGATGGAGCGCGGTGATCATTTCTTCAAAGCGTGGACCCGCCTCAAGGAATTCATGAATGCCTGAAACGCTGAGTTTGATACGGTGGTCAGTGACGCGGTCTTGGGGGAAATTGTAGGTGCGAATTTTTTCGCTGCGGTCGCCGGTGCCAACTTGACTGCGGCGTGTGTCGGCGCGCGCGCGATCAGCCGTTTCTTGCCGATGCGCCAAGAGCCGCGCGCGCAACACTTTCATGCCTTTTTCGCGATTTTTCAGCTGGGAACGCTCGTCCTGACACGCGACCACGAGGCCGGTGGGCAAGTGAGTGATGCGGACGGCGGATTCGGTTTTGTTGACGTGTTGGCCGCCGGCACCGGATGCGCGGTAGACGTCGATGCGCAAGTCTTCTTGGCGAATTTCAATATCCACTTCTTCGGCCAACGGTAGGATTGACACGGTCGCGGTGGAGGTGTGGATGCGTCCGCTTTTTTCTGTGTCCGGGACGCGCTGGACGCGGTGCACGCCGCTTTCGTATTTGAGCAATTCGTATACGCCGGTGCCGCTGATTTCGCAAATCACTTCTTTGTAGCCGCCGATGCCGGTTTTGTTGGAGCTGACGATGTCGAGCTTGAACCGGTGCAGCTCGGCTGTGCGGTAATACATCCGAAACAAATCGGCCGCAAAAAGCGCCGCTTCATCGCCACCCGCGCCGCCGCGAATTTCCAGGATGATGTCGCGCATGTCGTTGGGGTCTTTGGGCAAGAGGGCGACTTCGAGTTCGCGCGTGAGGCGCTCGGTGTCGGTGGTGAGTTGGGCGACTTCGAGTTCGGCAAGGGTGCGCATTTCGGCGTCAGTCTCGGTCTGGAGCATGGTTTTTGCGGCCTCCAGGTCGGATTCAGCCTTTTTCATGGCCGCATATTTTTCGACAATTAGTGCGAGACGCGCATGTTCTTGTGAGAGTTCACGAAACTTTTTTTGGTTCGCGACAAGAGTCGGATCAGCAAGCTGAGCTTCGATTTCGTGAAATTGTTTTTCGATGTGATCTAATTGTTCGCGCATATAATGCGATTATTGTACCAAAACAAAAGAGGTTGGGAAAATCAACCTCTTTTGGAATTCACGCGTGTCGCTATTTGCTTGCGCCGGCTTTTTTTGCTTCGGCACGAGCTTTGCGAGCTGCGGCAACTTTTGCTTTGTCGTCGTTTTTCTTGGCAAGCATTTTCTGAAATCGATCAACGCGTCCTTGCGTATCGATGATTTTTTGTTTGCCGGTGTAGAACGGGTGGCAGTTGGAGCAGATTTCAACTTGGATTTTTTCCACAGTAGAACCGGTCACAAACGTGTTGCCGCACGCGCAGGTCACAGTTGCAGCGTCAAAATACTTTGGGTGAATCTTTTGCTTCATAAGCGAGGTTAATTTGCTGAATAGAAACAGGATATCATGCCCGCGCGAATAAATCAAGAGTAACGGGACGGTCAAAGAGAACCGAGCTTGGGGCTCGGTTGCTACGGCTTATTCTTTTGCTGAAATCGCTTCATAGATGATTGCTGTCGCGACTGAATCATAGAGCATTTTGGTCGTGTGTTGCTATTGCGCGAAAGTTGTTCTTTTGCTATTGTTTCTAGGGCAAATTTAGCGAACTGAATTTGCTTGTTCATTGACAACTCGCGGTTAATCAAGGAGGAAGCGGTGAGTACTAAGTACTACTTTACAAGGAAAGGATTGGAAAAATTGCGAACGCAGATCGCTAATCTTGAAAAAAAATTGCGTGATCTGCAATCACAAAGCGCGTATGTGGCAGAGGTTGGCGGTGACCAGTGGCACGACAATGCCTCCTATGAGCACTTAGTTATTGATCTTCGAGGGATAGACAAGAGACTGAATGATGCGCACGATTGCCTAAACCAAGCAATAATTGTTGATCCACCGACAAGATTTGATCAAGTTTCTATTGGAACTCGCGTTAAGATAGTCCGTGATGGCATGGAAGTAGAGTGGAATATTGTTGGATTTGGAGAGTCTGATTCGACAATGAACATGATTGCCTACAATACGCCTTTAGCATCCTTAATTATGGGCAAGCGAAAGGGTGAGGTAATTATCGGTAAAATTGCAGGTAGAGAGGTTGAAATAGAGATAATCGATATCGCAAAAGGAGGCGATGGCGATGTTTGTAGCTCTTGAAGGTGCTGATGGCTCTGGAAAAACAACGTTGTGTGGAATTCTGGCAGAACGCTTGGGTGCGAAGCCATATGCAACCCCGCCCAAGAAATTTTCGCAATTGCGAGAAGGAGTAGATAAGAACGCATCAAATGAGAAGCACTATGAGTTCTATAGAGATGGAATTTATGAGGCTTCTGACGAAATTGACGCTATGCTTAAAGCTGGATGCAAAATAGTATCCGATCGATACTGGCTTACTACATACACATACCATCAGATAATGGGTGTGTCTGTATCCAAGAGCGATTTTGCATCAATTGTACAGCCAATGCTAACAATAATTCTGGCACTGAATCATGAAGTTCAGATTGAGAGAATGCTAAATAGGGGCATGTCGATTGGGGATCGGCGTGTCCTGGACAAGCAGAGAGAGATCGGCGCATTATTCTACAAAAATGCGTTAGAATTAAGTACTCCGTTTATTGTAATTGATACGCAACGTTTTTCGCCAAATGATTGCGCTGATATTGCCGTGACTGCAATTAATTGCTAGTTGCACAAAGAGCGATCCACAACAAAATCGCTCTTTATTTTTGAAGATAAAATTAATATAATGAATTTATGAATAATGACAAGGTAAAAAATATCGAAGTTGAAATTCGCGCTCGTCTTAGTGATGCCGATTCATTTAAGGGTATTTTAAAGAGTCATGGCGCTATTTTTACCGTTTCGACGTTTATTCATGACATCTATTTTTGCGACAGCTCCGCAACAAAAGTTGAAGATGTTGAGATGGATGCAGTCGGCTCATATAGCCTTCGCTTGCGCACAACAAGAAAGAACGAAGAAAAAGATATCGTGACGCTTAATACAAAAACAATCACCACTCAGGGCGATCATAATGCATGGGAGGAGCATGAGGTTGAGGTAGAAAATTTTACTGAAGTAGCAAAAATGATGAAAATAATTGGCTTCAAGCCTTTTTTTGAACTTGAAAAAACTCGATACTCATACCGCCTGGGGGAAATGGACGTGTGCGTCGAGGACATTGTAGATTTTGGTGGGGCAGTAGAAGTTGAAATTATGTGCGCAAAAGGAGATGAGAATCAGGCTAAAGAAAAAATCAAAGAATTTTTGAGGCAATGCAGTCTTGATGAGAAAAGTATTGTTCCGAAGAGCATAACAAATATAATAATGAAAGAGCGCGCTTTCAAACAAAATATACAGGTATAAAAAATCCTCACCTAAGATTTCTAGGCGAGGGTGCGCTATAATTTACGAGGCTGAAACCGGGAAGCACCATCTCGGTACATCGTAATGCCTTTGAGATTGAGGGTATATGCCTGCATGTATATATCCCTCACTTCGGCAATCGTAGCATTGTTTGGGAGATTAATAGTTTTCGAGATCGACTCATCGACAATTTGCTGCAAAGATGCAACCATCTTGAGATGATCATCTGCACCAATCTCTCTGCTTGTTTGGAGTAACATTCGCACTTCTGGATTGCACCAAGGGCCAAGACCATTGCCAGCGAGAATTTCCTGCTCGCGCTCATGATTCAAATGCGCTCCAAGTGCTTGCCTAACAACTTGCTCGACTGCTCCATCGACACCAATGAGCGAGAAAACCGGCTCTACTCCAGTCGATGCATTAATTACCAATGCACTCCTGCCGGTTGGAGGAAGTGCTATTGTGGAGCTGTTTCTGAGCATTCTGGAAGATTTAATACAAGCCCCCAGCTTTTTCCACTGCGTTCCTGAAACCCACCTTGTTTCAATGTGGCCATATTTTGTGCTCAAGAAATCCAAATGCTCAGTGTATTTGCATCCAAACAAGGCATTCATCGCCCCAAATGAACCACGCTCATGCGCAAGTTCATGAGAGGCAATTTTTGAGTGATAATTTATGAATGCAACCACGTCTCTCGCATAGTGACGCGCTTGGTCTGATGCATATGGGATTCCCATGCTGATTAAAGCATCTGCAAGTCCACATATGCCTATACCAACTTTCCGCCTTTGCTTGGAAACGAAGGCGCTTGTTTCAATTGAAAATGCCTTTGTACTAAGTTCGAGACAGTTGTCAAGCGCTCGAATCATTGTCTCTGTTGCACTTTTTATACCATCTAAATCCATCTTCGTTTTTGAGCAGAAGGCGGCTAGATTTATGTACCCGAACTGACAAGTTTCACCAGGGATCAATCCAACTTCACCGCATGGAGCAATACTATGATAATTGCCACTTGCAGGGACCGGATTGTCTCGGTTGACTCTGTCCATGAAGACAAGGCCCGGATCAGCGCAAGCATGTGCTGACTGCACTATTAAACTGAGCAGCTCATTCGCATACAGCTCATATCCATTAGCTAACCTCCAGAGCGAGTCATTTTGCACAGCATGCCAGAAAGCTTCAGGAGTATTAATGGAAATGTTGAATTTCCAAAGTAAGTCGCGTCGAGTTTGTTTGCAGGTAATAAACTCGACGATTCGTGGATGGTCAATGCTACAGATACCCATATTGCCAACAGGGCGATCTTCTTTGCCAGATGAAGATCCTTGTACGGCTAAGTCATTTAGGAAGAGAAGGGTCGATACTGGATCTTCAACTTCATCGAAGTTGAAGCCTGTACCCATTGCCTCTTGATGATAGCTGTTCACGATTTTTCGAACTTTTTTAAAGTCACCTCGTAAAGATATGGGTGGTACAGTACAGGCCGAAAGAGGACGATTGAATTCCGTTCTCCCTGCATTTGTCATAATTGGAGTGCTGAAGACAACTTTCCGATCGTCCATTAGGGCTCCGATTGACTCAGAGAATTTCTTTGCATGAGCACTTCCGGAAAACGTTGATTCAGCATGATAGAGTGCTCGCACAACCCTTTCAATCATTTGAGGTGGCGATTCATCTGGTGCAGTTATACGCCCAGCTTTAAGAACATGGTCGGTAATATAGCTGCTAGGAGAGAAATTCGAAGCATAGGGGCTCATGGTATTCCTCCATTTCTATTGATTGTAAACGTGCGATTTAAAAAGCCTAGATAGACTTAGGCTGAGAGAAGTATTAGCACAATAAACAGCCATTAGCAAGGGGAGCAAAAAGAGGCAGGCGGTTTGATTTTTGGGCGTGAAGAAGGGCGTGCTTTAACCCTTGCGCATTTTTTTCTTTTCAGCTATGATTTTGCCAGTAATTATCTAATACATGGCAACTCAGCCGTTTCCTGCCGCTGATTTTACGATCAACGGTTTTACGGTGACTCTTGCGAAGCCTCCGAGCTGCGCGAGAGAAGTCTCTTTTTGAGAGGCGGTTGTCAGAAGCATAAGGAAAACATATGAAGCAAGTCAGTGTCGCGGATATGATGCACGCGGGTCTGCATTTTGGCCACAAGACGGCAAAATGGCACCCGGCAATGCGTGAATATATTTTTGGTGAGCGCAATGGCGTTCATCTGGTAAATCTCGAAAAAACGCAGGCCATGCTGGATCGCGCGCAAGAATTTGCTCGTACGGTGGCGGCTCGCGGCGGGATGATTTTGTTTGTCGGCACCAAGCGCCAGGCGAAAAAAGCCCTTGAACAAGCTGCAAATGCCTGTGGTATGCCATATGTCAACGGTCGTTGGCTCGGCGGTACATTTACCAACTTTTCTGTGATTATTGCTCAGTCGCGCCGCATGCAGGATCTCGAAGCGAAAAAGGCGAGCGGCCAATTGGAAAAATACACCAAGAAAGAACAGCTCAAATTTGCTCGTGAGATTGAAAACCTCCAAAAAAACTTTGGCGGCTTGCGCACATTGAATAAGCTTCCTGATGCGATTTTTGTGGTAGACATTAATATGGAAGGTATTTCGATCGCTGAATCAAAAAAGAGCAAAATTCCGGTAATCGCAATCACGGACACCAATACCGATCCGCGCCGCGTGGATTACGCGATCCCAGGCAATGACGACGCGATCAAAGGCATCGAACTCGTGGCCGGCGCGATTGCTGACGCGATCAACGAAGGTAAGTCGCAAATCAAAGTTGCTCCACAGGAAGTGCAGCAACAAGCGCTTGCTCAGGTAAAATTGGGCCGCGACGCGGCTCCGGCAGCAGCAAAAAAATAATTCAAACGAAAGGAAATTTATGACTATTACTCCTCAGGACGTCAAAAAACTCCGTGACATGACTGGTGCTGGTTTTATGGATGCAAAAAAAGCGCTCGTAGAAACTGACGGCAATTTTGACAAGGCGATTGAAGTGATTCGCAAAAAAGGCGCTGCAACTGCATTGAAAAAGGCTGATCGCCAGGCAGGCGAAGGCGTGATCGCGTCCTATATCCATTCCAATCAGAAGATTGGCGTGTTGGTGGATCTTGCGTGCGAGACGGATTTTGTGGCGCGCAATCAAGAGTTTCAAGCGCTTGCACGCGAAATCGCACTGCACATCGCAGCTTCATCCCCTCGATATATTTCTCCTGAACAAGTGCCGGCAGAAGAATTGGAAAAAGAGAAAGAAATTTTCCGTGGCCAATTGGCAAAAGAGAACAAACCGGCTGAGATTATGGAGAAGATTCTCATCGGCAAAGTGAAAAAATTTACTGATGAAATTTGTCTGCTCAACCAGTTGTTTGTGCGCGATGACAAAAAGACGGTCAAAGCGTTGATTGAAGAAACTGTGGGCAAGCTTGGCGAAAAGATCGAAGTGCGTGGATTTTCTCGGTTTGAGATTGGTGGCTCTGTCACCACGTGTCGCGCAAAATAATCGCGATGCAGATGCAAAAAATAAAACGCGCGTTGCTCAAAATAAGCGGTGAATTTTTCGGTGAAGAAAGTCGCGGTGGAACCGGAATCAGTCAGTCTCAGCTTGCTGAAGTCGCATCCCAAATCAAAACTGTCCACGAGCGCGGGGTGCAACTTGCCTGTGTTGTTGGTGGCGGCAACATTTTTCGCGGTAAGGACGCCAACACCAACACGCTCGAAGACACCACAGCTCATCAGATGGGTATGCTTGCCACCGCGATCAATGCGATGGCGCTGCGCGATATATTGCGCTCGATGAGCGTGGCGGCGGAAGTGTTGACCAGTGTGCCGCTTGGTAACATTGCCAAGCCATATTCCGCCGATCTTGCGCGTCAGTTGCTTGATCTGGGCACGATTGTGATTTGTGCCGGCGGTACAGGGAATCCGTTTTTTACTACGGACACTGCGGCCGTGTTGCGCGCGCTTGAAACTCATTGTGATGTAGTGCTCAAAGGAACCCAAGTGGACGGTGTGTACGATCGCGATCCGCGCAAATTTCCTGATGCGCGCAAGTATGATACACTCACGATGGATGAGGCGCTTGATCAAAAGCTTGCAGTGATGGATGCGACTGCTTTTACGCTCTGTCGAGAAAACAAGCTGCCGATGATCGTTTTTAACATCCATGTTGCCGGTAATCTGTTACGAGTGGTGACGGGCGAGGCGTGCGGGACGCGAGTAGGAGTGGAGTAATTCGCAGGAAATACAGGTGCCGGATCTGATTTAGATGAAATTTTTATGTTGTTCAATATTATTCCCATTGTTGCTATCGTTGTAAGCTTTGTCAGCATTTTGGTGCTGCTTTTTCGCAAGTTGCCAGATGCATCAAGCTATGCTGACACGCAGGAGCAACAGAAAAAACAGGGAATAGCGCCTTTGGCTTCGAAGGATAGTCGTCCGGCTGTGGCTCGGCTTGGCAGTCGCTTGGCTGTGCTTGCGCGTCCTTTGGCGCCGTTGGCAAAAAAGGCTTCCACTCGAGTTGCTCCTGTGGTTCAAGGCACCGTTCGGTTTATTTCTCAATTGCCGGCTCGCGCAGTCAAAGGGCTTAGTTCGCTTGCGGGCTCGGCGCAAAAAAAGAAATCTTCGAGCCAGCCGCGCGTGTCTCCGGCTGTTCAGCGCATGACTTCGTTTCGTGCTCTCGAAGTTGACGATATTCCTCCCGTGCCTGCTGCAGATGCGTCGAGCGGCGTTGTGCAACCATCTTCACGCGAGAAGGAAAAAGAGATTCAAAAATCTCGCTTAGCGTTGTTTTCGGGCATTGGTGCTGCGAAAAAAGAAAAAGAGCAGAAGCGCGAGGTGATTAATGTGAAATCAAAATCCGCTGCTGAGTTAATCGAGCTCGGCTCTCGTCTGCGTGAGGAAAAGGATTTTCAAGTGGCCGAAGAAGTCTATATCGAGCTCATTGCCCGTGATCCAAAAAATGCTCGCGCATATCTCGGTTTGGGCAAACTGTATTTTGATCAAGGCAATCTCAAAGATGCCAAGTCGGCACTTGATCAGGCGATTTTGTGGGAATCGGGCTGTGCTGATGCCTATTACTATGTTGGCAAGATCATGTATAATCAAAAAGTCTACCGTCGCGCGCTGAACCCATTTACTCAGGCGCTTTCCTATGATCAGAAAGATCCGGAAAAATGGTATGACATGGGGTTGCTGCATCGCGAGCTTAATGACGAAGAGCAAGCTCTTGCGAGTTTTTTGCAAGCATCTCAGCTGGCGCCCAAAGGCTCAGCGCAAGAGCAGCGCGTCATGACTGAGTTGGTCAAGTCGTATAAGAAGCTTGGTCAGGAGGAGCAGGCCCGCAAAATTGATGATAAGTTGAAAGCTGCTCATGCGAAGCAAGAAAAAGCCCGCATTGTTGGGGCAAAAAATCTCGTTTCTGAGGCGGGGACTTTAGATGAGAGTGTGTCTGCGAATTCTTCAAAAAGCGAGCGCAAGATTGACGTAACAACGATGTAGGTGTGGATTTCTCTTGGTGCTTTTCTGCGTCTGTCAAAATTTCTTTGCTCCGGAACAGGAAGTTTTGACAGACCTGGAAAAGCGTTGATTTTGCCGGGATAGCTCAGCGGTAGAGCAGTAGTTTTGTAAACTATTGGTCGCAGGTTCGATTCCTGTTCCCGGCTCCAGAGGCTCTTTAGTTGCTGTTCGCGTTAGTTTTTGTTATAAGTAGTAGGTCTGGGGAGATGGCAGAGCGGTCAATTGCATCAGACTGTAAATCTGACGCCTCACGGCTTCGGGGGTTCGATTCCCTCTCTCCCCACCAGGCAAGCCTTGATTTAACGGGTAAGTTGCGATATAGTGCGCTGGAGTAGCTCAGTGGTAGAGCACTTGCATGGTAAGCAAGGGGTCGCGAGTCCGATTCTCGCCTTCAGCTCCAGAGAGAACGTATTTTTTATTTAATATCCGCCCATGTCCCAGGACAACCTGATTAAACTTGAATGCACCGAATGCAACGAGATTAATTATCACTCGCGCAAAAACAAGAAGCTCAGCAAAGAGCGTCTGCAATTGCAAAAGTTTTGTAATACCTGCAAAAAGCGCACCCTCCACAAAGAGACAAAATAGTTTTTGAGTAGTTTCGCATGAGTCCTCAACAAAAAATGAACAGACAATTTGGCTTGGTTGTGGCGATCGCGTTGCTGGTGCTGACCGGCGCGCAGTGTTCTTGGTTTGCGACCGACTCGACTACGCAGGAGACTGTCTTGAATGCGCCGCGGGTGAATGCTGAAGATAAAAGAAGAATAGATGCCTGGTTGGCAGAGCAGGGACTGAATCAATTTGGTGATCCAAAAGAGACAGTCTATGCCGGTGGAAGTCCTTTGTTTGACGAAAAAACGGGCGAGACGGCTGATAGATATGTGTATATTATTACCCGACATCCTGAGCTGATGACTGAATTGGGACTGACGTACCGTCTGCCCAGTGGAGTCAATGTGAAAAGATAAGCTTGAGGTCTAGGCGCGTAGCTCAATTGGTAGAGCACCGGTCTCCAAAACCGTAGGTTGTAGGTTCAAGTCCTATCGCGCCTGCCAGAAAAAATCCGCTTTTTAGGGCGGTTTTTTGTTTGTGCACAGGACGGTGAAAATTTAATGATTTTTTTAACATTTTTTTAACAAAATTTTAACTTCGTGTGATATCGTTGAAGTATTGAAAAATAAGTTTGATCACATGCCACTCAAAGCCCGCTCTGCAATTTCTTTCGCCGCGCTTGCATCTGTTCTGACGCTGGTTGGCGCCAGCTGCAATCTAGAATCGTTGCGACCTTCTGTATCCACGAGCACGGTCGCTCCTGCAAAAACGATTGGGACCACATTATATAAGAATGATGTTATTGGCTTGTCGTTTGAATATGCGAGTGCGTGGGGCGGGATCGCCGAAACTCACTCTTCTTCTGGCACTTTTGACCTGAGCTTTTCTGAACATCCCGGTGCGCACATATTCATTTTTACCGATGAAAGCGCTCGGACTGACGCAAGCAAGCCGAAGCAGTCGTTTGGAGCCGATCTTGACTTGGCGCAACCTGAAGACGTGATTGCGGATAAGTTGCGTGCTCAAGGATTTGACGCGCTTCGGGTTCAACGAGGTATAACTTCGACGCGACGTTTTGTTGAGTTTACAGAAGTACGCGAATTTGACGGCACAAAGAAATTTGCCATTTCATACGCATTGCCTCATGTTGACCAAGCAAAAAAATGGAATATGCTCGCGGTCCAAGAGCTTGATCAGTATGACGAAGCTCGTCGTAATTCACTTAGTCCTCATGACGTATTGATCGGCGACTTTGCTCAGACGGAAAGCCAGTGGCTTGATTTGTTTGCACATTTCTTTGTTGATGATCATGCGGTTCAGGTGTATCGCGATGACAAATCCGGTTTTCAGGTGAGCGTGCCGCAAGAATGGACTCGTACGACTGAATTGGGTTCTGCGGTATTTCGTGCAGCGGACCCGGATGGCACGTTTGTGCAAAATGGTCATGCCGAAGACACTAGCTTTTTGACGGTTTCGATTGTGAAGTCTGACAAAACAATTGATCAAATTTTACAGACATATACTGCGCCCGGAGCTGAATTTGCGGATATTGCCCAGCTGCCGATTTCAAAACAGAAGATTGATGGTAAGGATGGGTTGGTGATTCGCCCTTATGCAACTGCGATAAGTGATGGGTTTGGGACGCGGGCGGCGGCGATTGTGCAGCAGGCGGCAGGTAAGTATGTAGTACTTCAGGCAAAATCTTTCCAGAGTCCGGAACAATTTCTCGATGGCCAGTTTGACAAGATACTCCAGTCATTCCGGATACTCTAATTTACTTTTGGCGATTGTGTGAACGGATCGTTCGTTACAAATTCGCAGGTGTGTAGTGAACTGAATCAACAGAGCGTTTTGCAAGGAGGTGTGCTATGCATCGCTCATGTGTTTTGGGAGCTCTTTGGTGTGTAAATGCCTTTGCTTTCCTTGGTGTGGCGCAGGCGCAAGTTGCGTTTCCGCTGGATCAGTGGGGGTACAAGGTGGATGGCGGTCCGTTGAAGGTGGGCAACCAGGCGTTGGATTTCGGTGAGATCAATGGCAGCAGCGGATTTAGCTCGAGTGGTCATCACTTGGGGCAAGATTCGGTTGTGTCGCGGACTCCGACTGGAACCAAGGTGTTTTCACCGGTCAACGGCGTGGTTCGTTTGAGTATGTTGGTTAATGGGTACGGTAATTGGATTGGACCGTGTGGGAGCGGGGGACGCTATGGCCAGGGCTATGTATTGGTCGTCGAGTCTACAGTTCCTGACGGGCAAGCGATTACGGTATTGCTTGGCCATCTGCAAGGTGGTGTGTACAACGAGAATGCGCAAGCCGGTATTGCTTCAGTTGGCATGAACGTGCGTGTGGGGCAGTATGTGGCGCAAGTCGCAGACTATTACACGTGTGCAGGTGAGAATTGGCACCATCTGCATACGGGTGTACGCATCGGCGCATATACGCCTGGACACGATAGTGATTATGTGGCCGGATACGATAGCAACAACTCGGCGACACTCGCCAAGTGGCGCGAGCCGCAGGCGTTTTTGGCAAATCAGGCAATAAATGCGGCGTACAACAGGAATGGCGGTGTGGCGAACTTTGGTTCGCTTACCTCCGATCTGCACTGGTACAACAACAACATCAACTTGGTGCTTGCAAAAGATTACCAGGGTGGTGTATTTGGTCGAAGTATTATTGTCGACGATGCCAATGGGCGAGCACACGATGCTCGGGTTGTGCGCGGTGGATTTGCGACCAATTGGTTTGCGCAGGGCGGTCCCGCATCTTTGTTTGGAGTGCCGATTACGAACGAGTTTACATTGCGTTCGGGCTCGGCTCGCCAAATGGGCAATGGTGCGTATTATGGCTGGGTCAATGGTGGGTTTGTGCAATACGCATACAATGGCGGCGTATCTCCGGGGCAAGGCTCCTGGAATGCGACGCAGGATTTTATCGATTGCTATAACCGCATGATCTGGAATGGTTCTGATCGTCGCAGTCCGGGCGTGCCGTACGCCAATGGCGCATCGTCAGCGGCGGTACACGACTGGAACGGGTATCAGGTTCAGGATTTTCAGGGAGGCGATTATTATGGCACTGGCGCCATGATTCGCAACTCATCTGACGGTCGTGTGCGCCTGGTGCACAGTGTGTATTGGAATGCATTTCGGGCAGCAAACGGAATTGTGACACTGGGAGCCCCGACGTCTGATCAGTCTGACAAAACCGGCACGCAATTTTTTCAGCGCGGCCGGATTGTGGGGCATGAGACGTGGGCTGAAGTCATCTATGGTGCGCGAGCCGGTGTTGTTGCAAACGGCGGATTGTCTGCACTAGGCGATGTGGATGGGGATGGTTTTGCTGATTTGGTATCGCTTGATTCTACGGCTGGCGCGATTCATGTGGCGCTTTCTCTTGAGGGTTCGTTTGAGGGCGCGCGAGATGATGCGCAGTTCCTGGTTGTGCAAGCAGTGCAGCCGGGCGCTGAGAGCCGTTATGCGGTCTGTGTGCGTGATGTGAATTTGGACCAACTTGCGGATGTCGTGGTTGTAGACCATGTATCTGGCAAGACCCTTGTGTTTGAGTCGTTCGGTGAATATCTGGACGATGGGCACGAGGCGGTCCATGTAGGCGAGATTCAATAAAGGAGGCGTGCGGTCAGATCAGTGTTTGTGTCAGCGAGGGATTCTAGATCCTTCGTTGACACAAACATTTTTTTCGTGATCACTGTTGATAGAAAAGGACCCGCTTTGTTTGCGGTCTTTTTTGATTTTAGGCTCAGATAGCCAGATTTGCTCAGCCCTTGCGTAGAGGCTATTTTCCTGCAACAATGGGCTGAAATAGGCCTGTGGATAACTTTTTTGAAGATTTAATCTTTTTTTAATCTTCGCCTGCTAGGATAGATTTATCCTACTATTAACGTATTGCAATGAAGATCCTTTTTGTTGAGGATGAGCCGGCGATCAGTAATTTTGTGAGTAAGGGCTTGCGCACGTTTCATCATGTGGTTGATGTGGCGCACGACGGGGGTGAGGGTTTGTATTTGGCAAAAACAAACCCGTATGATTTATTTATTTTTGATATCAGTATGCCGGTGATGGACGGGCTGGAGTTGACCCGCCAGCTTCGTGAGCACGGAGTGAAAAATAAAACAAAACCTATTTTGCTGTTGACTGCCAAGGACGACACTCAAACAAAAGTGGCGGCGCTGGATTCGGGTGCTGATGATTATTTAACAAAGCCATTTTCTTTTGAAGAATTGCTTGCGCGGATTCGTGCGTTGAGTCGGCGAGAGATTGTTTCTTCGGGGAAGGCGGGTGGCTCAGTGCTGACTTATGAGGATATTGAAATGGATTTGCCAAAGCGAATTGTGAAACGTGCCGGTCGGGAGGTGGCCCTTGGAAAAAAAGAATTTGCGCTGCTCGAATATTTTTTGCGCAATCCCGAGATGGTGTTGACGCGCACAATGCTGCTCGAGCAAGTGTGGGACATGAACACGGATCCGTTTACAAATACGATCGACGTGCATATTCGTTTTTTGCGAAAGGCGTTGGGGTGTGCGGGCGCTGATCAGCTCATTCATACGCAGCATGGTGTGGGGTATAAGCTGGAAAAACTCAAAGGCGCTGCGGCGCGGGCACATGCGCAAAATTATGTGCGGCCTTCGGCGTTGCGGCCGATTTTGGTGAAAGTGGGCGGGGCTGACGGGGCTAGTGCCGAGTCTGATTCTGGGGCGCCGCGTCCATATCACAAGAATAGAGCCGCGAAGGTGGCCGCTGCAGAGTTTGCGGCTCGGGCTGTGGCAAAGAAACGGCATGCAGTCGCTGCAAAAAAACGTGGGGCTGCCGGGGTGAGTCGTCGCGCTCGCTCGCGGGTGAAGAAAAAGTCTTAATACATACGATGACGCTGATCAATACTGAGCAAAAACAAGAACAGGCGACGGGCGCGGAGCGGCGTTTTGTTGATCAGTTGATTGGGCTGCAGCAGGTGTCGAATGAGGTAAAATCGGCCGCGCACATCCTGACAATTTTTCAATCCATACTTCAAGAAATATCCAGTATCAATAATACAAATAAACTTATTGATCATATTTTATTCCGGGTGTCGGGAATCGTGGGTATAAAAACGCCAACGCTATTTTTGTGGGATGAGCTGGCGCAGCGCTTAGTGTGCAAGGGAACAAATAACAGTACCCGCGCAGTCCGCTTTGTAGAGAAGGCTATGAAGCAGAAAATTAATAGTCTCTATTTTCTACTTGAACAGAGGGAAAATATTGTTGTTCGCTCTTTTGTTGAGCAGCGCATGTTGTATTCTGAAGATTTTGCTGACTTTGTGCGCGGAGTTGCTCCTGCGTATGTGGGCCGTGGGTTTCAGCGATTGGCGGGATCAAAAAGTGCGATAGCCATCCCGCTGCTTGTGCAACAAAAGTCCATCGGCGTGATTACGATGGGATTTGAGGATGCGCGAATAAGCGAAACCGATACGCAGCTCTATCAGACATTTGCAAATCAAATCGCAGTCGCGCTCTCCAATGCGCAAAAGTTTGAGGAAAATCAGAAGCAAATTGCTTTTGTAAAAAAACAATCAGACCAGCTCAAGTCCATACTTGAGTCCACGGCATTGATTAATCAGTCGCTTGATGTGAAAGAGGTATTTGATGCAATTACTGCGAGCTTACGTAAACAATTTGGATATGATATTTCGGGATTATTTATCCAGAGACAAAATAAGTTGGTCCTCGAGAAGTTAGCCGCGACCGAAACTCAGAAGCATATATTCGGTTTTGCGATCAACACGGCGCTCTCGCAGGTTGAATTTTCTCTTGAAGATAAGAAAAATATATTTGTGCGTGCGTTTTGTGATAAAAAAGTTTTTGTGACGAATGATTATGGCGAAGCTGCACATCCACTCATTAACAACGCAGCAGCTCAGCTTGTGCAAAAAGCTGTTGGCGTCAAAACAGTTGTGGCCATACCTTTGATCGTGGGCGACCATGCCATCGGAGTGCTTTCTGTTTCGAAATTTACCGACGGAACAACGGAATCGGAGCTCGATCTCCTGCAAACATTTGCGCATCATATCGCGAGCTCAATCGAGCACGCACAGCTTTCTCAGGATTTGCGCGCTCACGTCAAAGAGCTGCAGAAATTGAACGAAGCTCAGGTTTTATTTTTGGCAAATACGTCGCACGAGTTGAAAAATCCACTCGCCTCAATTAAAGGAAATGCGGAAATGGTTTCCTTGTTGAATCCTGTTGCGGGTGATAAGTCGCGCGATGCGTTGCATCACATTATTCAGTCTGCCAATCGCATGACGCGAGCGGTCAGTCAGTTGCTTTTGTTGTCTCAACAAGAAAGTGGTTCGCGCGAATTGCACCGTGAAAATGTGGATATTGCTGATATTTTTTTTCGCGAGCTCGAGGCTTTGAGGCCTTTGGCAAACACAAAACGTGTCCGATTTGAGACGAGCGTGCAGTCGCCGCTGATCGGGTTTTTCGATGGGGATGGAATGGCTCAGGTTGTTTCGAATTTGATAAGCAATGCTATTAAATACAGCCCGAGCAACGAGCGTATTTTGATCAACGCGTACAAGAAGCAGAATATGTGTCATTTTACCGTACGTGATTTTGGTCCCGGGATTCCGGCTGATAAAATTCCACTTCTTTTTCAGCGATTTTTCCGAGTCGACAAGGAGCGCGATCAGGCACTTGGTGGCACCGGCCTCGGGCTTGCGATTTGCAAGTCAATCGTGGAGACGCATGGTGGGACGATAAGCGTGAAGAGCGAGATAGGGAAGGGTGCGGAGTTTGTTGTGCAAATACCGCTATGACAAAGAGACTTTATCCGACTGAAGATGAGATAATTGCAACATATAAGGCTCAGCTGAGCTTAATTAAAAGTGTATCTGCAAAAATATCGGGAAACTTTGATGTAGACGATATTTGTCGCATTGCACTCAAGGAGCTCTTGGTTCAACTTGGATATCGCGTTTCTGGCATTACGCTTATGAGCAAGGACGAAAAAACATTTCGTGTCGTACGAGTGCAAATGCCATATAAATTTCAAAATTTCTTGGAAAAATTTTCACAAAAAGCGCTGGCCGGCCTCGTACTAGATGTGAATCACCCAACGTTACTATCGGCGCGTGCATTGCGGGAAGGAAAATTGTTTACTACGACGCGACTATCTGATATTTTATTTCCTATTGTTTCTAAGCGTAATTGTGACGTGCTGCAGGCGATGTTTCGATATAAATTGTTTATTGCCTTACCGATCAAGCTTGGCAAGAAAGTGATAGGCGGCTTGGCACTTGTTGCCAATGATGAATTTATGTTTGATCGTGACGTTGATGTTTTGGAGGCGGTTGCAAATGCAGTTGGCGGAGCAATTTATTCTGCGCGTATGCATGCGGAGTTGCAGTCTCAATTTTTTGCTGAAGCTTCGCACGAATTGAAAAATCCTCTCACCGCGATTAAGGGAAATGCTGAGTTGTTGCAGATGACGGATAAAAATCAGAAGAACGATGTAAATATTCGATCGATAATGAATTCCGCCGACAACCTGCATGCGGTTATTCGGCGATTTGGGCAGAGAACATTGTCAGGTCACAATGTTGAGTCAGGAGAGAAAACTGTCGTTGATTTGAATTTTTTGGTTGCAAAAGAGCTTGACTCGCTGCGTCCGCTTTTTGTGCAAAAGCATCTAAGCGTGGTGTCTGATCTGAAAGCAAAGAAAAGAATTTTTTGTGATCAAATGCGAGTCGTTGAAGTGATTGATAATGTGCTGATAAATGCGATTAAATACACACCGCAGCGAGGGGCTGTGCGTGTTGTTGCGTTTGATGATGCGCATATGAGCTGCGTATCGGTGCAAGACACCGGTGTTGGAATTGACGCGTCAGATCTTGATCGTATATTTCAAAAGTTTTATAGATCGCATCAAGATGTTGTGCAACGAGAAGAGGGCGATGGCATTGGACTATTTGTAGCAAAACAGATCATGGACGCGCACAAGGGAGAAATTACCGTACAGAGCAAAAGAGGAATTGGCAGTGAATTCGTTTTGAAATTTCCGATATATGAAGATGAGAAATTGTACTCCCTATGATTAAGTTCAACAATATCGAAAATTAGGTTGTCGTGTTATAATTTATATAATTTAGGCTTATTGTAAATACCGTGCTTATAAAAGAGGAAAAATTCAAAAGAGCTCTTGTTGGAAAGGCAAAAAGACTGCTCCGCAATATTGATGAAGGCTATATCTCGCCTTCTGCATATGATACCGCTTGGGTTGCGCGTATTCCCTCCGAAGAAGATCCTAGTCGCCCAATGTTTCCAGAGTGTCTTCGCTGGCTACAGGTTCATCAGATTGCTGACGGCTCGTGGGGGGCTAAGGGGATAGAATATTATCATGACAGAATTATCTGCACATTAAGCTCTATAATTGCTTTAAAAACCTGGAACGTCTCTCCTAGAAGGATCAAAAGGGGAGAGGAGTATATCTCGGCCAACCTAGAAAATTTAAGGAATGACGCACGAGCTACTGTGGGGTTTGAGATAATCTTTCCCGCACTATTAAAAACTGCGCGGTTTTTAGGAATTAAGCTTAGGTACGATAGTCTGATCATTCAAGAAATCGAAATGGCTAGGGAGCTAAAATTAAAAATGATTCCTGTCGCTTATATATATAGCGGCCAGACAACGCTGCTTCATTCTTTGGAGGGCTTGGAGGGTCTGCTGGATTATAAGAAGATCCTTGTTCAACAATCAGAGAACGGATCATTTCTGAATTCCCCTTCGTCTACTGCCTTTATGTTTCTAAAGACAAAGAATCAGGCTGCACTTGCTTATATAAAAGGTACACTAAAAAAATTTAAAAATGCTCTACCCGTGAACTACCCGATTGATATATTCGCTAGATTGTGGGTTTTGAGTGAGATATATTACCTTAAAATAGAAAAATATCTACAGAATGATATAGATGAGGCCGTCCAATATTTAAAAAAATACTGGAATAATGATAGAGGAATCGGTTGGTCAAAATTTGTAAATATTCCTGATTTGGATGATACAGCTGTCGCGATAAAAATTTTTTCAAAAAATAATGTCGATGTAAATCATGAAGTTATAAGAAAATTTATTGATGGTGATAGGATTTATTGTTTTCGGGGAGAAATGGAGTCTAGTCCATCACATATTGCGCATTTGCTAGAGGCTATACAAGAGGTTGGTTATAACGACAAAGAGGTCGAAGAAAAAATTTTCAGGCGGTTATTAAAATTTCAAGAAGAGGGCAAACTGTTTCACGATAAGTGGCATGTCTCTCCTTATTATCCGGCAATGTTAATTTTGAAGGTCTTTGGAGAGAATAAAGTTCTAAATCGGCCAATGTTAAAATATGATCCGTTTTGGATAAATATTGAAAGAATTTTGCTTAATAAAGTGTTAGTAGATAAATCTTTTGTTGAGCAGATTTTTAATCCCAGGATTATGAAAAACACCTATTGTTGGATTGATAAATGCCTTTATGCAACAAGTAGTCTTTTTAGTCATTATTAATTTAAGTGTATGAAAGATAGTAGTGGTACATACGATGTGCTCGTACGTGATATTAGTCAATGGGCGAATTCGCACACAGTAGTTAGGAGCTCTCGTATCGAGAATAGCTGTTTTTTTGTGGATTATACAACGAAAAAGCTTCAGGTTGATATTGAAAGCAAGCTTATTCTAAGCAAGGTTGTTCTTTGGCTATTTGCTATTGACGATTACCTTGATACAAATGCTAGCCTGTCAGATGTAAGAAAATTTAAAGACCTATTTGCTGCAGGACTTAAAAAGCAGCAAATTGATGCTTTTGCTGACTATCAAAGCATTATTTCAGAGATAACTGACTCTTTATGCGGCAAAGTGAAAAGAAAATTTTTGCTAGACTATTGGAAGCAAACATTATCAAAAACTCTTGACGCAATGATTTTTGAAAATACAAATAGAATATTACATGCTAAAGTAGATGAGGGCGAATATATCGAGCAGGGTAAGTATAGTATAGGTACGCCATTATTCTTGTCATGTTTTATTCTCTCTAATGAGCGAGTGGCTCATAAGTCAGCCAAGGAGTTGGAAAAATTTCTTAGAAGCGCCGATAGATTGTTTCTTGTTACGAGGCTAGCGAATGATGTTAGGTCATTTGAAAAAGAGCAAGAAGAAGGGAAAGTGAATGCGGTATCGTTCTTATTAGAGCGGAAGAATTTAAAAGTTAAAGAGGCAAAAGAATTAATATTTGCTACAGCGCAGAAGGATATAGAATTACTTTCTAACGACCTGCGCAAACATGATAATTCTGATCTGAAAGATTTTTGTTTGAACGTAGCCAGCCTTGCCTTCGCATTTTACAAAAAATGGGATTTTAGTGATAAAATTGACACGAGTATATTCAAAAACGAAAAAAACCATGTTTCTAGGAATTCTTAGGAAAAAAGCGCCCGATCAGGAAAAAGAGTTGTATGTCAACAGGGAAGAGATTCTGCTGCTAAAAGAAATTACGGGTGCTATTACGGGTTTTGTTGATTCTGGTGCAGTTATTAGATTAATTTTAGATAGGCTCGTAAAGCTCCTGCAGTTAAAACTTCCGAGTTTGTATGTTTTGAATGGCGAAGGGAAAAAGCTACTATTGAGAGATTTTCGCTTCCCAAAAATTCTAGTGAATTTTGCCGAAAAGGCAATGAATAGATCGGTTCATGATTTGGGCTATTCAATGGAAGAAAAAGAAAATATTTTGGTTCAAGCAGTAAAAAATAAAAAAATAGAAAAATCTGATAAGTTGAGTAGCTTTACTTATCCATTGCTTTCAAAAGACGCATCTGGATATGTTCAGGGTGTTTTACGACTCAAGACAATGCTTGCTATTCCGCTAATGGTAAAAGAGGAGGCGATTGGTGCTATGGCCGTGGCATTTGATCAACAAGTAATAAGTAAGCACGACCTTGATTTAATTCAAATATTTGCCAACCAAATCTCCATCGCGCTCTACAACGCCCAACTCTTCGACAAGCTCCAAGGACAAATCAAAGCCTACGACGCTCAAGCAAAAGACCTGCGCGCACTCTTTGAAATAGTTAAGACAACCACTGAGACACTCGACTTCGGGACAGTGGGGCAGCAGGTGGTCGACAGCATTCCTTCCAACCTGAAACACCTCGGATTTATTGGTGGCATCCTGACGATTATGAATTGGGAGACGCGCATGAACAAGGCGTTTGCGGTGACCAACATTCCTCTCATTTCTCAGGCGCAGCGCATGCTCGAGAAGCCTTTTTTGGAGCACGAAGCGCAAGTGGACATTTCTGAAAGCGCATCAAGCAGATCAATCAGAGAGCGTCGACTCATTGTCACGAGTGATTTTTCAGATTTGGTTTCGCAAAGCGCTTTGCCAAAAGTAACTGCAAATGCGATGCAGTCTCTTGTGGGCATGAAAGCGGGTGCGGCTGTGCCGATTATTGTGAGAGAGAAAATTCTCGGCTCGCTTATTTTTCTTCTCGACAAGTCCATTGCTGAAATTACTGATCGCGACAAAGAGCTCATGAATTCATTTGCCTCGCAAGTCGGTGTCGGTATGGAAAATGCCCGTCTCTATGTGACGGAAAAAGAGCGCGCCGCAAAACTTAACGAAGTGAACCAAGAGCTCGTGCGCATCGACAACATCAAATCCGAATTCCTCTCCATCGCCTCGCACCAACTCCGCACGCCGCTCTCCGGCATCAAAGGCTATCTCTCCATGCTCAAAGCAGGTGATTTCGGCCCAATCCCCAAGCAGCAAGATGAAGTGGTGGACATTGTCTATGAAAACACCAACCGGCTCATCCAGCTCGTGAGCGATTTCCTCAACGTGTCGCGCATCGAAGGGGGCCGCCTGAAAGTGGAGATTCTCAAGGTAAAACTGAAAGACATCGTCACCAACATCGTCAAAGAGCTCGAACCGATCGCTGAGCCAAAGCACATTCGCCTGATCGTTACTCCGTCAAGCGTCTGGCCCCTCGTGAAAGCGGATCCGACAAAAATGACCGAAGTATTCTCAAACCTGATCGACAACGCGATCAAATACACGCCCCAAGGCTATGTGGAAATTAGCACGGAAATCAAGCGCCCGGATCTCATTATCAAAATTCGTGACACTGGCGTGGGTATTAGCCCGGAAGAAATTACCCAATTGTTCCAGAAATTTTCCCGCGGCAAAAATAGCAACAAGATCAACACCAGCGGATCGGGTATTGGTCTCTACGTTGTGAAAAATCTTCTCAAAGTTCAAAATGCAGACGTGTGGGTAGAGAGCGCAGGCGAAGGTCGGGGAAGCACTTTTTTTGTCCGAGTTCCTTTGGTATAATAAAAAGCCAATTCAGGAACTTATACCTCAACACTCATGCCTTCTTCAACTGTTACCTCCGAGATCACCTCGGAAGCGCTCAAAAATTCAGCTATTAGCACTCTCAAATCTCTTCAACGACAACATATAGATCCGCTTCTTGCTGCAACGATAGATCAAAAAGCGCGTGAATTGCGCCTTGAGTTCGCAGATTCGGAGGGGGGAGGTTTGCGCGAAATCGATCAGCTTCTTTTTTATATCAAAGATTTTTTGCTCAGGCCGGGCAAGCGTTTTCGTCCTGCTCTCCTGTATATGGCGTACAAAGGATTTGGCGGTAAGGATGAACAGTCTGCGTTGACCTGTGGCGTTGCGGCTGAACTTATTCATGCCTACTTGCTCGTGCACGATGACATTATCGATGAAGATCGCCTGCGTCGTGGCGGTCCGGCTATGCACGAATTGTATCGCGGCCTGTACAGTCGTTCTGTTGGTCTTGATGCGCATGAGATCACACCGCGCACGCGTCATGTGGGTGAGTCTATGGCGATTGTTGCCGGAGATATTTTGCAAACATTTGCGCAAGATTTATTACTCGCTCTCGAGATTGACTCGGCGATGAAAATTTCTATCATGCGGGAGCTCAACGTCATGACGCAAAAAGCCGGCTACGGCGAGCTTATCGATGTCTGGAAAAGTCTTTTTGGCGATATTCACGAGTCGGATATTTTGCAAATTTATGATTTGAAAACTGCTCAATACACCATGCAGGGGCCGCTCATGATGGCGGCGAGGCTGGCCGGCGTTGAGGATCGAAATACGCTCAAGGCGCTGGCGCGGTTCTCGTATCACGTGGGATTGATCTATCAAATACGCGACGATGTGATTGGCATGTTTGGAACGGAAGAAAAAATCGGCAAGCCGGTTGGATCAGACATCAAAGAAGGTAAGGAAACTATTCTGGTGCATTTTGCGCGTGCGCATGCTGATCGAGATCAGCTTTCGGCTTTGAATCATGCGCTTGGGAATAAAAATTTGACCGCCGCGGATGTCGCGCGAACCCAAGAAATTCTGCGCACGATCGGTGCGGAAGAATATTGTATGCAGCAGATGAATATGCACAAAGAGCAAGCCTTGTCCGAGCTGGAACGCATTCATTTTACGCAAGAAACTTCTGATTTTCTGGAAGGAATTCTTGATTATATGGTTGATCGATCATCCTAATGACTCACTCGCCACAAATTGTCCCAGAGCACGTTGCTATTATTATGGATGGTAATCGACGATGGGCAACGACGCGCGGATTTCCGAGCATCAAGGGACACGAAAAAGGTGTTGAGGCTTTGGAAAATATCATGAAGGCCTGCATTCGCAGAGGTGTCAAAACGCTCACTGTGTATGCTTTTTCGACTGAAAATTGGCGCCGTACAAAGCAGGAAATCACGTACTTGCTTCGGTTGATTGTGAGATTTTTGCGCAAGAAGCGCGCGGAATTGTTTGCAAACGGGATTCATCTCCGCGCAATCGGTGAGATTGCTGATTTTCCGCAATATGTTCGCGAGGCGCTTGAAAAAACAACGCGCTATTTGGCTGAAAACAATTCCCAGCAGCTTACTCTTAACATTGCATTGAGTTATGGAGGTCGCGGCGAGATCGTTCACGCAGTGCGCGAGCTTGTTGTCGCGGGCACGGCGCCGGACCAGATTTCTGAAGAACTGATTCAGCAACATCTGTATACGACATCGCAAAAAGATCCCGAGCTGATTATTCGTACGGGCGGTCAGCAACGACTCAGCAATTTTTTGTTGTGGCAGTCGTCTTACAGCGAACTTTATTTTACCAATACGCTTTGGCCCGATTTTACAGAAGCCGAATTTGACGCCGCGCTTCAGGATTTTCGTGCACGCAAGCGCAATTTTGGCTCCTGATTGTGGCGTGACCAGACGGTCGGTTTTGTGCTATGCTGTGAGCATAATATCTAAGTGACCTGTATGCACATTGTGATTCGTGCGGGTGGAGCCGGGACGCGATTATGGCCGTTGAGTACGCAACAAATGCCCAAGCAATTTTATCCGATGATTAAGGATGAAAGTACGTTTGAGCTTACAATCCGTCGTCTTGCGGTTTTGCTTCAAGAGCAAAAGCACCAGCTTATCATTTCTACGAATGCGCAATTTTTATCGCATGCCCAGGCGCAAGCCACTCAGACACTCAAAACGTTGAAAGGCGTTGAGCATGTGCAGCCACTTTTTATCGTTGAGCCGGAGCGCAAAGATACGGCGGCTGCAATCGGCCTGGAAGCTGTGTATGCGCATCATGCGGATCCGGAAGCAATTATTGCAAGCTTGGGCTCTGATCATGTGATTAAGTATTCAGACACGTTTGTGGGCGCAATTCGCGCGGGCGCTGAGTTTGTCGCAAAGCATCCGCATCATTTGGTGGAGATAGGCATCAAGCCAAGCTATGCCGAAACAGGCTATGGTTATATCGAGATGGGCGTTGAAATGGAGAAGGTGGGCGAGCACCAAGTGTATAAAGTAAAACAGTTTAAGGAAAAGCCTGCGCGTGACGTCGCTGAGCAGTTTGTCAAAGCCGGAACATTTTTGTGGAATGCAAATATGTTTGTCTGGAAGGCATCGACAATCCTTGATCTGTTCAAACAATTTCGTCCAGATATGTATGCGCGCTTGATGCGAATTCACGATGCAATCGGTACGCCGCGCGAGCAAGAAGTGCTTAAGACCGAGTACCACGATATGGAAAAAATCGCCATTGATTATGCGATCATCGAGCAGGCGCCGCACATGGCAGTGATTGCAGCCGATATCGGATGGACGGATATTGGTTCATTTGCTGCGCTACGTGACCTGCTCGTCACCGGCGATCAAAATCTTACACAAGCTGAGCATCTCACTATCGATACGAAGCGAAGCGTAATTTACGGCACAAGCGGAAAAATGATCGCGACTGTTGGTCTTAGTGATATGGCAGTGATCGAGACTGATAAAGCTGTGCTGGTGTGTCCGCTTGATCGCGTACAAGAAATCAAAAAGATTGTCGAGATGCTCGAGCAGCAAAAATTCACTCAATATCTCTAGCATATGGAAATCCAACCGCCTCGTCAGCAATTTCAGGTTCCGTCCTCACCAGTTGTGGCTCCCGCTTCGCAAGTTCCTATGCCAGAGCTTGAAGCGCTCGCTCACAAGCGCGCAAAAAAAACCGGAAGATTTTGGAATTGTTGTGGTATTATTGCGGGACTTTTCTTAATACTTGCCGGCGTGGGCGTGGGCGGGTATTTCTACGCACAACAACTGATGCGCCAGCCCGTGACGCGCGATGCAGCAAAAGCCGCTTCGTCTGATTTTATTATTTCTCAGGGCGATCGTGTAGCCGATATCAGTAAGCGCCTTCAGGATAAAAAATTAATCAGCAATGCGTATGTGTTTCAGTGGCTTACTTTGAAAGAGGGAATCTCTGGATATTTTCAGCCAGGTACGTACCACTTGAATGCATCAATGACGATGCAGGATATTGCTCATGTCTTGGCGCATCAAAAACAGGCCCTTATAGAGCAAAGCCTGACATTTGTCGAGGGCTGGACGGCAAAGCAGATGACAGAACAGGTTCGTGCGCAGAGCACTATTGATGCAGATGATTTTGCCAAGCGCGTGGCAAGTCCGCATGCGTATTTTGACGATTACGATTTTGTGCATGAGCTGCCCGCAAAGGCGACACTTGAGGGATATTTGTTTCCCGATACCTATCGCGTGGATGAAAAAACTACCGCAGATATATTGATTCGCAAAATGCTTAGCAACTTCGGTAAAAAATTCACGCATGATATGCGTGCGAAGTTGCTGCTTGATGGGCGAAAGTCGACTGATGTGATTACGCTTGCAAGTATTTTGGAGAAGGAAGTTCAGACTCCTCAAGATAAAAAAATAGTCGCCGGAGTATTTACCAATCGTCTTCGGGTAGGCAAACGACTAGAGTCTGATGTGACGATTCAGTACGGGATTTCACTTAACCCAACTCTCAACGCAAGTGCGTTTACTAAAACAAATACGCCGTATAATACGTATCAAATTAACGGCCTGCCTCCCGGACCAATTGCAAATCCGGGCATGGATGCAATCCAGGCCGCGATTAATCCCGCACAGACAGATTATTTCTTTTTCCTGACTGTTCCGCAGACAGGCGAAGTCATCTATGCAAAGACGTTTGATGAGCACCAGAAAAATGTGGCGAAATACTTGAGATAGATCCGGTGCCGTTGATCCTTCTATTTCTGGCCGGTTTTCTCTTGTAGCTTTGAAAGCTCTTCCATGTATGCATATTTTTCGTCGTATGCCTTCGTGCAAAGATATGCACTGTCATTTTCTTGTTCTCGAGCCATCGATAACGCAAAAATTTCAAAAACGTGAAAAAGTGCGCTTACGATGATAATGCAGATCATAACGATTTCGGTTGTGCGAAGCGGTCTCATTTTTGGTAAAAAACTATTATTTTACAAGTGCCGCTTCTGCCTTCTTTAGCTTATCTAGGCAGGCATTTTTCTCGTTTTGTGCCTGCGCAACCATTTCAATCGAATCATCATCAAATTCTTTAAAAAGTGTGACAAAATAAAGTTCATAGGCGTGTATGGCGAGGCTAACTATGATGAATAGCCCAACGAGGATTTTGATTACGCGATCGTTTGTCATGTGTCTATTGTTATTTGAAATTAGTATAACAAAAAAAAGAAGAAGAGAATATGACAAATATCAAGTGATGCATTGTCATATTCTCTTTGGAATCAGGCGGAAAATTTAGTATTTCCGCATTAGGAAGGAGTCAGCAAAGTAGATCCACGGAGTTGGGATGCAGGCGTAAATGTTGTAATCATCCCGTCCACCACCCCTAACTCTTTCGTAGATCAGTCCGCTGAGAACTTTTGGTATTACGTTGATCACTGGATTTGTCGAAGACCATCTGATCTTTGAACGAAGATCCTCAAGGCTTTCGGCATGATTCCCGAAGTAGAAGCTGAGCATGAGATCGTTATTATCCGTGCCGCAGCTATTATCCGACGCCCAGCGGTAGCAATTGGGTCCAATTTGGTAATTAAGCCCTGCAGTGCTATTCCTTTGTTCAATTGGTTCACCAACCCCGTAGGCACCCCAGTACCCCGGAGCGCATGGTGGAAGATTTCCAATCGAAGCGGGCACGAACTTTTTGATTTGCTCTATAACTTGGTGCTGCTCTTCTGGCTGTAGCTCATCATAGGAAATATAATCTCCTTTGATCGCCTGATCCGAAATCTCTACGGCCTCCTCCTTGGTGAGACCGCCATTATTGTTTCCGGCATGTGTCGTAGGGAGTTCGAGGCAAAACAGCACAATAGCACTGAACCACATTCGTGCATTCATTGCTTGTTCCTCCGTTGAATATTGATCGATGCATTCGATCAACTACGAGTACCTTAGCAGGCGAAGATAAAATTTTTGTGAAAAAATCATTAAAAAATGCTAAAATTTGCTCCACTCTGTGGATAACTCGAAAAATCAGCCGGCGCGGGAAATTTCTCGCACTATTCTTGACAATATCCGCCAATCCTTTATACTAGCTCTATCCGCAGACCATAGGTTTCTGATGAAGAATAAATCCTATCGAGGATACAGACCATGCACACGTGCGGTTTGTATTTCCTGCGGAACGCCGCAGATTTTTTTATTTTTAAGCTATGCCTAAAACGCGATCGCAGAAGAAGGCAATTGTCAAGGCTCTGGCACAGGAGTTTGGGCAATCGCGCTCGGCTGTTTTTGCAAGCTACAAAGGCATCAAGGTTGCTGAGACTGAGCAGCTTCGCAAGAAGTTGTATCAAGTTGGCGCCGAGTTTCGAGTGGTAAAAAACTCGTTGATGACGCGAGCTTTCAAGGAACAGTTTAAGGATGCACAGTTGGAGGAAATGTCAGGTCAGGTGTCCGTGGTGCTCGGCTTCAAGGATGAAGTTGCGCCCGCTCGCATTCTGGCAGAATTTGCGAAAACAAATCCGCAAATTCAGATTTTGAGTGGTATGCTCGGTTCGCGCACGATGTCTAAGGCAGAAGTGCTTGAACTCGCTGCATTACCGACCAAAGAGCAGTTGCTTGGCCGCTTGCTTGGCTCAATCAACGCACCGGTTTCCAATTTCGTGGGCGTGTTGCGCGCCGAAGTTGCGAGTGTGGTGCACGTATTGAACGCAATCGCCACCGCAAAAGAAGCCCCCAAAGCGTAAGTATTTATTTCGAATTTTATAACTATTACATCCATGTCAGAAGAAATGAAGGCAGTTGAGGTTCCAGCAGAATTCAAAGCAATCGTTGAGCAGATCGAAAAAATGAGCGTTCTTGAGCTTTCAAAGCTCGTGAAAGTGCTCGAAGAGAAGTTTGGCGTGTCAGCAGCTCCAGTTGCAATGGCAGGCGGCATGATGCCGGCAGCAGCAGGCGCAGCAGCTCCTGCAGGTGAAGAGAAGTCTGAGTTCAATGTCGAGCTCAAGACATCCGGTGCCAACAAAATCGCAGTGATCAAGATCGTTCGCGAAATCACGGGCAAAGGCTTGAAAGAAGCGAAAGACCTCGTTGACGGCGCTCCAAAAATGTTGAAAGAGGCTGTTCCAGCAAAAGAAGCACAAGAATTGAAGAAGAAACTTGAAGAAGCAGGCGCAACAGCTGAATTGAAATAATCGTTCAATTTGCGTCACGCGCCGACAAGGCGCACGAAAAAAAGGCGGTTTCCGTGGTTTTCCACAGGAGCCGTCTTTTTTTATAATTTTTTTAACAATTATTTAGAAAAATTTTATCTCGGCGTGGCATGCTGAGCTTATGAAAAAAGTTTTTTTATTCAGTGTGCGAGTCGGACTAAGTTGTGTGTTGTGTGCGGTTGTTCTTTTTTTGGTGCTTAATTGGGACGCATTGTTTGTGCGCATGCACTCGATTGCACAGGTTGCGCAGCCACAAGCGGCGAGCGTTGTGGCTGTCGCATCATCTGGCGCAGACGACCCGGGGCATTTGTTTATTCCGCGAATCGGAGTGCGCGCGCCTGTCATCTGGTCAGAGAGTGCTCTTGATGAAGACATGCAGCAAGATCTCATGCGTGGCGTTGCTCATGATCCACGGTCGGCTCTGCCGGATGAAGCGGGAATGGTTTTTCTCACCGGACATAGTTCTGGTTCGCCACTTGTGCCACGAGCGGCGAAAACAGTGTTTACAAACTTAGAAAAACTTGCCGCTGCTGATCAGATTGAGTTGTCTTGGGGTAACGCTGTTTATAGGTATCGCGTCACGACGAGCAGTGTTATCGCGGCAACGGACATAAGTCAATTTGATTTTATGCGGCCATTAGGTGCCAAAGATAGTCAGCAAAAAAGTCCCGAGCTTGTGCTGATGACCTGTTGGCCGCTCGGGACTTCGTGGAAGAGGTTTATTGTACGCGCCGCGCTCGATGGAATTTATACGCCGGCAGGAGATTTGATCTCGAAGACCGTCCCTGTTTCTGACGAGAGCACGTAGAGTGATTCTCCAGCTTTACCCTTGATCACAGCAATACTCGTTGCTCCTGCAAATGAATCAGAGATAAGCTGCTTGATGAGTTTTCCGTTCTTGTCAGTAATTACAATGCGATTATTCGGAGCATCGAGAATATAGAGCTCATTGATTGCATCGCTTGTGAACAGAGATGTGGGGTGCTCAAGCGGAGTGCTGAGCTGCTCGAGTGTGAAGTGCTGATCAATGCCACGGAGATATTTGACCACGGTGCCATCTGAGGTGAGCACGTAAATTGCGCCATCTATTGTCATAGAGAGACCATGAACAAGTGGGCTAGTAGTCGCAGAATCTTTTGTCCAGGGAGTTCCCTTTGAAAAACCGGTTGTTGTCGGTGTGTAGCTGGTGATTTGGCCGGCCGCTGCATCAAGGAGATAGAGTTTGCCGTTGTAGGTATTGAGATCGGTGATGCTGGTCGTGGTTTCTGGAAGGGTTATTTTTCCTGCGGTGAGCGCGGATGCGGATGATTTGAGTCCAAATTGCGCAAGTCCCGGTGTGTCTGTCGCAAATAACAGCTGGTTTCCTTTGGCGTCAAACGTGCCACGTGTCAAATGTCCGATATTCTCGCTGGTAGTGGACAGGGCGGCAACAGTGGACTTCGCAGGGTTGAGTTCGTAAACTTTGTTTTGATCGGTGCTAAATGTATAGAGGCTGGTAGTGCTTGAAAGGAGGGAATTTGACTTGATGACTGCGCCATTTTCGCTCAGTTGAAATTTGACTGCGGGGGTAGCAATGCGGGCAACTTTGTTGATGATGTCAAGTTGGTCGGTGACTTTCTTTTGAAGGGCGTCGGAGCGATCTTTGAGCTCTTGGTTGGAGCCGACTTGGGCTTGGAGGGCTTGCGCTTCTTTCAGGAGAGCTGATGCTTTGGTGACATCTCCATATATCAGCGCATTTTGTGCATCATCAAACTTTTTTTCCGCATCCGAAACGAGGGAGGCTAACTGTTGCCCAGAAGTTTTCTTTTGTTTTGAACCAAATGAGTGCGATCCCAATAATGCGCCAGCGACAACTACTGCTATTACGCCGCCAACAACCAGGCGATTGCGAACCGAGAGGCGAGAAAATACGTCAAACAAAAAGGTAAGCGCAGCTGAAACTGCTTTTGCTGCAGCCGTAAATATACTGCGCATGATGACTTGGGCGGAACCAAGAATTTGTTGGGTTCGACTGGTACCTGCCAGGCTTGCTCGTGGGGAAAGGCTGGTGAGGCGTTGAGAGTTTGGAGTGCTGAGGGATTTTTCTTGCTGTGTTCGTGCGGCAAGGTCGCGTTTCAGCACTGATTTATAGCGCGGATCGCGAATATGAGTGATTGCCATGCGTACCATGCGCCAGCGTTTTTGCAGAAACTCATTCACTACGCCCAAGACGTCCGTAGTTGCTGGTCGAACGGGTCGGTCATGAATGTCTTGAGAGGCCATGATTAATTGTTCACTCGGTTCGTCTAAGCTTTCTTGCGCGAGAATTTCTTTGAAATATGCCGTGCTTGTGGCGCGCTCTTCTGCGGTTTCTTGAAGCTCTTGGTGACTATCATCGCTGACAATGTCATCGAGCGAAAGCGGAAGAGGATTTGCAGGGACTCCGACTTTATCAATCACTTCTTCCACGGTCTGGCGGTTGATTTCGGTAATCAATGCACCAACCGCGCGCTGTGTTTTTTGGGTCTGAAGCAGTGTCTGGAGGCGAGTGCTTGCAAGCGTTGGGTTGGATCCAAGAATAGCGGAGGAAATCGTCTGCGGATCAAGATGAGTGAGCAATTCAGGGGTAGCAAATAAAATTTTATCTTTTTCTTCGACGAGTCCACTTGCCACATTGACAAAGGTTTTGAGCGGATTGTGCGCAGGATCGGTAGCGGGCGCAGGCTCGTCGTCATACAAATGCTCGGTAATATTGATGGCTTCGTTGGCGCGAAACAAATAGGCAACCGCGTCACCTGTCTTGGTAAGCGAAAGTTGGCGATCGGTAAGACTTGCAATCACTGCGTGAATTTTGCTGACCCACGAAGTTTCACCTTGCTCGGCGAGGTCACCCAGTATTTCATTGGTTTTGGTGATGGCTCGTTCAAAATGTTCTTCCACGCTGAGGTCGTCGGCTTGATAGTATTCGTGCTGCACAATAGTGGCGATGGCGTCCGCAACTTCTTTGGCGGTGCGGCGCTGGTGCTCGATTTCAATCACAATAAAGAGCTTGCCAAACCGCTCTTCTTCTTCGTTTGATGGTTCAAAAATGTAGGTATCCGCATATGTTTTGCTGATTTTTGGCGAATACAAAAGGAGCTCGGCAATTTTTGCTTTGAGTGATTCTTGTGTTTTTTCTGTAAGCATAGAAATGACAATTCGCCACAACAAGAGTCTGTGGCAGAGTTAATTATTTTTTGTATCGTATCACAGGTGTTTCAAGATGAAAAGCCGACAAAATCACGTTTCTTTACTTTTTCATATCTTCATTTATACTAAAAAGGAATTATTGCTTTTTGAACTCACCGGATCATGCTTGAACAGCTTTTTAGCTCACAAACGCGCGTAAAGTTGCTGACACTTTTCTTGAATAATCCGGAAAAGTCGTATTATGTGCGTGAATTGACTCGTCGTCTCGATGAGCGAATCAACTCGATTCGTCGCGAGTTGGCAAATTTGGAGTCGGTTGGGATTTTGAAACATCAAACCACTGATCGCAAGCTGTATTATGCGATCGATACGAGCTTTTATTGCTTCAAGGAGCTGCAACAGCTGTTTATGAAAGTCAAAGTCGGACCGCAAGATCGGATGGCGCGCGAGCTTCGCAATGTGCCTCATTTGGACTATGCATTGATGACTGGTTTTTTTACCAACGAGCCGCACGCATCTACGGATTTGCTTTTGGTGGGCATGATTAATCGTGCCAAAGTGCAAGAAATTGTGTCCTCGTTTGAGCAAGAGCTTGATCGTGAAATCAATTACACCATTATGGACTCGGGTGAATTTGTCTATCGGCGCGATATGGCTGATTTGTTTATTGCCAAATTGGTTAAAGGTGCGCATGTGCTGATTGTGGATAAATTGCCAAAGCAATCTGCGGATAAGGTGATGAATATCAAGAAATTGACCTCGTTCCAACAAAAAATTTAATAAAAGATTTTATGCTACAGCAACAAGGTAAAAAACACGGCGCGTTCTTGTGGGTCTTATTTGGTGGAGTTGCGGTATTTGTGACTGTGCTGATTATTGTGGTAACTGCGATTTTTTATGAGCAAAACAGATCGGCGCCGTCTGCTGTATCAACCGTTGCCACCTCCGGATCGATGGGAATTTCTGAAAAAGTTGCGGCTGATGGTGTTGCGACTCCGGGTCTAGCTCTTGCGCCTGAAGCAAGCCCTGCGCAGCCTGGCGTTGATCTTTCTACGCAAAAGATTATCAAGACTGCGAATTATTCTTTTCAGGTGGACAATGTTGACAAGGGCGTCGCGCGCATCGAAGCGCTCGCCACTCAATTTGGCGGGTCGGTGCTGACATCCTCGGTGAGTGCTGCATTGAGCACGCAGGACCAAAGAACTGGTGCAATCACTGTGCGCGTGCCGGCAGATAAGTTTGATGCATTTCGTGCAGAAGCAAAAAAGAATGTGAAATCGGTCGACAACGAACAAGTGTCGGCAACGGATGTGACTGAGTCGGTGATTGATACCAAGGCGCGTTTGGAGGCGATGAAGGCAGAGGAGCAAGCGCTTCTTGCGATTTTGACTCAGGCAAAGACGGTGGATGATACGCTTAAAGTGCGCACCGAGCTTTCGCGGGTACGAGCTGATATTGAGTCGCTTTCTGCTCAGGTAAAATATTACGACACGCAGACCTCATTTTCGACGGCGACCTTTTTGTTGACCGAGCCGGCTGTGGTGAAATCTGAAGGATTTACTCCTGGAATCACTTGGAAAAATGCGGTGCAGTCGCTGGTCAACTCCTGGAAGGGTATTTTACAAGGCTTGATCATCGGCGGTGTGTATATCGGTGGAATTTTGCTTCCGGTGCTTTTGGTGCTGTGGGTGGTGAAAAAGATGCTGCGTATGAAAAAGCCTGGATCAACTGATTCGCGTGTTCCTGAGAACAAGAAATAGTTGGAGACCGAAAGTGAGCAAAACCGCTGACATGCCGTCAGCGGTTTTTAGTTGACGAGCGGAAAAAAACGTGTTTTACTGAATAGCTCTTAGGAGGGCATTTTATGGATCTACAGGAATACGAGATTGTAAAGTCAATTGATCGGGAAGTTCTTGACCGACTCGGTGGTGAAGCGACGAGTACTCACGATATCTCTCATGTTCGTCGTGTGTGTGCTATGGCGTCTCGCATTCGTCGTAAGGAAGGTGGTAGTCAGATTGTTGTCTCGCTTGCGGCGTTGTTGCACGACATCGCCGACTGGAAATTTCATCATGGCGATGAGGAGATTGGACCAAACACTGCTCGCATTATTATGAGCAGACATGGAGTCGACAAGGCCATCGCTGACTATGTTTGTGAGATCATCTCGACTTTGAGTTTTAGGGGGTCGGGAGTGCTCACGCCCATGAGGACGCTCGAGGGAAAAATTGTGCAAGATGCTGATCGGATTGACGCAATGGGGCCGGTTGGTATTGCGCGGCATTTTGCTTGGTGCGGACACGCAGGTATTCCATTACATGATCCGTTGGTTAAGCCGCGCACGCGGGTGACTGCGGAGGAGTACAAAAAGGGTATTGAGACGGGAGTGAACCATTTTTTTGAAAAACTCTTGTTGCTGTATGACCTCTTAAACACTGAGACTGCGCGCACAATAGCGTTGCCGTTGCATGAGCATATGAAGGCATATATCGAGCTTTTTGCGAAGCAGTGGGACTGCAAATCGTAAGCTGCTTGTAAACGAACTCACGAACTGAGTTCGTTTTTTTATGCTCGAATTTTGTGGATAACTTTGGTGTTTATTTGTGTTGACGTGTGTCGCGGTGTGGTTTAAGATGTAACCAAGTGGAGCGCAGTGGGTGAAAGTGGGGAACGTGAAAAAAATCAGTAACGCACCAAGAAAAACCAGATGTTTATTGGCGAATACGCACACACGATTGATGAAAAAGGACGCATGGCGATCCCGGCGAAATTTCGCAAAGATCTTGCGAAGGGCGCCGTGGTGACACGCGGCATTGATCACAGCTTGTTTTTGTACACCATGACCGAATGGAAAGAATTGGCTGAAAAACTTGCGCGACTCCCGATTAGCCAAAAAAATTCTCGTGCGTTTGCTCGCTTGATGCTTGCGGGTGCCATGGATGTGACGATTGATGGGCAGGGTCGCATCGTGATTCCGGATTATCTTCGCGAATATGCGTCATGCAAAAAAGAAGTGGTGATAGTCGGTCTGTACAATCGCCTCGAAATCTGGGACAAGCAAACTTGGGGCTGCTACAAGCAGCAGACGGAAGAGGCAAGTCAGGATATTGCCGAACAAATGTCGGAACTCGGAATTTAACTCAAAGATATGGATGAATCACGCGTATACGCGCATAAGCCGGTATTGAGAAATGAAGTCATCGAACAGCTTGCGCCTCAGCCGGGCGCCATGGTGATTGACGGGACACTCGGAGGCGGAGGACATGCGCATGACCTGATTGAGCGGATCGCGCCGGATGGCACATACATCGGCATCGACCTCGACACCGCAGCAATCGAGAACGCTCATCAAACACTGACCGAGTTCGCTGCCCAACAACAAGTCGCCATTCATTTCGCTCACGAAAATTTTTCACACATAGCACAAGTCGCACATGATTTTCACTACACTCAAGTTGATTCAATACTCGCTGACCTGGGGTTCTCGTCGTATCATGTTGATCAAAGCAAACGAGGTTTTTCATTCTCAAAAGACGAGCCGCTGGACATGAGATTTGATCCTGAGTCGGATGGAATCACGGCAGAAAAAATAATTAACACTTTTCCCGAGGCGGAGCTGGCACGAATATTGTGGGAGTACGGCGAGGAAAAGTTTTCAAGAAGAATTGCGGCAGAAATCGTTAAACAAAGAAAGGAAACCCACATCAAAACGACGGCTGAGTTGCTGGAAGTGATCCGGCGAGCCGCCCCGCAGAAACACACGAAACAAAAACAAAAACCAATTCATCCTTCCACGCGATCATTTCAGGCATTGCGGATCGCGGTGAACGATGAGTTGGGAAACCTTCGCACCTTACTCAAAGAATCTCTTCCGCTGCTGAAACCCGGCGGTCGCATCGCAATCATTTCGTTTCATTCGTTGGAAGATCGCATCGTGAAGCAGTTTTTCCAGCAAGAATCGCGCGATTGTATCTGTCCGCCCGAGATTCCGGTGTGCGTGTGCGAGCACAAAGCCCAGCTCCGGATTGTGACAAAAAAGCCGATCATGGCATTGCCACAAGAAATATTTATCAATAGGCGAGCGCGCAGTGCCAAACTCCGCGTCGCAGAAAAATTATCATAACACCAACATGACTCAACTCGATCTCTCTCAACTCAATCCACAAAAAACAGTTGCACCTACAAGACGTCGCTCGGTGACGCGCGGGCTGTTTGCTGGTCCGGTGGCGTTGAGTTTCGTGGCGATTGCATTGGTGTTTTTGGTTGGTATCGGATATTTGTATATTGAAAATGATCTGACCACGCGTGGCTATCAGATGCGTGATTTGGAAAAAACCGTGAGCCAGCTCAAGGAAGAGAGTCGCAGACTGGAAATTGAAAGTGCGCAGGCGCGGTCGATTGATGAAATCCAGAAATCAGTCAGTCAAAAATTGAACATGGTGGAAATTTCTTCGGTGCATTATTTGGCGCGCACCACCAACGCAAGCGGCGCAACAGTTGCGTTGTCGCAAGTGACTCGACCGTAATATGACGCGCGCACAGGCAAAAAAGACCGATGCGCGCCAATCTAACCGGCTCACGATTTTTCTGGTGGGCGGTATTTTTTTTGCATCCGCAATAGTCGGTCGGCTCGGAATTGTGCAGGTGATGAAGCATGGATATTATGTGGCGCTTGCAGAGGATCAGCATGAACTGGTTCAAAAGTTGCATGCGAAGCGCGGCGAAATTTATTTTCAGGAACATGGAACGGATGAATTGTTTCCTGCGGCGGTCAATCAAAAATTGTATCAGCTGACTGCGGTTCCAAAATTTGTGAAAAATGATTCGCAAGTGGTGAGTGTGTTGACCGCGGTGTTTCAGATCTCGGATCCGCAAGAGCTTGACCTACTCCGCGCAAAATTGGCAAACAAGCAAGACAGCTATGAAGTGCTCAAGCGCAAGGTGACTGACGATCAAAAAGCCGCGATTGATAAAATGCACATTGCCGGATTAAATTTTTCAGAAGAAGATGGACGGTTGTATCCCGAGGGTGCACTTGCGGCGCAGGTGATTGGTTTTTTGGGTTCGGATGAAAAAGGCGATCGAATGGGACGGTATGGGATTGAAGGATATTATAATGAACAGCTTGAGGGTCATGATGGCGTTTCACGCGCCGAGACTGACACTGCTGGTCGGTGGATTTCGGTGACCAATCGCGATGTTGAAGCGCCGCATGACGGTGACAATCTTGTGCTTACGATCGATCGCGTGGTGCAGTACAAGGCGCAGGAGCGACTAGCACAAGCAGTAAAAGAATACGATGCTGATCGCGGAAGCGTGATCGTGATGGATCCGCACACAGGCGCGGTGATTGCGATGGCGACGGTGCCGACGTTTGACCCGAACAATTATTCCAAAGTGGATTCGTATTCGGTGTATTCAAATCTGGCGATCAATGGGGTGTATGAGCCTGGTTCGATTTTCAAGCCCCTCAATATGGCGGCAGGAATTGATGCTGGGGTTGTTGAGCCCGATACGACGTACGAAGACAAGGGCTCGGTGACGATTGGGAAATATACCATTCGCAATGCGTTGCGCAAATCATATGGCGTCCAGACTATGACGCAGGTATTGGAAAAATCTTTGAATACCGGCATGGTGTTGACTATGGAAAAAATGGGTCTCGATACCGCGTATGATTATTTGACGCGATTCGGATTTCGCGCGTTGACCGGAATTGATTTGGATCAAGAGGCGGGGAGCAATATTCGCGATAAAGAAAAAGTGAAGGATATTGATTTGGCGACGATGGGATTTGGGCAGGGAATTGGAGTGACGCCTATTCAGATGATTACCGCGTTTTCTGCGATTGTAAATGATGGAAAGATTATGAAGCCATACGTGGTGGATCGCGAGATTGCAGCCGACGGCACGGAGAAGCGCACGAAGCCGGAAGTTGTGACGCAGGCGATCACTCCAAGGACAGCGGCGAAAGTTGCGGCTATGCTGGTGAGCGTGGTAGAACATGGACATAACTCGGCGATTGCCGGTTATCGCGTGGGCGGGAAAACCGGTACTGCGCAGGTGCCCAACAAGAGTGGTGGCGGGTATGACGAAAATCAGCGCATTGCGTCATTTATGGGTTTTGCGCCATTGGACAATCCGCGATTTACCATGCTGGTGCGCTTGGATAATCCGCGCAAATCCGTTGGTTCGGAGGTCTGGGGCGAGACGACGGCTGCGCCGATATTCCATGATTTAGGGAAATTTTTGCTAACCTACTACCAAATTTCTCCAACGCAGTAATTCCCAATCTCATCTCGTTCGCCCTGGGCTAGCGAACTCGCTAAGATTGGGAATTACACACTTAGAGAGAAATTTCAATAATACAATTATATGAATGACGCGAAATCAATGCTGATGAATGTACTCCATGCGCTGCTGATGTTTTTTGCGCGGCGAATTTTGGATCGGTATCAGCCGGTGGTGGTGGGCGTGACCGGAAATGTGGGCAAGACGACCACGAAAGAGGCGATTTTTCTCGGTTTGCGCGCTGATAGTGAGCGTGCGGGTGAAGTTGCTGCGAGCGGGAAAAATTATAACAATGAATTGGGCGTGCCGTTGAGTATCATTGGTGCGGACGCACAAGGCAAATCGGTTAGCGGCTGGCTCGGCGTGATCACCAAAGGTTTTTCGTTGGCTTTTTTCAAGCGTGATTATCCCAAGACGATTATTTTGGAAATGGGTGTGGATAAGCCGGGCGATATGGACGTGCTGCTCGGGTTGGTACATCCGCATATTATGGTGGTGCAGCAGATCGGCGAGACGCCGGTGCACCTGGAATTTTTTGCAAATAAAGACGAGCTGGTGGCGGAAAAAGCAAAGTCGGTTGCCGCGCTCAAAGAAGGTGATGTGGCGGTGTTGAATTTTGATGATCCGGCGGTGCGGGCGATGGCAAAAAAGACGCGCGCACGGGTGGTGACGTTTGGGTTGGGGGAGGGCGCGGATGTGCGCGCCACCAACGCGAAAACGACGATTGATCTTGGAGATGATCCGCGAGTCGGATTGTCGTGCAAAATTGAATACGCGGGCAAATCATTGCCGGTGCAATTGCCGCATCTGGCTGCGCCTCACCAGCTGTATGCCGTATTGGCTGCAGTCGCGATCGCGAACGAACAGCAAAAAAATATGGTCGCCGTGCTTGATGCGTTGCGTGAATTCCGCGCGCCCAAAGGCCGGATGAATGTGCTTGCTGGCATCAAACGCTCCGTCGTGATTGATGATACCTACAATGCGTCTCCGCGTGCCACTCTCGAGGCGCTTCAGGCTTTGGCCGCGATCGGGCAAGGACATCGGCGGATCGCGGTGCTGGGAGATATGCTGGAATTGGGCGAGGCGACTGAGTCCGCGCATCAAGACATCGGGCGTGAGGCCGCACGGTGTGCGGATGTGGTGGTGGGCGTGGGGGTGCGGATGAAATTTGCGACTCAAGAGGCCGCGCGTTCGGGTATTGCCGCTGAATTTGTTCATGAATTTCCTGATTCGGCCGCTGCGGCCGCATTTATGGACCGATTTGTCCAGCCGGGCGACGTGGTATTGGTGAAAGGTTCGCAAGGCGCGCGTATGGAGCGCGTGGTCAAGGAAATCATGCGCGACCCGCTTCGCGCGCCCGAGCTACTTGTGCGCCAGGAAAAATCGTGGCAAGATAGGTAACGTAGGAAATAAGTGGGACTTCTCGTCGCTTGGAACAACATTGCCGAAGGCTGAGCCCTGTTGTGACAAACGACGGGAAGTCCCTTATGGCGCCATCGTCTAACGGTTAGGACATCAGATTCTCAATCTGGTAATCCGGGTTCGATTCCCGGTGGCGCTACCACAAGTGTTGATGAAATACCGCCCTGAGGGCGGTATTTTTGTTTGCTACAAAAGAAAAGGCCGCGTGATAAAAATCTATTCGCGGCAATCGAGATCGCGGTCGGGCGTCGCGCGTGGCAACATGCGTACATGGCGAAGACGAGCCGAGACCTGGCTTTTTTCGTGTTTTTGGCGCTCGCGCGCAAACAATTGCGTTCGCGCAAGTTCGACTCCGTGGACGCACAACGCGCCTACGAGACACAGGGCCACACTTGCAAGCACAATCACGTTGCGAGAAATGGGAAACATGAATTCCTCCTGTTGCTGACAAAGTCAGTCTCGCACATGAAGATAAAATTTTTCGAAAAAAATCATGAAATTTTGCTAAAATCCGCGCAAAAGCTGTGGACAAGGCGCCCGCCAGATTGAAAACCCCACCGTGAGGCGTATAATGAATATATTGATTCTATTATCAATTCTTTTTATGTATATTGCAGCTTATCAAGTCCATACTACACTGTTGCAGGACGCTACGATCCCGCCTTATGTCGGGTCGGTGTTTCGCCATGCGTTTGAAAAAGCGTTTCGCGCAGTGAGTTGTCCGGCGCCCGAGGACAAGCCACAGGATTGCTTTTATGGCGAGATGTGCGCGTACAATTATGTGTTTGATACCGACCGTTTTAAGGAAAAAGACAAAGACGGCAATCCGTCAAAAGTGCTGATCGACGTGCCCAAGCCATTTGTGATCGAGACACCGTTTGCGACCGAGCCGTACACAAAAAAGCGCGGCGATGTGATGATTTTTAATATGTTGCTGGTGGGCAAAGCGGTGGTGCATTTGCCGCTGTTTGTCCTCGCGTTCAAAGAATTGGGGCGACTTGGATTTGCGGAGAATAAGATTAAATTTAAGGTGACGAGCGTTCAGGCGGTCGACACTCTCCATGATATCACCAACGAATTGTATTCCGCGCAGACGGACGCATTTAAGGTGATTACGCATACGGTATCGTTTAAAAAAGTCGCCCAGCAATTTGAAGATGAAAAATTTAAGCGCGTGACCGAGGTGAAGCTTGATTTTATGACGCCGTTTCGGGTGAAGCGTACCCAGATGGCGCTTGCAAATCCGGAATTTTTTGTGCTGGCGCGGCCAATGCTTCGCCGGTTGATGGCGTTGGCGCGGTTTTATTGCGATTCACGCGTGCGAATGGATTATAAGCAACTCATGGATTTGGCGTCGCAGGTCAAGATCAAGGAAAATAAGCTGGAGTGGTTTGACTGGGGTAAATTTTCGCCAAAAAACGAGAGCAAATCCCAAATCGGTGGCTTGTTTGGCAGTGTCACGTACGAAGGTCCGCTCGGTGAATTTTTGCCATACCTGATTTATGGTCAGCTGGTGCATGTGGGCAAAAATACTACGTACGGCCTTGGCAAATTCCTTGTCGATTTTCACGTATAAATTATTAATCATACATCAATGAATGAAGTGATTCTCACAAAAGACAATTTTCAAGCAGAGGTGTTGCAGTCCGACAAGCCGGTGTTGGTGGATTTCCATGCGGATTGGTGCGGGCCGTGCCATGTGATGGAGCCGTTTGTGGACGAGATTGCAAAAGAGCATCCTGAGCTGAAAGTTGGTAAATTGGATGTGGATGCTGCGCAAGATATTTCCGCCGAATACAACGTGATGAGCATTCCGACGTTTATTATCTTCAAGGGCGGTAAAGAAGTTGCGCGCAAAATGGGTGCAATCGGCAAAACCGGACTTGAGAACTTCATCAAATCATAACTATCTCCATGAATAAAACAAAATCGCGCGAAATAAAAATAGCGCTTGCCACGCTGCTTTTTGTGGCTTCGTTCCCGCTTGCTATTGTGCGTGCGCAAGATGACGGCACGCCAACTTCTCCGGCGACACCCGCGACAACCGCAGCTCCTGCTGTGCTGCCAGATTCGTTTGCCAATTTTGGTATTGCAAGTGCCCTGACGCCGGACAAGCAGGTGATTGGCAAAACGCTCGCGCACAAAAAAGCATTTGTATACAAAATGACTGTGGCCGCGGCACAACAAATGCGTATTTTTGCACAGGGTCATTCATCGTCGGCGCAGGGTCAATTAACCTTGAGTTTGTATACTGCGACTGGTGCGTTGTTGTCTCGAAGTGCTGAGCTGGTTGCTGGAGACAAGGCGCTGCAAGTGTTTTACTACAAAGGATTTTTGGAGCAGGGGCAGGCATCTGAGGATATCTATGTTGAATTCGAAAATACCTCGACTGACGCGGCCGCAACTGTGACGTACGATTTTGTTCCGTCGATTGTGCCGCTTGCGGATGTTGTGCAAGGCGCGGATGCGTCGGATGGCGTGGCGCATGCAACTGAACTTGCTGCCGGCACGTACAAAGCAAATCATTTGGGTAAAAATGCGTGCGGCGTCAATCAATATTGCTCGACCGATGCAACTGACACGTATGCGGTGCTTGTCAAAGCTGGACAAGAAGCGACGTTGACCGTAACTCCGGTGGGTGCGCTTGGATTGAGCGTGTCGTTTGTAGATGCATCAGGAGCTGCATTGAAGCAAGGAGTGGTGAGCGCGACTGCGCCGACTCCGGTGGTGTATCAACCCCAGGTTGATGGCACGCTGTATGTGGTGATTACAGGAAATCCCGCGGCTGTGTCGCCGGATTATTTTGGCTCGTATGACATGACTTTGGCGCTTTCCGCCGCCTCAACAACGCCACCAACTACCAACCCGCCTGTCACTCCGCCGACAACATCAACCGGCGGTTTGAGCTTAAATTCGCTCATGCAATTTGCAAAAGACAATATGTTGGTGGTGGCCGGTATTGGCGGAGGAGTGCTAGTGCTCGTTGTGGTTTTGATCCTTTTTGTGCGCCGTCGCGGCAAACGAAAAAAGATGAAAGCTGCAGTTGCAAGCGCAGCTCAAAGCGCCGGACAGGGGATGCGCCCGACTGTTCCGGCAAGCGGAGCAGGCGATCCCGGTCAGATTCAGGGATTTTATCGTCCGCCATCACCTCAGCAGCAAGCTGCGGCACCGCAACCGCAAAACCGTCGAGTGATGGCGCCGATGACGCGCACGCCTGAAGCGCCTCGCGATCCTAATGCGGAAATCCAACTCGACCCGGCTGATTTTGGGCTAGGAGACGACGGATCTCAGCCTCAGCAGTAGCTGCTTGACAGTGAATTTGGAACAGATATACTGAGCTTAGCACTCGATGCATATGAGTGCTAAGCTCAACTCGTATAACACCTTTCTTATGATGAGTGTTAGTGACCGTCAACAATTTATTTTACAATCTCTTGTGGACGAATATATTTCGTCTACGCGGCCGGTGGGTTCATCGGCGCTGCTGCACAAGGGCGCTCTTGATGTGTCTCCGGCGACCATTCGCAACGACATGCAAGAGCTGGAAGAGCAGGGTTACTTGTACCAGCCGCATACGTCTGCCGGTCGAGTGCCGACCAATGCGGGCTATCGGTTGTATGTTGATTTGCTGCAAGATCAAAGCAAGTCCCGAAAGCAGGCTGTGCAGCATCAGGGAGTTGATCAGCTTGCGCGCAATGTGAAGCAATTTCAGGAGCGTTATCATGCATTTTCTCAGGCGCTCACTCATGCAATTGCACAGAAAACTGCGCACGTGGTGATTGATATTCAGGATGCTGATCAATTAGAAGTGGCGCATAGTGGGTTTTCCTATCTCTTACGCGAGCCGGAATTTCGTGATGCGTCCAAAGCCTCAATGATTGCTGACGCACTGGATCATTTTGAAGAATTTGCCGAATCCGTCCAGCTCAATTCACGTGTGCGTGAGGCAGGTGAAGTGTCGATCGTGATCGGTGAGGAAAATCCGATCGAGAGCTTGCGCGAATGTAGTATGCTTGCGGTGCAGTGCGAGCTGCAGCACACTCAGCGCATGGTGCTGCTTATCGGACCGACGCGCATGAATTATCGCGCCAATGTCAAAACACTCGAAGCAATCGCGCGTCTTTTGAGCACGGGAATTATTATGAGTGCGTGTATTCTTTTTATCATTCAGTAAGAAATATATGGACGAACAACCACAACAACAAACTCCGCCAGCCACTGAGCAGACGCTCGAAGAAAAATTAGCGCAGCTCGAAGCGCAAGCACAAGAATATCTTGATGGTTGGAAACGCGCCAAAGCAGACCTGATCAACCTCAAGCAACGCACAGCAGCCGAGCAGGATGAATTTCTCAAATTTTCTAAGCGCGAATGGCTGCTCTCGCTCCTGCCGATTCTTGATAATTTCGGCCGGGCGCAAAAAGAGATTCCTCCGGATCACGCGCAAGATTCGTGGGTTGTCGGCGTGGGATTTATCAAAAAACAATTGGAAAAGATTCTTCAGGACCAAGGCGCAAAAGAAATCCCCGTCGAAATTGGTGCAGTATTTGATCCGATGTTTCATCAGGCAATCGGCACGGTTGTAGCGCCGGATGAAGAAGAAGGGAAGATCAAAGAAGTAGTTGATGCCGGATATATGCTTCTTGATCGCGTGTTGCGACCGGCAAAAGTGCGTATTTCTGCAAAAGCGTAATTTATACAAGTAAATTTCATCTATGCCAAAAATTTTAGGAATCGATCTTGGAACAACTAACTCGTGCATGGCCGTCATGGAAGGCGATGCGCCACGTGTGCTCGAAAACCGCGAAGGCAATCGTACTACGCCTTCGATCGTGGCTATGAAATCCGATGGCGAGCGCGTGGTTGGTTTGATTGCCAAACGCCAAGCAGTGACCAACGCGGCCAACACGATTTATTCAGTGAAACGATTTATCGGCCGCCGGTTTACCGATCCGACTGTAACAAAAGACGCGGCACTCATCCCGTACAAAATCACCCAAGCAGCCAATGGCGGCGTGACGGTGTTGATGGGCGGTAAAGAGTACACGCCGCAAGAAATTTCCGCCATGGTATTGCAAAAGCTCAAGTCTGATGCTGAAGAAAAACTGGGCGAAAAAATTACTGATGCCGTGATCACAGTGCCGGCATACTTCGATGACGCGCAACGTCAAGCAACAAAAGACGCAGGTGAAATCGCCGGTCTCAATGTGCGACGTATCATCAACGAACCAACCGCAGCTGCGCTCGCATATGGTCTCGACAAAAATAAGAATGAAAAAATTATCGTGTACGATCTCGGCGGTGGCACATTTGACGTGTCAGTTCTCGAAGTGGGCGACAAGACCGTGGAAGTGCGCGCGACGTCGGGCGATACCCACTTGGGCGGCGATGATTTTGATCAGCGCATCATGGCGTACCTTGTGCAAGAATTCAAAAAGCAGCAGGGAATTGATCTGAGCAAAGACCAGATCGCGTTGCAGCGTTTGAAAGAAGCATCTGAAAAAGCAAAGCACGAGCTTTCATCGTCGATGGAAACTGAAATCAACGAGCCGTTTATCGCGGTGGTTGATGGCAGCACCAAGCACTTGAACATGAAATTGTCGCGTGCCAAGCTCGAAGAATTGGTTGCGGATTTGATCGAGCGCACCATCGAGCCGTGCCGCAAAGCAATTGCTGAAGCCGGCATGAATATTTCGGAAATCAACGAAGTTGTGCTCGTGGGCGGTCAGACGCGCATGCCTGCGGTGCAGAAAAAGGTGGAAGAATTCTTTGGCAAAAAGCCGCATCAAGGCATCAACCCGGACGAAGTCGTCGCTGCCGGTGCAGCTGTGCAAGGTGGCGTGTTGATGGGTGATGTAAAAGATGTGTTGTTGCTCGACGTGACTCCGTTGTCACTTGGCCTTGAGACGTTGGGTGGCGTGATGACTAAATTGATTGAAAAAAATACCACCATTCCGACATCCAAATCGCAAATATTTTCGACTGCCGCAGACAATCAGCCTGAAGTCGAGATCAATGTGCTGCAAGGTGAGCGCGAATTTGCGGCCGACAACAAATCACTTGGCCGATTCCGCCTGGCAAATATTCCACCAGCACCTCGTGGCGTTCCGCAAATCGAAGTGAAATTTGATATTGACGCCAATGGTATTCTCAATGTGTCCGCAAAAGACAAGGCAACCAGCCGCGAGCAAAAAATCACCATCACGGCGTCGAGCGGATTGAGCAAAGAAGAAGTCGAGCGCATGAAGCAGGACGCGCAAGCGCACGCCGATGAAGATGCGAAGCGCCGCAAGTTGGTGGACGCGCAGATTCAAGCAGATTCAACCATTCGCCAGACCGAACAACTTCTGAAAGATTCGGAAGGAAAAGTGGATGCCGAGCTCAAGAAGCAGGTGGAAGAAAAAATGGAATCACTCAAGAAAGTGAAAGACTCGCAAGATTTGGAGCAAATTGAGAAGGCGACGCACGAACTTTCGGAAGCTTTGCAAAAAATCGGCGCAAAAATGTATGAGCAAGCCGCTGCCGCAGGTACGCCGGGAGCTGGTGCTCAGGGTGCCGAGGGTGCTGCTGATCCAAATGCACCAAAAGACGCAAATTACAAAGAAGTCGACGACAAAGATAAGGGCGATGGCGCTGCGAAGTAAATAGACGAGATGAAAACCACAGACTCAGATACCCAACAAGTCGTTGATTACTGCACTGAGCAAGCGCAGCAACTCCTGAATAACCATCAGGAGTTGCGCCCGTTTGGTGCGGTGGTTACAATGAGTGGAGAATTCCATCCAGTCGAGCATTTTGAAGATGTCGACGTGGCGCTTGCGGAAGAATTCGAGGAAGACGCAATTCGCTGTTATGCGCTTGCGACCGGACAGCGCATCGAAGTTGGCGACAATGCCGAGATGTCGGATGCCATCGTGATCAAATTATTTCACAAAGAAAATAGCGACTTGCCGACGCTTACGATCCCGTATCTGGCGAATGCGTCCGGAGTGGTCAAATTGGGCAAGATGTTTGGAACACATAATAAGGCGCAGTAACCGGTATGGCAAAAGATTACTACGATATTTTAGGCGTTTCGCGCTCTGCTTCGGAAGAGGAGATTAAGCGTGCGTATCGCAAGCTGGCGCATGAGCATCACCCTGACAAAAAAGGCGGTAACGAAGAAAAGTTTAAGGAAATCAACTCTGCGTACCAGGTCCTGAAGGACAAGCAGAAGCGCGCGCAATACGACCAGTTTGGACAAAACTTTGAAAGTGCTGGCGGCGGGGCCGGAGCAGGTCAGGGATTTGGCGGTTTCAGCCAAGGTGGAGTCAATTTTGACTTTGGTGATCTTGGTGGACTTGGCGATATTTTTGGTGATTTTTTTGGCGGTGGCGCGGGCCGCGGCGGGCGTTCGTCGCGCACAACGGGTGCACAAAAAGGCGCCGACTTGTTGCAGCGCGTAGAAATTGATTTCAAAGAAGCAGTGTTTGGGGTGACGAAGCGTGTGGCGCTGGATCGACAGGATACCTGCGCGCGGTGTCGTGGTAACGGCGCTGAACCCAATACAAAAATTACTACCTGTGCAACTTGCGGTGGTGCAGGCCAAGTGCGCCAGACGCGCCAGACGATTTTGGGTGCATTTGCGCAAGTAACGATGTGTCCGACTTGCCAAGGTGAGGGGAAAATCGCCGAGCATCCGTGTACCGAATGTCGCGGCGCCGGTCGCACACACGTGCATAAAGAAATCGATGTTGATATTCCCGCCGGCATTGATCATGAGCAAACTATTCGCGTCCCTGGACAAGGCGAGGCTGGGACGCGCGGTGGTCAGCACGGCGATTTGTATTTGGAAATTCGTGTGCGTCCAAGTAAAGTGTTTGAGCGCAGCGGTGTCGATGTGACCATCAACGTGCCGGTGAGTTTTGCGCAAGCCGCACTTGGCGCATCTATTGAGATCGAGGGTTTGGACAAAAAAATCACTCTTACGATTCCGGCCGGTACGCAGTCAGGTAAATTGATCAAGACAAAATACGAAGGCATTCCAAAGTTGAGTTCGACCGGCGGTGCGCATGAGCGAGGTGACCTGATCGCGCGCGTGGTCGTGGTAACTCCGGAAAAACTTACACAGCAAGAAAAAGCGCTGCTTCTTGAGCTCGCACATCTGCGTAGCGAGCAAGTAAAAATCCCCAAAGGAAATTTTTTTGATCACATGAAAAAGAAATTTGGTGCGTAGGCGTGCTCGTTGTATACTACACGTGCTACTGAAATAAAAAAGAAATCATGCAGCTCCAGCATCTATTTGCGAGTGTCAATGTCAACCAGCCCAGTTGGGATCTGTTTATTGTATTGTTTTTTGTTGTGTCTGCGTTTGTGTACGGCGTGAGTTTGGGCCGTGATCGCATGGTGATTATTTTGATCAGTATGTATATGTCGCTTGGAGTAGTGACGTATGCGCCGTTTTTGATGCAGGATCACAAGATTAATCTGGGGGTCGCAGGTGCGGGCGGTGATCAATTTTTCATTTTGAAAGCAGGCGTGTTTTTAGGACTGTTTTTGTTGCTGTTTTTCTTTGTTTCTCGATCGGCTCTGTCGCATATCATTGGCATGGGTCACCATGCAAGTTCGCTGTTTCAGGCACTGCTGTTTAGTGTGCTCCAGGTGGGGATGCTGGTGACGCTCGTATTGTCATTTTTGCCCGAAACGGCGGTGGCGCATTTGGCGCCGGTGACACGGCAGATTTTTACCAGCCCAAACGCGCGATTTGCCTGGATTGTGGCGCCTATTATCGCTATGCTCCTTGTGAAAAAGTCGGGCGGCAATGGCGGTGGAGAGCATGTGGAGTGAAGTGGTTGACAGGCGTGCGTAAGATAGGTATCTTATAACAAGCAACTGCAGCCGAGGCTGTTGTTGTTTTCAACTTTTGGGCCAATAGCTCAGTTGGTAGAGCAGCTCCCTTTTAAGGAGATGGTCGCAGGTCCGATTCCTGCTTGGCCCACCAAAAGAAATGTGTCTCACTTTCTGTTGATGCCTAGGTATAAATAGAGAGGCACGCACGTTTCGTAACCTGTGAGGAGTACGCGTGAAACAAAATTCGGATGAAAAACTACAAGCAAGCCAGCATCCAAGTACTTGGCAGGTAAGCCCGCAGCCAAGATCTGTTCGCACTACTCAAGAAAAAATTGAGCACGTGGGCGCTGCACAGGTAACTGCGGTTTTCGCACTCATTTTTGCTGTGTCTGTGGGCGCGGTCTGGTGGCAGCATGACCGAGGATTTGGTCGTGGAGCTGGGGCAAAAGCAGAGGCAAATTTGGTAGTTCTGAGCGAGGCAGCGCGACAACAAGCTGCGACAGGTGAAGGAAATAGTCAATCGCAACAACCGTTTGAAATCGCGTATTCAAACTGGACATCGCTTCCGGTGAGTGAAACAAAAATTCTCCGCAGATCGATCGGCGACGAAGCTGGCCAGATGGATTTTTTGCTCTCGCCGCAAGCTTGGTCGCCCGCAGGTGACCGCTTTGTGTATGTGAGCAGGAGTAAGCCAGGGGCGCCGGATGCGGGTGATATGCAAACGTGGATTCAGCAGACTAGTCAGGATCAGTCCAGCCGGCTGGGTGAGGTGCTGCATGATAGCGGGCTTCAACAGGTGCGATGGATTTCTGATGTGGTTCTTGGATTTGGCAAAACCCGCCCTGCCGTTGCCTCGAGCGATCATCCGGATACCGTGGATGTGCAAAAATGGGGCAATTCGTCAGCAGATGCGGTTGATTCGTGGGATGTGTCTCCGGATGGGACGAGGGCTGTTGTTGTGCTTGAATCCGGGAAGGTCTTTCTTGCGGATCTGGCAGGGGGCGGCCGACAGATATTTGTTGGAACTCGGACGGCGCAGCTCAAGGCTGGGGACACGGACAAGCTTGTTGAAGTCCCGCAATTGGTGCGTCCGGCATGGTCGCCTGATGGCTCCCGTATTGCATTTTATCGATGGATTACCAATGGAAAGCCGGATCAGGCCGAGGTGGTACTTTTTTCGCTTGCAGATCAAAATTTGGATCATGCGCAAAAAGTGTTTGATAGCTTTTTGGTCAACGGGCAAGCGCAGCAATTCTTGTGGTCATCGGACGGAACATTTTTGCTTGATCAGCAGACGGGCTCAATTTTCAACGTGAAGCAAAATAAACTCAGTTATGAAGGTGATGCTCGGGCGGGGCAAGCTGGTTTTTCGTGGTCTGCGGATAATATGGTGTTGCGTCGAGAGGTGCGTGGCGGAGATGCGACGCTTTCTGTGTATGGATCCGATGGATCCAATCGGCGTGAGCTGTTTCGGCTGAGTGGCGTGAACGGCCAAGCGTCTGCACTTCCATTGGTTGCGGCGTGGAGAAATCAGAGTTCGGACGTTGTGTTTATTTCTGACCGTCGGATTTGGCTTATTGGTCGTGACGGGACGAATTTGCGCAAGCTTGATGTGCCTGACGCAGATTATCAACAGCTTGCGGTATCGCCATTGGGAAATCGGATTGTGGTGACAACGGGATCTGATGTGCGATTGATCACGTTGAAGATGGGGAAGGCTGGGGATATCACCACAGGTTTAATTGACACAAATTCGCAAAAGTAGTATAATAAGTTCAGAAATCGAAACAGCGAGTGTAAAAAACAAAAACAAATAACGTTCGCAGTCATGTTTGAAAAAGGCGTAAACAACCTGGTGTTTCGTCGTACGCGCTCTCAGATGAGTATCAGCGCGGTTTTTGCCTTAGCGATGGGAATTGTGTGTGCTATTGCGCCGGCGAATCATGCGTGGGCGAAAATGGACACCGAGCCGCGTTTCAAAGTATACAATGCGACCAACGGGCATGTGGATTTGGACGTTTTGGGTTTTGCCGCCAACCAGCAGCAGGGAGGTCAAGTTGCGGTTGGTGATCTGACGGGTGATGGCTTGGGTGAGATTGTTCTGGGCAGCGGGAGTGGGCGGGCGCCGCAGATCAAAGTGTTTACAGGTGGTGGGCGTGATACGGGTTGGTCAGTGACGCCATTTGATGCAAATTATCTGGGCGGTGTGGATGTGGCAGTCGGTGATGTAGATGGGGATGGTAAGGGTGAAATAATTGCTGCGCAGCATCTGACTGGCACGGCATTAGTGCGTGTTTATAAATATAATTCTTCGGCGAAATCGACGATGCTTCCTCTGGCGTCGTTTTCTGCATTTGGTGCAGGTTTTTCTGGAGGGGTAAATGTGGCCGCGGGCGATGTGATGGGGGATGCGCGCGCGGAGATAGTTGTGGGAACCGAGCTGTCCAACGCCGCGCGCGTCCGCGTCTTTTCAATTACTCCAGGATCGGGAAAGGCAACGTTACTAAATCAAGAATTTTATCCCTCCGGTACCGGATTTTCCGGCGGAGTGGATGTGGCGGTCGGCGATGTAGTTGCGGGCGGCAAACAAGAGATCGTGACCGTACCCAACACTGGCGCCGCCGCCCGCGTTAAAATTTATTCATTTGCGACCGGCGCAAACGCCCAACAGTTGGGTGACGACTCGCCAATCATTGCCACGCAAGCCGAACTTACACGCGCGCATGCCGCATTTATGAAATCGACACCGGACGATCAGCTGCAAATTCGTAGTCGCGACACTGCCCCGACGACGACTGAGCCGAGCACATCGTCCACTCCAGCGCCGGACTTGGCCGCAACAGCAGGTCTTGCCCGCGAGCGTCTTATTTCCGAATTTACCGGATTTGGCGCAGGCTACGTTGCCGGCGCCAACATCGCGGTTGCGAATATTGATAAAACCATTGACGCGGAAATTATCCTCGGCAAAAATGGCCTCCGCTCGCCAAGCATCGCGGTGTATTCGCGCGACGGCAAGCAAAAAAGTATCAGTCCGGCGCCGTATGACTCGGTGTTTGAAGGCGGTGTCCAAGTTGCGGCCGGTGATCTCGATGGGGGTGTTGCAAAAGAAATCGTTACATTCCCGTCGCGCCGCGCGGGTGTTGCCGGACGGGCAGATTGGGGCACGCAAACCTATGTCGAAGTCAATCTGACCGAGCAGCGCCATTATGTTTATGTCAACGGCATCCTCGCCAACACAGCGCTTATCTCCTCAGGCAAAACCGGCCCGACCTATCCGGGAGAATTCACCATTACGCAGCGTACGTATAATAAAACGTACAGTGGCCCCGGATATCATTTGCCAAACACGCTCTGGAATATGCGTTATGACGGTCCGCGATTCCTCCATGGCGCCTACTGGCATAGCAATTGGGGTCATCCGATGAGCCATGGTTGCGTCAACATGAATTATCCTGATGCCGAATGGCTCTGGAATAACTCGCAGCTCGGTACGCGTGTCTGGATTCATTGGTAGAAATGTAGATAAGAAAAACTCCTCGCTGAGCGGGGAGTTTTTCTTGTCCGCCCCCGCCGCGCTGTGCTATTCTGTATCGTATGGACATAAAACAAACACTTCCGCCGGCTGAAGCGTCGGCCACACCGCCCGCCACCTCGGCGTCCGCGCCCTACACCGTCAAACTTGATCTCTACGAAGGCCCGCTCGACGTGCTGCTGCGGCTCATCACGGATCAGGAATTGGATATCACAAAAATCTCACTTGCGCGGGTGACTGAGCAGTTTTTGGCGCACCTGCGTGCGCTTGAGCAACTCCACATGCCGCAGGTGATTGATTTTCTCGTGGTCGCGTCAGAGTTGGTGTTGATCAAATCGCGCATGCTGTTGCCGCGTGAGGCATTGGCGCCGGAAGAACCGGAAGAAGAAAGCAATCTGGTGGAGCGCCTGCAGGAGTTTCAGAGATTTAAAGATGCGGCGCGTGCGCTGCGCACGTTGATGACGACGAAGGTAGTGCAAGTTGGTCGTCCGACGTCGGACAAAGATCGGTTGCGTGCGCGCGTTGAGATGACGTGTGTGTTGCCGGCCGGGTTTTCGGTGGGTGTGCTGCGCGAACTGATGACCGCGCTTCGTGATCGTCAATTTCCGGATGACCCCACGATCGAAGAACGCCTGCTTGAGCCGCGCCAGACACTTCAGGAAAAAATCGCTTTGATTCAGGAACGATTGCGTCTCGCGCAGCGGTTGTCGTTTGGCAATCTCGCAGCCTCTAATGAAGCGAAAATGGACATTATTATCAGTTTTTTGGCGATTTTGGAACTTGCAAAACAAGCCGTGATCGGCGTGGCGCAAGACGACACCTACGCCGACATGCAATTAACCTATCTCTCATGATCCAATCCACACACGAACTTCAGTCCGCTCTCGAAAGTATTTTATTTGCCGCCGGGCGTGAAGTCCGGATTTCCGAACTCGCAACTGCGGTCGGCGCGTCCGAGTCCGATATCCTTGCTGCCTTGCAGCAAATGAGCGTGTTTTATGAGCGCGATTATACTCGCGGATTGGTACTACTCGCGCACGAGGGAAGTGTGGAGCTGGTGACTTCAGCGAAAAATGCAGCCGCCGTGCGTCATTTTTTTGGTAAAGAAACTGCGACGGTCGCGCAAGAAGATCTCTCTGATGCGAGCATGGAAACACTTGCGGTCATCGCGTATCGCGGGCCACTGTCCAAGGCGGCGATTGACCAATTGCGCGGTATCAACAGCGCAGTTATGATTCGCAATTTGTTGGTGCGCGGATTTATCGAAAAAGTTCGTGATCGCGCAGGCGCGACGAATGGTGGCGCCGAGTTGTATCAAGTGACGAGTGATTTTTTACGCGCGACGGGCAAGGAGCGAGTGGAAGATTTTCCGGAGTATGAAGCGTTGCATGCGAGCGTGACGACGGCACCGCAATGATTGGCGCTGTTGTTGCACTTGCAAGTTTGTTTCCGCTCGGACCGATCCCGGTGGCGCCGGTTGCGTTGCCGCCGGCCGTCAGTGAACCGGCGACTGCTGCGGTTTCTGTTGCCGCGCTTGACGTGGCTGTGCTTGATCGTGATTCGGATGCGGTGTTGGTTGAAAAACGCGCCGACGAGCAGGTGGCGATTGGCAGCATTACCAAACTCATGACCGCGCTCGTGGTGTTGGATTCAGGAGTCGCGCTTGATGACCGCGTAATTGTGAGTGTGGCAGCGGCCGCCACGCCGGGCTCGCGCATGGGCGCGGTTGCGGGGGATGAGCTTTCTGTGAGAGACTTATTGCAGGGACTGTTGATTCCGTCGGGCAATGACGCCGCGGTGGCGCTGGCAGAGCGCGTCGGCGTCGATGCAGGCGTGAGCGGATTTGTGGCACGCATGAATGAAACTGCGGCTACACTCGGTCTCGCGCACACGCATTTTGCCAACCCGACCGGGCTGGATCAAGACGGTAATTATTCGAGCGCCCACGATCTGACGCAGCTGATGGATTATGCACTGACCGCGCATGGTGATCTGCTCCTCGATCTGTTTTCAAAAAAATCCGGCAGTGTGGAAGTTCTAAATAAGCCAGGACAAACGCGCTCGTTTGAGGCAACTGATGAACTGGTCGGCACACGCGCAGATATTCTCGGCGGCAAGACGGGACACACGGACGCGGCTGGGTATTGTTTTCTGGGAGTTGCTCGTCGCGACGGCCATGAGGTGATCACGGTGGTGCTGCACGCGCGCGATCGATTTGCGGAAACCGCGCAGCTGGTGGATTGGACCTATACTAACTATCATTGGAACTGATGATCTCGTATCAAGACGCATCTATTATCGACCTGACTAAGCTATTCTTTTTGGCATTGGTGTCGTTTGTGACCTCGTTTGCATTGACGCCGGTGCTTACGCATTTGTTGTACAAATATCGGCTGGGCAAGCATGTGCGCCAAGACGGCAGCACGCCGGTGTTTTCGGCGCTGCACAAAGACAAGGAAGGTACGCCCACCATGGGTGGGGTGTTGATTTGGGTGACGACGGCGCTGCTTGCGGTGGTATTTTATGCCATTGCGCGCTTCACGACTGATCCGTTTTGGAAACACCTCAACTTTTTGACGCGCAAAGAGACTTGGTTGCCACTCGCCATGTTGGTGGCGGCGGGTGTCGTAGGGCTGGCGGACGACGTGTTGAATATTTACAAAAAACGATCCAAAGCCGGCGGGTTTGGCGTCAAAGAGCGCTTGCTCATGTACGGCGTGCTCGCGGCGGCGGGCGCATGGTGGTTTTATTACAAATTGGGCTGGGATGTGCTGCACGTGCCGGGCGTGGGCAATTTTACCATAGGCTGGTTGTATATTCCGCTGTTTATTCTGGTGATTATTGCCACTGCATTTTCTGCAAATGAAATCGACGGGCTGGATGGGTTGTCTGGTGGGACGTTGCTCGCGGCATTTGCGGCATACGGCGGGATCGCGCTGTTTACTGATCGAATTGACCTGGCGGCGTTTTGCGGAGTGATCATGGGTGCGTTGTTTTCGTTTTTGTGGTTCAATATTCATCCGGCGCGATTTTTTATGGGCGACACCGGCGTGATGAGTTTGGGTGCCACGCTCGGGATTATTGCTATGCTGACCAATTCGACGCTGGTGCTGCCGATCATCGCCATGCCGCTCGTGATTACGTCGTTGTCGGTGATTGTGCAAGTGGTTTCGAAAAAAGTGTTTAAGAAAAAAGTGTTGCTGAGCGCGCCGCTGCATCACCATCTGCAGGCGATCGGGTGGCCGGAGACAAAAATTGTGATGCGGTTTTGGATTATTGCGGCCGTGTTTGCGGGCGTGGGCATGGTTATTGGAATAATTGGGCAGGGCTAACAGGAGGCGAGCCAATGGAAAAACAATTGCGATTGCGCGGAGAGTCGGAGCTCGAGACGTATGTGTTGCCCCAGAAATTGTCGGGGTTTTTTGAGTTGGTGGTGGCGACATCGACGCGGGCTTCTTCGCCGTTACGGTTTGAAAGTAATCCGCGTGAGGAAGTGCTGCGCGCGCGCGGGAAATTTTATAAAGATGTGGGCGCGTGGATTGAGGGCGCGGTGTGCATGTCACAGGTGCATGGAGATCATATTGAGCGCGTAGGTGCGCGCGATGCCGGTCGAGTGATTGCGGATACCGATGGATTGGTGACTGATGAGCCGCACGTGTTTTTGACCATCGCGAGCGCGGATTGCGTGCCGGTGGTGGTGTATGACCCGCGACGGCGGGCGGTGGGCGCGGCGCATGCGGGCTGGCGCGGTGTGTTGGCGCGATTGCCTGAAAAAGTAGTGGCGCGGATGGGTGCTGAATTTGGGTCGCGGCCGGAAGATCTGGTGGCGTGGACTGGGCCAAGTATTACGGCGTCGTGCTATGATGTGCTGCCTGAGCGGGCAGCTGCTTTTGAGCAAGAATTTGGGTCGCGCGCGGGCGTGGTCGAGCGGCGAGGTGAAAAGTTGTATCTGAGTTTGCAAACAGCTGTGCAAGTGCAACTGATGGAGGCCGGTGTGCCGGCGGGGCAGATTGAAATATCAGATGCCTGCACGGCGTGTGAGCCGCAGCTGTTTTTTTCGCATCGGGTGGAAGGTGAGCGACGGCGAGACACACTCTTAACCACAATAGGATTACGCAAATGAAGCCAGTGATCGGAGTATTTGATTCGGGCGTGGGCGGACTGACAGTGGTGCGCGAATTGATGCGCGCGCTGCCGGGATATAAATTGGTCTATTTGGGCGATACCGCGCGCGTGCCGTATGGGACAAAAAGTCGGGAGACGATTGTGCGATTTGCGCGTGAGGACATCGAGTTTTTGGTGGCGCGCGGCGCGGCTGTAGTGGTGGCTGCGTGTGGTACTGTGTCGTCGCAAGCGATTGATGAATTGCGACCCGCCTCACCGGTGCCGCTGTTTGAAGTGGTGAGCGGGGGAGTTGCTGAGGCGGTGCGAGTGACGCGGAGCGGGCGAATTGGGGTGATGGCGACGACCGGCACGATCCGAAGTGGGGTGCATGAAGCGCAGATTCGCGCGGCACTTCCGAGCGCGCACGTGACCGGAGTTGCATGTCCGCTGCTGGTGTCGCTTGTCGAAGAAGGCTGGCATCGTCGGCCGGAAACGCGACGGATTTTGCGGCGATATCTGCGCGAACTCAAGCGCGCGCAAGTGGATACGGTGGTGCTGGCATGCACGCATTTTCCGCTGTTGCGCGAGGCGGTGGCGCATGACATGGGCGCGCGCGTGCGGATTGTGGATCCGGCAGTGCAGGTGGCGGAGCAATTGAAAAAGTATCTGGCGGAGCACGTGCAGCTGGACAGTGAGCTCGCTCGTGGTGAGAGCGAATTTTACGCAACCGATGTGCCCAACAACTTTGATCGATTTGCAAAAATATTATTTGGCCACGCCATTCGCGTGGAGAAAGTGGATATTGGCTAATGTCATCTTTATCTTTTCAAGTAGCGCCGTTTGATGTGATTATTATCGGTGCCGGTCCGGCCGGCTTGCAGGCCGGGATTTATACCGCACGCGCTAAACTTAGCACCCTTATTTTTGGAAGCGCGGCAAAAAAAAGTCAGCTTGCGACCGTACCATTTATCGGGAATTATTTGGGATTTCCTGATGGAGTTTCAGGTGATAAACTGATCGAACTCGGTCGGGCTCATGTGCAAAAATATGGCGCCACGCTTGAAGATCAAGAAGTGGTAAGGGTAGTGACGCAGCCCGGAAGCGAGGGCAAGTTGTTTGAGGTCAAAACGCCAACCGCGACCTATGTCGCAAAAACGATTATTGTGGCTTCCGGCCTTGGGCTTCTGCATGCAGGAATTCGCGGCGAAATGCGCTATGAAAACAAAGGCGTGAGTTATTGTGTGATCTGCGACGGATATTTTTTCCAGAACAAAAAAATCGCCGTGGTGGGTAACAAAGATTTTGCGGCGGAAAAAGTGGTGGAATTATTTAATTATACAAAGCATATTTCGCTGTTCACTCAGGGTCAGGAGTTGCTGGTGAGCAATGAAATGCGCGAAGAAATGAACCGTGAGCAAGTTGCCTTTCGCATGGCGCCGGAGGAAAAGATTGTGGAGATTCGGGGGGATGAGACGCGTGTGCGATCGATTGTCCTTGCCAACGGAAAGGAAGAGGAAGTGGATGGAGTGTTTATTGGTGCGGGCACGGCATCGTCATTGAGTTTTGCCAAGTCGCTCGGTCTTGAGACATCGGGCAGCTTTTTGAAATTTCATGGCGGCAACGGCACTACCAACGTGCCCGGCGTATTCGCGGCCGGTGACTGCATGGGCGCGCCGCTCCAGATCGGCAAAGCCGTGGGCGAGGCAACCATCGCCGCGCTCGGAGTGATTAAGTATTTGCGCGGCAGCTCGCACGTGGATCACGGCAAGGAATAGGGTGCTTTCGGGAGCCTGTGGATAATTTGGCTTGACTGAGAGGTTTTTTGCTGATATAATGAGTTCATAAGTGAGAAGAAGCTCCCAAAAATAGGGAGCCGAACCACAAACAAAAAGTCAGGTCAGTCAAAAACAAATATAAAAAAACAACATGCAGCAAAAGCCCAACGTGAAGGTCGTTTCGTACGCAATTGAAAATACCGGCGATCCTTTTCTTTTTAAGCTCAATCCTTCCGACCTGGCTCAGGCGGAAAATTCTGATGCCGAAAAAGCGCAGCAGGTGGCGGTGGACGGCGAAGGCAATGTGAATATCTCGTTTGGCGATGAGCCGACGTTGATCATTGGTTCGACACCTGAGCGTTCATTTGAAGATGGCTTTTGGATCAACGACAAAGACAGCGTGACCTTTGCGCCGATTTTTGATCAGCACCAGCCTGCACCCAAAGGATTTTTCGGGATTCGCGTGTTGCCGGGCGTGACCAAATTTCATGTGGTGACGATTGTGCAAGAGCCGGTGCGTGCCTCTGATGATGAGTTGACTGAAGAAGAAATCAACGCGCTCGACGATGCGTTTGACGGGATTGAGCAAGACGAACAGGCAGGCGAGTTGTATTATGAACAATTGAGCGACGCCGAAGCGCAGGCGATGGATGCGGAATTTTCTCCAGCATCCGCATCGACTCCGATGCCAGCCATCGAGCCGGAATTTTATCCGCAAGACAACAGTGTCCGCCCGCTCATGGATTTGGTGGATTTGATTATTACCCAAGAGCAAGAAGCGCTTAGCGCGCAGGGTGCACAAGGAAGCGCGAAGCCGTCGATTCATGATTCGCATTTTTTGCTCTCGTTGCCCGGCATGGCATTTGTGACCGGTCGTCACGAATATGCCCGCACCATGTTGGCGGAAATCGCGCGCCAGATCGAGGTGACGCTGATTCAGGAAAAATCCGGCCTCGCTTCTGCCCAGCGCGGCCGCACCACGGTGAAGGCATTTGAAACCGAGTTGTGGTTTGCGACGATTGTGGATTCGTTTATTCGTCACTCCGGGGATTATGATTTCGTGAAATCCAAGTTGTGGCGCACGCTGAAGGCGATTACGCAAACAGTGATGGCGGAAAATGCGTATCAGTTGTCAGTTGGCGATGACGGATTGCTTGCGCTTTCGATCGGCGAGAAGCAGCACATCCGCGCCCACCTCAATGCGCTCTGGTACAACCACTTGCGCGTGATGGAAGGATTTTCTCGGGTCTTTGGCGAAAAGTCGGAGCAAGTCAGTGCCTATCGTGATGCAGCCGCGTCAATGAAAAAGTCATTTGCTGTTCGTGCGTGGGACAAAGAGCTCCATGGCGTGGTGGATTTTGATGGCGACACGGTGTTGAGTGAAACTCGTCCGGAGCACGTATTTGTCCTCTCATTGCCGCACAGCCTCCTGACCCAAGCGCGCGAACGTGAATTGCTCGCGCGGATCTGGAAAGATTTGTATACGCCGTATGGCCTGAAATCGGCGGGAATGTTTCGCGCGCGGTCGCTTGACAGTGTCCAGCGCACCTCACGTGCCAGCGCAGGCGCAGATCGATTTGGATTTTTGGATGATCAGTCCTGGGCATCGTTTGTCGGGCCATTTATCTCTTCGTATATCAAAATCCAGCGCCACAGCGCAAAAAGCCGCGAATTTGCCAAGCGCAATCTCTTGGCACCTCTGGTGCAAAATGTGAACATGCTCAGCTTGGAGCAATTTGCTCGCGGCGGCAGTCACATCGCTGCATCTTCCGGATTCGGCGCCGGCTCAAGCCAAGACGAATCGCGCCAATTGATCTGGAATATTGCCGAACTTGTCCGTTCGTACGTGGAAGATATCGGTCGTCCAACGCCATCTGAGCGAATTTGACACTAGGGTAATAGAATGGTATAGTGCATCTCCTTTCCGGAATGGCCGGGGAGGAGATGTTTTT
>CAYNWW010000002.1:0-9486 GCA_964401055.1 uncultured Candidatus Saccharibacteria bacterium | reverse complement strand
GTGACGTACTCGGATTGGTGGACGCATCAATTTGTGGAGCGGATGCGAAATCGGGGTCCTGGCTGGCTGCCGCTGTGTGTCTGGGTATTGAACGATCTGGAACATGATCTTGATCTGGCGCGACAGCAATCGCTCAATGCGATCGGTGACGATATTCAGTCAACTCGTGTCATTGGAGGCGATATCGAAGTGCCGCGTTCAAATTAAATTATTCTCTTGTCTCTTTGTCCCCTGAGCAGTGCTCAAGGGACTTTTTATTTTGTTGATAAACGGATATACTAAAAAAAGACTTAATAAAATAAAAAAATATCATGGTGCGACCATCGGTGCGCGCAAAAGGTTTTACGCTTCTTGAGTTGTTGATCGTGTTGGCAATACTTGCCATCTTGGCAGTAGTGTTGATTATCGTCCTCAACCCATCGGAGACACTCAAAAAAACGCGCGACTCACAGCGTTTGTCTGATCTTTCGAACTTGAAAACTGCGCTCGGTATTTATGTGACCACTTCGAGCGCGCCAAATTTGGACAACGGAAGTGTCGCGCTTGGAAGCTCTCCAAATGAAAGTTGTCTCAATGGCACGGGAGCTAATGCGTTTGTCTATTACAGTATCCCTGGCGGAAATGGCACAATTGACGGAGGTGCCGGAACAAATCCGAATACGGGAACAGACACGAGCGCGAGCTTCCAGTCCGGAGGTTCGTGGGCGCGAAGGAATTGGTCAAATAGCAATGAAAATCAGACGGCTCATGTGACGAGCGAGGCTGTCAACGGAAAAGGGTGGCTTCCGGTGGATTTTGCTTCACTTTCCGGCGGATCACCGATCGCAGCGCTCCCAATTGACCCAATTAATAGCGTTACGGATACAGTGGACTTTTCTGATCTCGTGTATCGATATGTGTGTGCAGGGACTGGCGCTGCGGGTAAGCCTTCATTGGTTTTTGAAATAAATGCACAGCTGGAAAGTGCGGCATACACCACGGGTGCTGATGACAAGCGTGCAACTGATGGCGGCGATAACGCTGAAATGTATGAAGTCGGGACGAGCCTGAAACTTCTTGGTGACGCAGGCGTGCCATTTTAGCCCACACAGAGAGATGCGGCGCCGCAATGGCGCCGCGTTTTATTTTGACGTATACTATTCCCATGACAGATATTGAACAAAAATACGGCCATTTGCCGTATCGAAAAAATATATTGCTGGTGATTTTGCGACCGGATGGGAAGGTGCTGCTCGTGAGTCGAGTGGACAACACCGAGATGTGGCAATTTCCGCAAGGCGGCGTCAAAAAAGGCGAGGAGCTTGAAAATGCGGCAATGCGCGAGGCGGCTGAGGAGATTGGCGCGTCACGGTTTCGGATTTTGGGACGTTCGGAAATCACGCATCGGTATTTGTGGCCCGAGCATGTGATTCGCGAATATTATCAGGAGCGGTTTAAGGGGCAGAGCCAGACGATTTGGTTTTTGCTGTTTGAGGGCACCGAGCTGGACATCATGGTGAATAAAAAAGAATTGAGTGGTCATCGCTGGGTGGAAATCGACGAAGTGCCGGAGCTGATCGATCCCAAGCGTCGGCCGCTGGCGGAAAAAATTATGGACGATATTCGCGCATTTCGCGAGAAAGCGATGGGGCATTGATGCTTGTGCGACTGGATCAACTCAGCGGCAAGCGCGTGGTGGTGATGGGGCTTGGGCTCAATCAGGGCGGTGTAGGTACGGCCACGTTTTTTGCTGAACGCGGGGCGCATGTGTTGGTGACTGATCTGAAATCGCGGGAAGAATTGGCGCCGTCGATCGCGCAGCTGCGTCCATACGAAGAGCGCGGGTTGATCGAATATGTATTGGGCGAGCACCGCGCTGAAGATTTTTCGTCTGCGGATTTGGTGATGAAAAATCCGGGCGTGCCTCTGGATTCGCCGTATATTGCGGCAGCGGTGGCGGCCGGCGTGCCTGTTGAGTCGGATACGGCATTGTTTTTTGAATGGTGTTCGCGGCCGATTATTGGAGTGACCGGGACTAAGGGCAAGACCACCACGACTGCGTTGATTTCGCATTTCATGAAGGCGCAATTTGCCGACGTGGTGACAGCTGGCAATCTGCAGGTGTCGCAACTGGAGGCGCTGGGGAAAGTGGGTGCGGATTCGCAGGTGGTGCTGGAGTTGTCGAGTTTTGGACTGGAGACCTTGAAATCGCATCGCAAAAGTCCGCACATTGCCTGCTTTACGAATTTTTTTGCCGATCATCTCAATCGGTATGCCTCACTGGATGACTATTTTGAGGCAAAAGCGCAATTGTTTTTGTTTCAGACGCCGGAAGATTGGTGTGTGCTCAACGCCGAGTCGGAATTTTTGCAAAAAAACGCGGCGCGGGCGAAGTCGCGCATTGTCTGGTTTGCGTCTTCTTGCGCTCAGGGAGCCCACGTGTGCGTGCGCGATGGGTGGTTTTGCGCGACGCGGTTGACGTCGACCATGGGAGATCATTTGCGCGTGGCGCCGGTGAGCGCGTTGCAGTTGGTGGGCGCGCACAATGTGCAAAATGCATTGGCCGCGATCGCGACTGTGCTGTGCGCCGGCGTGACGCCGGAACACATTGCTGAGGCGTTGCCAAAATTTACTGGTGTCTCGTTTCGCATCGAGCGTCGCAGGGAGGTTGATGGAGTTGCTTATATTAACGACACCGCAAGTACGGTGCCCGAATCTACGCGTGCGAGTTTGGAGGCGATTTCGCAGCCGATTGTATTGATTTCCGGCGGGTCGGATAAGGGATTAAATATTGACACGCTTGCGCAGACGATTGTGCATCGAGCAAAGGCGGTTGTCCTGCTGCCGGGGAATGCAACCACGCGTCTGGAGGGGGCGTTGCGGGATAATCTCAATTTGTTTCACAAAAGCATGGATATCGCGCGCGCGGGTACGATGCGGGAGGCGGTGGATGCGGCGCGCGCGCTGGCAAAGCCTGGAGATGCGGTGGTGTTGTCGCCAGGATTGACGAGCTTTGGGTTGTTTCAAAACGAATTTGATCGCGGCCGCCAATTTAACGACGCAGTGGAGAAACTCCATGCCGCGGTCTAAGCCGACTGCGCGAAGTCGACGACGCGATGGCGGACACAAACTGGATTATGTGCTCGCCGTATTGACGTTTGTGCTGGTGGTGTTTGGGTTGGTGGTGTTGTCGTCTGCGTCGGCGGTATCGTCGTATGATCAGTTTCATAATAATTCGTATTATTTTAAGCATCAGTTGATTTATGGTGCACTGATGGGCGGTGTGCTTTTGTATCTCGGGTCGCGGATTAATTATCATGTGTGGAAGCGATTTGCGTTTGGCGGTATGGTGACGAGTATTATTTTGCTTGCTCTGGTGTTTGCGCCGCATATTGGGTTTTCGTTCAACGGCGCGCGGCGCTGGATTCATTTGGGCGGATTTTCGCTGCAGCCGTCGGAGGTTGTGAAATTGACTATGATTGTGTACCTTGCGGCTTGGTTGGAAAATAAGGGCGAGCATATCAAGAATCTCAAATATAGTTTTCTGCCGTTTGTGACTGTGCTTGCGGTGGTGGCATTGCTGATTTTGAAGCAGCCGGATTTGGGCACGCTCAGCGTGATTGTGCTGTCATCGGTGGTGATGTATTTTGTGGCGGGCGCGCCGATGACGCATTTTTCGCTCATGGGCGCGGGTATGGTCGGCGCATTTTTGCTGCTGGTGAAATTTGAGTCGTATCGCTTGGCGCGACTTGCGGTGTTTTTGAATCCGGAGGCGGATGTGCGTGGCGCGGGATATCAGATCAATCAAGCGCTGATTGCGGTCGGGTCGGGTGGATTGTTTGGGCTCGGACTGGGCAAGAGTCGGCAAAAATATAACTATTTGCCTGAGGCGACGGGTGACTCTATTTACGCCATTGTGTCTGAAGAATTGGGATTGGTTGGTGCGGTTGCGATCGTGTTGTTGTTTATGGGTTTTTTGTACCGCGGTATCCGGATTGCGCAACGTGCGCCGGATGTGTTTGGCAAATTGGTGGCGGTGGGGATTACCGCGTGGATTGTGCTGCAGGCGTTTATTAATATTGGTGCTATCATTTCACTTATCCCGCTCACCGGAATTCCGTTGCCGTTTATCAGTTATGGCGGATCGGCGCTGATGTTTGCATTGTTTGGAGTGGGGATTTTATTAAATATTTCTAAACACACGGTGGAGCCGGCGCCGGTGCGGGGTGGTGAGCGCGTTGGTGAACGCGGCGAGCGTCGGGCGCGGGAGGTGGCGGCATGAAACGAATTGCATTTGCTGGCGGTGGAGTGTCGGGTGGACATGTGGCAACGATTGGCGCGGTGTTCCAGGAATTTCAACGCCGAAGTGGCGCTGGCGGAGCGCGCGCCCGTGGCAGCGCCGGCAGTGGTTTAGCATATCTGTGGATTGGGTCGCGCGATGGGCGTGAGCGAGCACGAGCGGAGCAGCTGGGAATTCCTTTTGTGGTTGTGCCGGTAGGAAAATTGCGACGATATCTGTCGGTCGCGAATGTGGTGGATTTGTTTCGGATTCCGGCAGGCGTTGTGGCTTCTGTGCGAGCGTTGCGCCGATTTCGGCCGGATGCATTGTTTGTCTCGGGTGGATACGTGAGTTTGCCGCCGGCGGTTGCTGCGTGGTTGTTGCGGATTCCGGTAGTGATTCATGAAAGCGATGTGGCACCTGGGTTGGCCAATCGACTGGTGGCGCGGTTTGCGCGCGTGGTGTGCGTGGGCTCGCAAGAGGCACGAGCCGGATTTCGGCGGCTTGACGCGCGTGGTCGTGTGGTAGTCACCGGCAATCCGATGCGTGATGAATTGATCGGTGGAGATGCGTCGCAAGGCGCGGCGTTGTTTGGATTTCGAGTGGATGTGCCGACAGTGTTGGTAATCGGTGGCGCACAAGGTTCGCGATTGATGAACGAGGCAGTGATCGCTGCACGCGCGGAGCTGAGTGCGATCGCGCAAGTGGTGCATGTGTGCGGGGAGGCGCATGTCGAGGAGCTGCGGCGGCTGATGGGCGGCGCTGCTGCGCGGTATCGGTTGGTGGGATTTTTGCATAGTGATTTGCGTGACGTGCTGGCGCTTGCGACGATTGCGGTGACGCGCGGGAGTGCGAATGTGCTCAATGAATTGGCGGCCTATGGCGTGCCGAGCGTGGTGGTGCCGATGGAAGCGTATGCATCCGGGCACCAGTTGGACAATGCGCGGCGGGTGCAGGCACATCAAGCTGGTGTGGTCGTGCGCGAGAGCGAGTTGACGCCCGAAGCGGTGGTGAGCGCGGTGCGTGAGATTGTGAGCGATGGCGCGCGACGGGCAGAGATGAGTGCGCAGGCGCGAGCGTTGTTTGTACCAGATGCGGCGCGGGCGATTTGTCGGGAAATAACTAGATCTTTGACGAAAGGAAAAAGAGATGGCGAATAATAAAGACGGCGCCGCTGCGGCTTCAGTCGGCACGGTGCGGAAAAAATCCGTATATTTTATCGGCATCGGCGGGATCGGGATGAGCGGTGCGGCGCGATTGGCGCTTGAGAGTGGATGGCAGGTATCGGGCACTGATTTGGTGGATTCGGATTTGGTGCGTGCGTTGCGCGCGGATGGAGCTGTCGTCGAAGTGCGGGAGGCGGATAGCGCGCGCGTGGCGGCGGGGGTGGATGTGGTGGTGTATTCGAATGCGATCGCGGCTGAGCATGTGGAGCTTGCGGCAGCGCGCGCCCGTGGGATGAAGACACAGACGTATTATCAATTTTTGGGTGAATTGTTTGCTGAAGCCGGCAAGAAACAATTGGTTGTCACGGGCATGCATGGCAAATCCACCACGACCGCGATGTTGGCTCAGGTGTTGAGTGCGGCCGAGCGTGATCCGAGTGTGTTTGTTGGGACAAAAATCGCATTGCTGGATGGGAAAAATGCTCGATTGGGTGGTGGCGAATTTGTGGCGATTGAAGGCGATGAATATATGAAAGGGTTTCTGGGATATCGCCCGTTTGGAGTGATTATTAACAATATTGAAGAAGAGCATCTCGATGTGTATCGGGATTTGGATGATATTATGGCTGCGTTTGGCGCGTTGGTGGATTCGCTTCCGGCACAGGGCGGGGTGCTCGTGTACAACGGCGAAGATGCGAACGCGGCGCGGATTGCCGAACGGGTGCCCGGGCGGACGATCAGTGTGGGATTGGAAGAGGGCTTTGATGTGTTTGCGTCGCGAGTGGCGTTTGCGGGCGGGGTGGCGCGGGTGACGGTATCGGCGCGCAATCATGAGGTGCTCGGCGGAGTGGAGGAGCTAGGCGTGATCGAGCTGCATGTGCCCGGTCGTCACAACGTGCTCAATGCGTTGGGGGTGGTGGCGTTGGCGCGGTTTTTGGGTGTGCCGTTTGCGGCGATTACGCGCGGACTGGGCGAATTTCGCGGGACCTGGCGACGACTGGAATTGCTTGGTGAAGCAGGGGGTGTGACATTTTATGATGATTATGGCCATCACCCGACGGAAATTAAGGCGACGCTTGAGGCGTTGCGTGCGCTGTATCCGGATCCTGAGCGGCGGATTGTGTTGGCGTTGGAATTGCACCAATATGAGCGTGTTCAGTCGTTGTATGACAAATTTGTAGCCGTCTTGCGGGAGCTGCAGGCGCGCGAAGTGGTGCAGGTATTGATTCTTACTGATTTTTATTTTGTGGAAGGGCGTGATGATGCGTCGTTGCGCGCCACGGTGAATGCGGCCCGGCTGGTGCGGGATGTGGGTGGCGCCGCATTGTATGCTTCGCGAGAAGAGTTGTTATCGTGTGTGAAAATGCGGCTGCGACCGGGTGATATTTTGCTCACGCAAGGTGCAGGCACGATCACATCGGTCGGTCGAGAATTAATGAAATCGCTATGATTCCGTATGATGTATTGAAGGCCGAGCTGCCGGATGTGCTGCAAAGTCAGGCGCTGGCGCGGTATACCACGTGGGGCGTGGGCGGGCCGGCGAAATATTTGGTGGTGTGTCGGAGCGCGGATGCGTTTGTACAGGCGGTGCGCGTGGCAGTGCGCCATGATATTCCGTATTACGTGTTGGGCCTCGGGAGCAACGTGCTGTTTCCGACTACCGGATTTCGCGGGCTGGTGATTCGCAATGAGTCGCGGGCGATGGAGGTGGTGGAGGATGTGCGGTTGGTCGCTGATGCGGGTGCCCCGCTTGCGCAAGTTGCGGTATTTGCGCAAAAACATGCACTGACAGGAATTGAATTTGGTCTCGGAATTCCCGGGACGATTGGCGGTGGTGTGGTGGGGAATGCGGGTATGAAAGAATTTGAATTGCGGCGGGTGGTCTCGCGTGTGTGGGTGGTGGGTGAGAGTGGAGATTTGGTTGCGGTGCCTGCGGCGGAGTTGGCATTTGGATATCGCGACAGCGTGTTGAAGCGCGAGCCGCGGGCGGTGGTGCGAGTGGAATTGACGTTGGTGCGCGATGATCCGGCCGCGATTCAGGCGCGCATGACCGAATGGGCGCGACATCGCGTGGATCGTCAGCCGATCGGCTTGAAATGTGCGGGCTCAACTTTTCGCAATCCGCTCGGCGATCGTTCGGCCGGCGCACTTATTGATCAGGCCGGCTTGAAGGGCTATCGCATCGGTGGGGCGTATATTTCTGAAAAACATGCGAATTTTTTTATCAACGACGGGACAGCGACATCGGATGATGTGATTGCATTGATTCGTCATGCGCAGCAGGTGGTGCGCGAGCGGTTTGGGGTGGAGCTTGAGCCAGAAGTGCGGATCGTCGCTTAGCGCAGCGGGCTCGCAATATGGCGAATGTGGTGGGCGCTCACGTGCGTGTAGCGCTGGGTGGTGCGAATGTTTTGGTGGCCGAGGAGTTCTTGGATGTAGCGAATGTCGACGCCGTCTTCGAGGAGGTGGCTGGCAAAGCTGTGGCGCAGGCAATGAAATGTGGCTGCAGTGCTGAGTCCGGCTTGCGCGGTGGCGGTGTGCATTTTTCTTCCGCGCGTACTTGGAAAGACGTAGTCGCGTGGGGTTTTGTATTGGATAAAATCGCTGAGCGGCGCGATGAGCGATTGTGGAAACAGAGTCTGGCGGTCGCGATTTCCTTTTGATTGGCGGATGCGGATGAGGGTGTTGGTGAAGTCGAGGTCTTGGACGGTGAGCTTTGTCACTTCACTGACGCGGAGACCTGCGCCATAGGCGAGTGCGAGGAGGAGCCGGTGTTTTCTGTTGGTGGTTAGGTGCAATAATCTTGCGATTTCATCGCGGTTCAGTACGATAGGCAGTCGAAATGGTTTTTTTGGCAGCGCCAGGCGAAATTGCTGGGGCTTGCGCGTGATTTCTCTATAGAAAAATTTAATGGCGTTGGCGTAGAGATGGATGGTGTTTGGCGCCAGATTTTTCACCTGTTTTGTAAGGAGAAATGTACGAATGACATGCGAGCGCTGGTGTGAAAGACGCGCTTGGCGGAAGAGGAGATATTCGCGAAGGCAGGCGAGATAGTGCTTTTGTGTTTGCAGGCTATAATTTTTTGTCCGCATGTGTTGGCGGGTGAGAGCGAGGAGGGCGGCTACTTGCGAGATGGTGTCCATGAGTGGTGACGTGTTAGTGATTATGTAGTCGCCACTATCATACAGGACGAAGTTAAAATAATTTTTAAATTGTACGGTGAGGGTTGTGGAGGTCGCGTGAGGCGCCTCTCCTGACTGGGGTAATGTAACTTTTTCTCACCAAATCTGCGTGTTAGGTGAAGTTTTTCTACATATTCACTGCAAAATTGACTCCCGATCCGTTCTGGGCGTATGCTCCTGAATAGAAACCTGCTGGTTACACAACAAAACTTCACCTATTAGCTAGTTATGTGAAATGCATGTTTTACTTTTGGGCTATCGCCCAGCTCTAAAAAAGAATTTAAATTTTGTTTTTTATTTATTAGAAAGGGGTATAAGGTGTTTTCTCCGCTCCGCTACGAAAACGATTTATTTATAAGGGGAAAACGAATACAATGAATTTGTCTAACACGAAAATATTTATGCCAAAAATTAAAGATATACCAAAAATTGATCGCCCAAGAGAAAGGTTTCTGAAAAAAGGAGCTGACGCACTTTCAAAAAGTGATCTTTTGGCAATTCTTTTGGGTAGTGGAATTAAGGGGAAAAATGTTAGGCAGCTTTCTGAGAATATCATTAAAAAATTTGGTAAAAACTTTTTGAATATAACTGTTGATGATCTTTTGGAAATTTCAGGAATCGGGCAAGCAAAAGCATTGCAAATCGCTTCCGCAATTTCATTGGTAAAAAGATTTTACGACGAAAACAAAACCAACGAGATTGTTATAAAAAATTCTCAAGATATTTTATCCCTTACTTACGATTTAAGAGACAAGAAAAAAGAACATTTAGTTTGTCTTTATTTGAACGCACGAAATGTTTTACTGAAAAAAGAAATTGTTAGTGTTGGTCTTTTGGATAAAGCATTGTTACATCCGAGAGAAATTTTTTATCCTGCAAC
>CAYNWW010000001.1:170667-196942 GCA_964401055.1 uncultured Candidatus Saccharibacteria bacterium | reverse complement strand
ATGTACAAAATTGTGAATTTTTCTCAGATTTTTTGGAAACTAACGTGAATATCGACAAAAATCCATTCATCGAAGGCTAAATTAAAACCACCGCGCAACGCGGTGGTTTTATGATGTGGTCAATCGCTACGGCCGCGACAGAATCAAGTGCACTCGCTCGGGAATGTTATTCACGCTGGTCTTTTTATTTCCTTTGACGATCGCGAGCGTGTTGCGAGTGACGGTGCGCCCGTTGCCGTTGGTCACTACTAACTTGTAGGACGTGGACTTTAATTTTGCAGCAGGGAAAGTCAGAATGACTGTGTTCCCGCCGTCTTTGACTACGCCCGCTGTTGTTTTGACACTCCCAAGCAAGCCCGTCACGGTGCCGGAAAATCCGCTGCCGGTCACACGAAGCACGACATTTTTTTTGTCGACACTTTGCACGACGACGTTGGACAATTTTGGTGCTTTCTTTTTTGTGCCGGTGACGGAAAATTTACTCAAGTGTGTGGTTTCAATCGTGGCAGTATTTGTTTTTGCATTTACGATGCCGGAAGTGCCGGAGCTTTCCCAAGTCTGTGTTTGCGGGTTGAAATAGCTCGGGGCGAGGCGGCTGGTGACGACGCCGGTTGATTCGGCTGCGCTCTGATCGATTGGTACCACGATTTCTGCCGGCTTGTTCAAGCTTTTCACTTCGTTGCCATCGCTGTCCAATGCTTTGACTTCATATGACAACGATGCGGGTGTATCAAGCGTGGTGCCTTGTTTTGCAATTACCGGGGTGATGGTGAGGCTGACCGTGCCGGTAATATCGATGCCAAAAGGAGGAATGCTTGCGCTCGCGCCGCCGGGGAGACTGACTGTGCAAAATGCATCTGAGGAGCATGACGCAGTTTTTGGTCCGTCGACGGTGAGTCCGGTGTTGCTGAGTGAAATGTTTGCGGTGTTTGCGCCTTTTTTGACGGCAATATCTGCGGTTTCATTTGCGACCAGCTTTTTTCCGCTCACGTCGGTCACATCCACATGCCAAGTTTCGCCACTCGTTACCTTGAGCGTGTAGACTCCGTTAGTTCCGACGCGCGCGCTCGCGGTGCCGCCATTGTCGTCGTAAGCGGTGACTGTGCCGCCGCCTTCGGTTTTGCCGTCGAGCTTCACCGTGCCTGTGATCGTGGCGTCTGAGGTGATAAATTTCAAATTCGCGGTCGCGCTTTTGCCGCCTTTGATAGTGACGCTTTTTCCGTTGGGTTCGAGTTGGGACGCGGTGAGTTTTGGCATGTCACCAACTGTGACCAAATATGTGCCATCAGGTACTTCGGCGGAATATTTTCCGCTCGCATCAGTCTCTGCGGTGACGCTCATGAGCTGACCGTCGGTCGTGCTTGCGCTGTTTTCCAATGTGGCGCGGTTGTCGATGTGGACGCTTGCGCTTTTGACTGCGGCGCCGGACGCATCAGTGACTTTTCCGGAAATGGTGTTTTTGCCTTGTGCGACCGTAATATGTTTCCCTGTCAGTGTTTGATTTGCGGCAATGGTGACAGAGGATTCTGCCGCCGGTTTGTTGAGGAGGCCATCGGTCGCATCCGGATCAATGATGTTGTAGTCATATTGCCAGGTGCCGGCTGCAAGCGGCAATGAATACGTGCCATCGGCAGCTGCGGCCACGCTGACAAAATTTCCGAGTTCATCTACGGCTTCAATATCGATTTCAGAGCCGGGCGACGTAACCGCGGTGCCATTTGCAAGCTTGAGCGTGCCGCTCATCGTCGAGTTGAATGATTTGACGGTAATGTTTTTTGTACCGGTTGATCCACTGAGGGTAAGCTTGGATTCGGTACCGCCTGCGTAGGTGGAATTGTCTGCGGCTTCGACGCCGATGACCACACTTTTATCCGACAGATCCGACGATGCGTATTTGATCGTGAACGCTCCACTGATCACCGGTGCAGAAATTTTTATTTTTTTATCGCTGGTACGTACATACGCAGTGCCGATGTAGTCGGTGACTTTGCTGCCGGATGAATTTAATACTGATCCCGAGATGGTGCGGTCGATTGTTTTGAGTGTGATATTGAGGCCGCTCACAGTTTCGCCATTTTTGACGGTTGCGGTGACGGGTGTTTGTTGGCTGTGAGTGAGATCGGTCGAATTCAAGCCGATTGTCCAGGTGCCTGCGCCGACCACGAGATCAAAGGTGCCATCCGGGCGTGAGTTGATGGTGGGGCGTTCGGAGCCGCCGTCGCGGATCGCCATGAGGTTGACGTTGCTGAGAGCTTTGCCGTCACCGCCGGTCACTTTTCCTTTCAGGTGGGCGGTGTTTGTCTGTGCTCGTACGGTTCCGAGATCAACTGTTGCGCCTTCGGTCATGACAAATGTGGTTTTTGCCGGGTCGAATGATTTGCCCGCGAGGTCGGAGTGAAATGCCGAAATCGTATAAATTCCCGGCGTCAGATACACGCTTACACTTGAGTCCGCTTGTTGGACTTTGCGCTTGGTGCCTGCGCCGTCGGCGCGTCGGAAATCAATGTCGGCAACGAAATTGCTGGTTGTAAGTTTGCTGCCGTCGCTGTTGAGCAAAATCACTGATACTTTTCCGGTTGCAGGCGTGACGGTAAAATTTTGCGTGGAAGTCTCACTTGTGGAATCATTGGTAAAATCTACCCGCACCGGCGGATTTTCTGCGATCCAGCGTTGGGTGTATTCGGACAAGTTGACTGATGGTTGCACAAACCATGTGCCGCCGATCACCGCCGCGGTGTAGTTGCCACTTGCGTCGGTACGCGCGGTCACACTTGCTGCGTTGGTGTTGTTGTATGGCGTCAGGCCGATATCGGCATCGGTGATGGCGACGCCATTGGTGTCTGAGATGTGACCGGAGATTGTTTTTGACGCTGCGACCAGCTGAAAATTATACGTGCGCACAGCATCGCCTGCAGTATAGGTAAAATTTTGCGAATGCGGCTCGACGCGGTTGTAGCCGGTCGGCGCTTGATATTCTGCCACATAATTCGTCCCGCTTACGAGCGAGTCGGTAAAAGTGTAATTGCCGTTGGTGTCTGTCGTGGTACGAAATGAAGTGTTGCCGTCAGGTGTGTGCAGCTCCATGGTCACGCCGGATACGCCTGTGGTGGTTCCCGAAATCGTGACTTGACCGGTGACGACGGCGCCGTCGGCTTGGGCGAGTCGCGGCACAAACAAACCTGCGCCGCCGGATGCGGTGATGAGTGCGCTGATGGCGAGCATTGCTCCTGCGCGCGAACACGCGCGAAGAAATCCTTTTCTCATAAATTGTATATTAAAAATATTTTTTGAAATTTATTTCAGTATAGCATAGAGTAGGTAGCATATGCATCAATTCGGCATTGAGCCCAAAAGAGACTGGTCGTGGGGACCCATCACCGGCCACCGCGTGTTTGTGGTGGGAGTGATGGTGTTTGGTATGGCTACACTTGAATTGGTGCAATCGGTCGTCTGGCCGGCCGCGACGCCGCACGGCGTCTGGCAACAGATGTGGTCGTGGGGCGCGCTGGTCTGGGTGGCGGGAGCGATTCCGGGCGGGATCGGGCTGGTGGGCTTGATCGCGTTTCGCCATCCTGCGGCGACCGAATTCGACCGTGTCCGGCCGATTAAGCGCTTGGTGTCCTGGCGTATCGTGTCGCGCGGCACCAACGTGCAAGCACTCACTGATACCATCCGTCGGTGTCAGGAAGAAATGAGCCGCACGCCCTTGTTTCCGTATGTAATTGAAGTGGTGGTTGATGACGCAAAAAATCCCGCGCTGCCACCGGCCGGAGCCGATATACAGTATCTTGTCGTGCCGCGTGATTATCAAACGCCCCGAGGTTCGCGGTACAAGGCACGCGCGCTCCAGTATGCACTTACGCATTCGCTGATTCCGGCCAATGCGTGGATTGTGCATTTGGATGAAGAAACGCAGCCGACGTCGTCGGGTATTAAAGGAATTTGTCGGATGATTCGCCATGCTGAGCTCACTGGCGATCTGCGCTTTGGCCAGGGCGCAATTTTGTATCATCGCAAGTGGCGCCAATTTCCGCTGCTTACCCTTGCGGACAACGTGCGCACCGGCGACGATTTTGCGCGGTTTTATGTCGAGCATCAACTCGGTGTCACGCTTTTTGGTCTGCACGGCTCATATATTGTGGTGCGCAACGATATGGAACAATCAGTTGGCTTTGATTTTGGACCTCAGGGCTCGATCACAGAGGATGCATTTTGGGCACTCGTCGCAATGCAGCGTGGCTATCGCTGCGCGTGGGTAGATGGATACCTCGAGGAGCAGTCAACGCAATCGGTGACAGATTTTATCAAGCAGCGCCGTCGCTGGTTTCAGGGTCTGATGAAAGTCACCGCGCATGCGCCGGTCAAGTTGCGGTGGCGCCTGGCGCTCGGGCTCAATACGATCCTCTGGGCGATTGCGCCGTTTGCGTTGCTTTATACATTGGCGCATCTTGTCTCGGGCGCGCCGCTCGCGTGGTGGATTCGCTACCTCGCCAATTTTTCGTTTATGACGTTTTTTATCTTGTATCTGGTGGGGTTGCGAACCAATCTCGACGAGCACGGGGTCAATGTGTGGTGGAAACGTCTCGGCTGGTATGCGGCGCAGATTGTGCTGCAGCCGGTGTTTAGCGTGATGGAAAATCTGGGCGTACTGTCCGCGATCGTGAAGCCGGTCGGCGGGTTTCATGTGGTGAAGAAATAGTGAGCGCTGTCATGATTCAAGTTTTGTGGCGGTTTTTTCGGCAAGTTGCTCGATCCAGCGCTCGTGGCGCTTGAATTGGTAACCGGCGATCGTATTTTCTTCCCGGAATTTTTCAATTTCTCCAGCGAAACTATCTATGTGGCTCATGATCTGATCTCGATATTGCATTGTGCGCTCATCGTTGAGTTCAATTTTCTGCTCAAGAGCAGTGTTGTAGCCGCCCATACGAGCCAACAGGTGCTGCCGCAGTTTTTCATTTTCAACGGAAATTTGGGTTCTAATCTCCTCGCGAACCCATTTTTTATCAGGCTTTTTATCGAATTCTTTCTGGAGCCATTTCTTATCATCTTCGCTAAGCATTTTCTTGAGTTAAAAATTAAGATTCGAGTTTTGTGGCGGTTTTCTCGGCAATTTGTTCAATCCACTGTTCGTGGCGCTTGAGCTGGTAGCCTATAAACGCTTGCTCTTTGCCAAAGGATTCCAGCTTCGCCATTGTGCGCTTCATAAACGTAAGAATTTCGCTGTGGCGTTGGTTTGCTCGTTCTTCCACTATGTCAAAGCGGGTATTCATCTCTCGGCGTAATTTGTCGTTTTGGCTGGCAACTTCGGCCTGCACCCATTCGGTGTCGGGTTTTTCGTTGAGTTTATTTGTCATCCACTCTTTGTCATCTTTGTTGAGCATGCGGGTGAGTTAATTGGTAGGTAATTTCAGCGTAACATACGAAGATAAAATTTTGTTAAAATCGCGTGGGAAATTATGCACAAGCGTGAAATGCGCTCTGGGAGCGGGGAAAAGGCGAGGGGAAATTTTTGGCTCTATTGTGGGAAAAATCGGCCGACGTCGGATAAAATTTCGCTTAAATAAGCCAAGTCACTAAAAATTCTCATCTGCGAGACTTGACATAATTCGCACTTTGGTATACACTGGTGTTTACGATCGAGATGGAAGAGACGGAAGAACGACTGAACTTTACAACTTATTTGATCGGCGCGAAGCCTAGAGAACTTCGCGGCACACCAAAGGTCAAGAAGAGAGTCGGCGCGCTTGTCAACAACAAGGCAAGGCGTTGCACCATCACATATCACGCACAATAAGGTGTGATAGATGAGGCTCTTTTTGTCCCAGCGGAAAAAGGCTTGATCTATCGCACCTTTTTTCGTACCATGAACTATTCCCGCCACAATCGTGATGAGGAACATGGAGAGAACCAAACGACTCCCCAACGTGAAGCAGTTGCATGATGCACGCCAACAACACGGGGTACGCACAAAATTCTCTCTATATTCCTCATTGCGATCTCGCATGTCGGGGTCCTGATGAGGTAACAAAGTGCATGGAGGTTGAACGTGAAGCAATTTATGGTAGTCGGAATGGATTTTGGAATGCTTGCGAAGATTCTCAGCTCCTGCGAGAGCTTGTCTGCGGACTATCAGTGCTACGCAGATTTAGCGAAGGCTCTTCTCCGCGGCGAGAAAGTTGCCGTGGAGAAGGCTGGAAACGAGTTTCTTGTGAGTGCATGTCCAGAAGAGGGGGATGTTTACCCCTGCCGCGGCACACTCGTCTGCGCAGAGCCTCGGTCTGTGTCGTTTCAGACGCCGGCCGGAGTTATTGTAAAAATTTCGCGGGACGAAAATGGGAACTCGACCTTCGAGGTTGATTTCGGTCGGGAATCTAATTTCCTTGCTGGTCAGATGATGGCGGCAATCTGCTTTGCAGACCGTCGCCCGAACTATCCTGTATATATCAACGGCTCTCATGAGCCAGTGGCGGCTTCGGCTGCCCTAGCCACATGTGCGGCTACGCTTGCTGAAGGGGATTTGGAGAGGGTGGTCGCTACAAAACGAAAGAAACCCTAATGAACTAAGAAAAAATTCCTAGGTCACAGGGCTCAAGTGTTTACATCAGGTCAAAGCAATGCAAATTGTTTTGACCTTCTATCTCAGATGCTTTAGTAAAATTAAAGACTTTGAGACGGAAGTAGTCCACAACTAAGATGCCAGTTTCTTCGGCAAGCGCCGACTTCCTCTCTTCCCAATTCGCGTGAAATTGTATCTTTTCACTTGAGCTGGGAGGAAATAAATATGTCCGTATTCGCGTCACTGATCGTGATCAGCGTCGTCTACCTGATCGACGTTCCGGCCGGCATTATTCTTTTTGAGGGATGGATGTTGGCAATTGGCACAGCCACAATTTGGCAACTGCTTGTGCAAAAGCATAAGTGGTTACATGAGAGCCTCTGGAAGTTGATTCCTGCAACGGCAGTCCCTTCTGGAATGGTGCTTGCAAACGTACTAGTCTTTAAACTGCCCAATCGCCATTTGTACTCATTGCAGACCTTATTTCTCCTTATCGTTGCATTCTTCGCTGTCCAATACGCAGAAAAGCAGGCAGCAAAAAGCGAGGAGGAGGAAAAGGCTGAGCGTTTTCTCCAGGGATTGCCCGAGGAGATGATCGCGGATAAGTAATCTGCGGCAGGTCACGCGGAAGCACCTTGAGTCTTCCGCACCTTTCACGGTTCGCATTGCGCGCACGACCCGCGCGCCTGTGATTCGTGAAAGGAATCTGGTATACTGATTTCTCAATTCAGATTGGCCTCGAGGCGGAAACAACTCGCAAGCCCGTCAGTCAATTGCACCCAGTCAAATCTAAGAACAGTGCGACGCTTCGCGGAAAAATGAACATTTTTTCTCGAAGCAATCTCTCTTCTCTACGCACCATTCCTTGGCTTGATTACGGGCAGTTGGCCGGCGGACTTGCGGGTTTTTTGTTTGGCGCAATTTGCCTGCGCCGCCGCACCCATTTTATACTCACCTCATATGACCATCTTCGTCAAAGTCACCACCAACGCCTCGCGCAACGAAATCACCCAGATAGACGAGACCAACTACAAAGCGCGCGTTACTGCGTCGCCGGTGGACGGCAAGGCAAACGATGCGGTGATCGAGCTGCTCGCGCAAGGATTTCGCATTCCGCGCTGGCGCATAAGAATCGTGGCCGGACGCTCGTCGCGGCAAAAGATTATTGAAATCAGATAAAGCGTAGCATCGCTAACGCTTGCAAAAACCACTTGACCCGGCTACACTGGGTCTACTTTTGTTGCAGGAGGACCTTAGAATGAACGCAGCACGTGAAGTCACCACCCCAGCTGAGGTAGTCGCCCAATATAAACAACGCCCACCAGTATTGACTCCAGAGGTCGCGGAAAATCTCGACTGGGATCTGATTGCCCGCGCAGGCAACAAGGCGCAGCGTGCGGCACTCGTGGCTGCTCATGGCGTGGAAGCAGCGGTTCCGTGGGGGTATGCCCCGTATGTCCGCGCTATGCTCAAGCACCACAAGCATGCCATCGAAGGAACACATATTTGGGAGCAGCAAGAACAGAATCATGCCGCGCTCCTCGCGCGCTGCCACCAAGCTTGGCAGCGACATGTCTCACTCCCCGAACTGCCGCTCGCGCCCGTTTCTTCAGTCAAAAAAGCTATCTATCCGTTATTTGGATTTTTGACCAGATTGCGACTTCGGTGGGACGCACCGTTGCTCTATGCAGTGTGGGGCGCTTCGCAAGAGCGTCTGACTCATGCATTTTATCTATTGGTTGCCAATAGTTTGCGCGAGACAGCATCGCGTGCTGATGCCGAGCTTGCGCGGTGTCTGGAGCTCATTGCAAAAGAAGAAGCAATTCACATGGCGTATTACGGTCAATTGGCGCAGGCATATATCGCCCAATCTGCGGATACTCACGCGGCTATTGATCGAATGCGGCGCAGACTGATTGATCATTGGATGCCGGTGGGTTCGGACGTGCTCTCTCGCGCCCAATACAAAAATCTTACTCGGGTTTTTCTTGGCTCAGGAGGGGGCGAAATATATTTTCGTCAGCATGTGCTTCTGCCGCTCTCTCGCTTGCTCCGCATGCCGGACGAAGGCGCGGCAGAGCTCGGTATGTGGCAGCGAATTCTTGTCGCCGCACAGTAACAGCAGATCCTCGCTTCTGGTTTTGACCAAAGCGAGTTTTTTATTGACTTCTCTTGCGGCGCATGTTACTGATGAAACAAGTTCGCACCAAGGAGGTAAGACATGAAAAAAACACTACAGCCCCGTCGCGATTTGCTTGCACTTTTTATACAAGATCTCGCACCGTACAATCTCCTGAGCAAAGAAGCTTCGCTTGAAATCGCACAGCGGTATGGTGAAAAGCGCAACGTGGACGATCGCGACACGCTTGTGCTTGCAAATATCCGATTTGTGGTAAGCCTCGCAAACAAGTTTGGTTTCCACAAAAGCCGCACGCATCTTCAGGATTTGGTCCAGGAAGGAGTGCTTGGCTTGATGGAGGCCGCGGAAAAGTTTACAGCTTCGCGCGGTGCGCATTTTATTTCATACGCACGCTGGTATGTGTTTATGCGACTGGTGGATTGTACAATTGCTGCGCGAAGTCTGATCAAAAAATCACGGCATATGGCGGCGCGTGATCGCAAGATCCTTGCTCACATTCGTGATTTGCGGAAACGCGCAGGATATCCGGATCTCGAACAAGTCGCGATCGATCTCGGCGTGTCGCTTGCAGATGTGTTTACTGCGCTGGAGTCGGAGCGAGCCGATGTCTATCTGAGCGATCCCGTGTTGGGCACTGATGATACTGAGGGGCCGACAGTTGGTGAGTCAACTGCGTCAGATGAATACATGAATGGCGAGCAGCTCACGGCATATGAAGAAGAATTTGATGCACTGCTTGATCAATTGAATTGGTTTTATCAATTGCTTTGCGATTGTACACCACCGCGTGATGTGCATATTGTATGCCTGCGATATGGATTGATTGGTGGTTTGTGTTTTAAAAGCCTGCAAAAAGTTGGGGATGTCGTGAATCTGACTCGGGAACGCGTGCGGCAGATTGTGGCAAAAACATGGAGTGATTTGGTAAATATGCATCCGAACATGAATGAGGACTGGCTAGAACATCACATCAGTCGACTGCGCACGATCATGATTGATAGCGGCATTCCAGAAAGTGCGCTGGAACTACGTGCAACCGAGGAAGGAAGGCTTGTCGTGTATGTTCCTATTACTCATTCAAACAGCCCCGCCCCTTGTTGGTAGGGCTTTTTCTTTTACTCATTTTTGCGCGTCGCGATGATTCCTGATAAACTAATTTTATGATTGATATCAAGCTTATCCGTACTCATATTGAAGAAGTGAAACGCGGCGTTGCTGCAAAGGGGTATGATCCTGCACGGATTGATGCGCTTGCCGCTGCCGATATTGCCCAGCGTGAGCTTGTTCAGCGCGAAGAAGTGCTCCGTCGCACCCGCAACGAACTTGCCGCTCGTGGTGCCGATCCGGCCGCTCGTGAGCAGGCTATTGAAGTCAAAAAAGGGTTGCAACAATTGAGTGAGCAGTTGGCTGCAGGCGAGGCGCAAGTTGCAACGTTACTTGCCAGCGTGCCCAATCTTCCCCTTGCAGAAGTCCCAGTCGGTGCGGGTGATAGTGCAAATGTGGAAGTGCGCACCTGGGGTGAAAAGCCGACGTTTTCATTTACGCCAAAAAATCACCTCGAAATCGGTGAACGACTTGGGATTCTCAATTTTGAAGCCGGATCAAAAGTTGCCGGTTCACAGTTTTATTACCTCGACAACGAAGGCGTGCTGCTTGAGCTTGCTCTGATTCAATTCGGTTTGGATTTGGCGCGTCGCGAAGGGTTTGCACCTACGATGACACCTGATCTGGCCAAATCTCGGTTTTATCTCGGCACCGGGTATCTGCCTCGCGGCGATGAAGCTCAGACGTATGAGATCCAGGGAGAAGATTTGGGTCTGATCGCGACAGCTGAAGTCACTATTGCCGGTCGGCATGCGGATGAAGTCATTCCCGAATCCGAACTACCGATCAAATACGCAGGTGTCTCGCATTGTTTCCGACGGGAGGCCGGTGCGTATGGCAAATATTCCAAGGGTTTGTATCGCGTCCATCAATTTAGTAAACTAGAATTGTTCGCGTACTGCACGCCTGAAGAATCCGCGGCGATGCACGCGCAGATTTTGTCACTTGAAGAAAAAATTTGGCAGGCACTCGGCATCCCGTATCGCGTCCTTGAGATGTGCACCGGTGATCTGGGTGCGATCGCTGCCCGCAAATATGACCTTGAGGCATGGATGCCAGGTCGTGCAGATGGGGTAGGCGAGTATGGAGAAATTACCTCCACTTCAAATTGCACTGATTACCAGGCGCGCAATCTCAACATTCGGGTTAAGCGCTCACCTGCAAATGGAGGAAAAACAGAATACCTCCACATGCTCAATGGCACCGCAATTGCAATTTCCCGCGCAATCGTCGCGATTCTTGAAAATTTTCAGCAAGCAGATGGCTCGGTCGTGATTCCGGAAGCGCTGCGCCCGTTTATGCTTGGGATTGATCGCATTTCCTCAAAAAAATAATAATATTTAATACACATATGGAAGAAAAAAACACAGTATCCCCGGAGAAAAAGAAAATACTGATCGTCGAGGATGAAACATCTCTTTCGTATACGCTACAAACAAAACTAAAGTCCGAGGGATTTATCGCAGATGTCGCTGCGAATGGAGCCGATGCTTTGGAAATGCTCTCAAAAGATTCATATGATCTGATCATGCTCGATCTCATAATGCCTATTCTTGATGGTTACGCCGTACTTGAGAAGTTGCGTGAAAAAAGAAATAACACGCCTGTAATTGTTATTACAAACGTGGCTGGTCGTGATGATGAAAAGCGCGTGCTTGATCTCGGGGCAAAAAAATTCTTTATTAAGGCTGATATGCCGCTCAGTGATATTGTGGCAAAGGCGATTGAAACATTCGCATAATTTATAACTTGTAGATAAAAAACAAAAAACCGTATGCCTGTCAAAAGAATTTTGAGCATTTTCTTTTTGTTCAGCGCGATCCTGATCGCCCTTGTGACGAGTCTTGCCTATCGCTTTTTAACAAACAACGTGTTCGAAAGCATGCGCAGCGATTCTATGCGCATTGCGAGCTTTGCTGCATTGCAAATCAGTGCAGATCAGCACGAAAAAATAATTTCCGAGGATCAACATGATTCTGTAGAGTATGAGGCTATCAAAGACAAGCTTCAGCAGATTGCCGATCTTGATTCGGGGATCTCGAGTATTTATACATATCGCCCAACCTCTGATACAAACAAAGTTGCATTTGTAGTTGATACACAAAAAGCAGAGGATACCAATGGAAATGGAGTGGTTGATCCGGATGAGCAGCCTGCGAAAGTGGGGGAGCTTTATGATGCTGCTGATATTCCGGATATGCGAGCCGGATTTAGCCGCGCATCGGCTGACTCATTTATTACTACGGACAAATGGGGAAGATGGGTTTCCGGATATGCACCTATTTTTGATGCACAGGGAAATCCAGTAGCTGCAGTTGGCGTTGATTTTGCCGCAACAGAATACACCCAGGGAATTGCAAGCATCAAGCAAAGCGCGCTGTTGTTTGCAGCGATGTCATTTGCGCTTGGTGGCGTATATGGATTGTGGGTTGTCTCGATCATGCGCAAACAAAATAAGTCCATCATTGAGCGCAAAAACTTTTTGGACTCACTCATCAAAGCCTCCCCGATTGGGATTTACACCGTATTTCCAGACGGCAGTTTTGATATCATCAATCCAACGATGCTCGCCATGTCAGGCGAAAAAAGTGAGGTAGATTTTCGTAAAATGAATTTATTCTCAGTGTTGCGCGAGAGTAAAAATCCGCTCGAGAAAAAATTTCTATCGGTGTTTGAGTCAGGAACTCCATTCAGTGTTCAAGCTCCAGCGATTCTTCCACGCACTTCCAAGGGTGCAACGCGTAATTATTTTGTCACTCCGTTATGGGATAACACAAGAACTCATGTACAACGTGCGGTTGTGCTTGTTCAAGATGTAACCAATGAGGTAGCGCTTCAAAGAAAAGTCCAGCAATACACAAAGGAACTTGAGACGCGAGTTCAGGACAAGACAAAGGAACTACAAAAAAATATTGATCTAAAAAATAAGTTAATTCATATTCTTTCGCATCAATTGCGCACCCCATTGAGTTCAGCGACCTGGAACCTTGAGCTTCTGTTGTCTCATGAGCTTGGTCCTATGCCCAAAGAACAAGAAGAATTTTTGCGAGTTACGTATAATGCGCAAAAATCGGTGATTGCACGCATCCATGATTTACTTATGTTTACTGATATTCAAGACAATCGTGTAACATTTGCCCCTGAAAACTTGTCGCTTGAAAATGAATGGAAGTCTGCGCTTGTCACCTTGGGTAAGCGAGCAGAGACAAAAGGCGTCAAAATAGTGCAAAAAGAGAATCGGGCGACAGGCTCATCTGAGCTTGTGCGAGTTGATGCGGAAAAACTACACGCCGTACTCGATGCGATTGGTGACAATGCAATTTCATATACACCTGAAGGCGGCATGATTACGGTAGAAATAGCTCTGATAGACGGAAAATCTCGCCTGACGATGACAGACACCGGCATAGGAATACCCGCACATGAACAGCGTCAAATTTTTACACCATTTTACAGAGCAAGCAACGCGCAGAGTCAAAAAACCGATGCCTCTGGACTCGGATTGGCGCTTTCAAAGTATTTTGTCGAATCACAAGGCGGCACGATTAGCGTCGCAAGTACTGAGGGAAAGGGCACGACAGTATTTGTAGAATTTCCGCTTGTTCGCTAAGCTGGGTATGGAGGATTTTGGACATGGAGGATGTATTTTTTATCGAGCAAGACCCGATGCAGATTGATGAGATTCGCGTGCGCGCTGAAGAACTCCTTGTGTATCTCCGAAAAGCGCTGGCGCCATATGTAATTATTTCATGCTGGTATCAAAAAGAGTCGTCGTTGAGTGGGAGGTTGCATGTTGGGACTCTACAGATAGACATTGATACGAGCAGGAAAAGTACATGTATCTTACCCATGCGACTGCCTGGTGTTGAATATGCGGTCACAATCGAAGTATCTTCTGATTTCTATAAATTCTTGGGTGTTCCTTGTGCAAATTCTGATGAAATTGCCAAGCGTTTGCGCGATATTGTGCACAAATTTTCCTAGCAACGACCGTCCAAGCGCGGTCGTTTTTTATACACTGATTCTCAAGTTATTCTCAAGATGCGTTGATATGGTACAGTTGTATTATTAGTGAGTTAAAGTCTCATATGCGTATCAAAAAAGGCATCATCGCCACTGCAATTCCTTTGAGCTTTTTGCTCTACGTCTTGTCTCAGCGGCAGGATGCAAGCCCAACAACTTCACCTGCGCCCGCGGTCGTTCCGATTGCAATTCCGACAGTCACTCAGCCGGACCGTGCGCCTACAACTCCCACTGCACAAACCTACGCAGATGGAACATTTATCGGCACTGTTGCCGACGCTTTATATGGGCCACTGCAAGTTAAAGCCGTAATTTCGCGAGGGAAAATAACGCAGGTAGTGTTTTTGCAATACCCAAATGATCGCCAAAATTCAATCATTATCAATACGCAGGCTATGCCGATTTTGAGCAGTGAAGCGATTGCCGCTCAAAGCGCTTCTGTTGATGTCGTCAGTGGGGCAACCACCTCAAGCGAGGCATTTCAAGAATCGTTGAGCATAGCGCTTGCTTCAGCTAGGAAAAAATGATTCATACAACACGCAGTATCATGGGAATGCCTATTACCATTCATATTGACGACCGAGATGCGTCTCAGGAAGATGTGGATGCGGCATTTGCGCATTTTGTTCATGTTGATGAAGTATTTAGCACGTACAAACCAACTAGCGAAATTTCGCGTTTTAACAATTGCGAGCTAACGCTTGAACAGCTGAGTTCGGAAGTGCGTGAGGTTATGGAATTGTGCGAGCAAACCAAGCATGATACGCACGGTTATTTTGACGCTCAGGTGACGGGCATTTATGATCCATCTGGATTGGTCAAAGGACTCGCAATTCAACAGGTTGCTGAATTGCTGTGGAAGCGCGGTCGAATTAATTTTTATGTTGATGCGGGCGGTGATATACAGTTTTCCGGGGTGAAAGCTGATGGAAATCCCTGGAGCGTGGGCATTCGAAGCCCGTTTCAATCCGATATTCTTGGGAAAATTTCTATCACGGGGCGAGCGGGCGTAGCCACATCTGGGACATATCTCCGAGGGCATCACATCCAAGATCCTTATCATCCAAACAAACCGCCGGATGAATTGGTGAGTTTGACCGTTGTAGCACCTACGATTTATGAAGCTGATCGCTTATCGACGCCGGCATTCGCGATGGGGCGAGCGGGCATGCGCTTTTTGGAAACACACAAGTGTGTTGAAGCTTATGCTATTGATCACATGGGCATAGCGTTTGCCACCAAAGGTTTTATTTTTTCACCTGTTGAAACATGAGCTCAATAATGCGCGTTGTCGACAGCATACTTGATCGCATCACTATGTATCGGTTGGTGCTCTACTATCTGATCGCTCTTGTTGGCTCCGCGATCGGGCTTGCTGCGCTTGGTCGGATTGCACCCGCTCCGTTGGAGATTGTTTGGTCGACAGTCGTGTTGGTTTCAGTTTGCTGGGTAGTAAATAAAATATGCGCTTGGGCGTTTGATGCGCCAACGAATGCAGAATCAAGTCTTATTACCGGACTGATTTTGGCGCTTATTCTTACCCCACATTTCTCCGTGCAGTATTTTGCGCTGATGATCTGGGCGAGTGTCTGGGCAATGGCGTCAAAATATTTGTTTGCGATTCACAAGCAGCATATATTTAATCCTGTAGCGATTGCGGTAGTTATCACAAGCGTGTTTCTTCAGCAGGCAGCAAGCTGGTGGGCAGGCACGCCTGCGTTGGTTGCGTTTGTACTTATCGGTGGGCTACTCGTTGTTCACAAGTTGCGCCGTGTTGAATTGGTGGCTATGTTTTTTGCAGCAAGTGCAGTGAGTGCAGTCACGCTGACTGTGCTTTCCGGGGGAAACGCATTGGGCGTGTTGATAAATATATTCGTTCACTCGCCGATAGTATTTTTTGCGTGTGTGATGCTGACTGAGCCGCTCACTATGCCTACGACGAGAGGCGCGCGCCTGGCATACGCCGGTTTTATTGGCACACTCTTCCCGCCAGCAGTGCATATTGGATCAATATTCAGCACGCCGGAGTTGGCATTGATCGCAGGAAACATATACGCGTACCTGATAAATCCTCGACAGCGTGTTGCGCTTCAGCTGGTCAAGAAAAAACGTGTGGCTCGGAATGCGATTGATTTTGTTTTTGTTCCGCTGCACAAATTGCGATCGAGCGCGCTGGCGTTTGTGCCCGGTCAATACATGGAATGGACACTCGCTCACCCAAGCGCTGACTCGCGCGGAAGTCGCCGCTATTTTACTCTCGCATCGTCTCCAACCGAGAAAGAAATCAGAATCGGCGTTAAATTTTCTCCTGACGGAAGCAGCTACAAACACGCACTGCAGCAACTTCATGTTGGCGATAGCATATTGGCATCGCATGTTGCTGGAGAATTTACGTTACCCAAAAAAACAAATCAGCCGCTCGTGTTTATTGCCGGCGGAATCGGCATAACCCCTTTTCGTAGCATGGTGAAGTACATGCTCGACACCGGCGAGCAGCGATCAATTAGCTTGATCGCTGCGTACAAGCGAGCGGATGAAATCGTATATGCAGATGTATTTGCGCAAGCGCAAAATAGCTTGGGAATGCGCACGATATATACACTGACCGATGAGCCGCAAGATTCGTCATGGGCAGGTGAGCGAGGTGCAATCAACGAACGCCTCATTCGCGCTGCTGTTGACGGTATAAACGAGTCGCTCTTTTATATCTCAGGTCCACATGCACTGGTCCAAAGTATTCGAGCGCTGCTGATTACAATGGGCGTGAAGCGCCGTCACATTAAGACGGATTTTTTTCCAGGACTTGGCTAATCCCTGGGGATCTGTACCAGCATACTTGTACCTTGATTTGGCGCGCTGGTGACAGTTAATGTACCCTGGTGTTGCTCAACAATTTGCTGTGCAATTGACAAGCCCAATCCATATCCGCCAGACCCGTGCTCTTTTGTGCGCGCTTCATCAGCGCGATAAAAACGCTTAAAAATATGAGGAAGCTGATCTGCCGCGATGCCGATTCCGTGATCGCGCACTACGAATTCAAGAAAATCATCTGTAAATCGAGAGTTCACTTGTACAGTGCCGCCTGCGTGACTATATTTGATGGCGTTATCGAGCAAAATAACCAAAAGCTGCGTCAAGCGTACGTGATCAGCGATGAAATTTCCGTGCGTATTTTCGGTGGTGATCGTGATTTGAGCGCGGTCGGCGAGCGGCTTCACCTGAGCAACCGCGGCATCGATAATGGCCGCGACATCACCGGACGTGCGCGACTCTAGCGCGGTGTGCGCATCCGAATTTGCGAGCGTAAGCAACGCATCTGTGAGATCGCGGAGCTTGTTAATCTCCTCCAAATTACTTTTGATCACCGCGTGCGCGTCATCTGAAGAAAGTGTCGGAGCGCGCAAGGCGACTTCGGTCTCGGTTTTCATCGCGGTCAACGGCGTGCGCAGCTCGTGCGATGCGTCGGCTATAAATCGGCGTTGTTCTTCCATTGTCTCATTGATCGGCCGCAAGATTTTTCCAGCCAAAATATATCCGAGCGCGCCTGCAACCAAAAAAATTAAGCTATTAATAAATGCAATATTTGCAATGAGGTGCGCACGTGCAGTGCCGTACAAATCTTCGTTGAGATCGATGTCGAGATTGTGCTCATTGTGAAAAAATGCTTGTTGTGTTTGTTGAAAATGATAGATACGCGCGATCTCTGCCGAAAAACGAACATAAATAATCGCGCTAAAGGTAAGACTGATCGACATAATAATCAACAGCCACAATCCGGTCAGGCGCAGGCGAGCGGAATTAAACAGGCGATTCATTCTTGCATTCCTTCCGCCGCGCTTAGTCTATATCCAAATCCGCGCACCGTCTGAATCAGTGGCGGACCAAACGATGCTCGGTCGATTTTGTTGCGAAGGTATCCGATATACACTTCGACCGTATTGGGCAAAATATCTGCATCGCGATCCCAGACATGCGCCATAATTTGGTCTTTGCTTACTACCATGCCCGCATTTCGCAGCAAGTATTCAAGCAACATATATTCTTTGACCGACAATTCAATCGCGGTGTTGCCGCGAACAACGGTGCGCGCGAGCGTGTCACAGCGCAGATTTCCACATTCCAACACTGATCCAAATGCCGGCTTTGGTCGCCGTCCCAATGCATGAATGCGCGCGAGCAATTCGTCAAACGCAAACGGTTTTGCCAGATAATCATCTGCGCCGTCGTTGAGGCCGGCAACTTTATCTGTAGTTTGCGCCTTCGCAGTGAGCATCAAAATCGGCGTTGCAAATTTTCCCTTGCGCAATTCGCGGCAGATTTCGCGTCCGTCCATGCCAGGCAACATCAGATCGAGCACGATGACGTCATATTCTTTATACAACGCAAACGAAAGTCCTTTTCGGCCATCAAATACGACGTCCACCACATGAGACTCTTGCTCAAGACCGCGCTTGATCGCGTGCGCAACTTTTTGTTCGTCTTCAATCACAAGTATTTTCATACACCGATCATAAAAAAAGCCTCTGAGAGGAGGCTGAGAGAGTTGCGCGATTAGCGAATGGATACATATCCACCCGGAACACCTCGCTTGGCGTACACAATTTGCCAAAGCTGCAAATCGCGGGTGTGAAATTGAGCCGCACAAGAAAGTAGATAAAATTTCCACATGCGATAAAACTTTTCACTGTATCGCGCCTTGAGCTGTGGCCATGCGCGGTCAAAATTTTCAAACCAAGCACGAAGGGTGAGTTCATAATATGCTCCAAAATTGTGCCAGTCTTCCATGGTGAAAAAATCTTCGGCTGCTTGAGCGAGCTGAGCGCCGGAAGGGATTTGCGAATTGGGAAAAATATATTTATTAAGCCACGGGTCCAGACCGGCGTCTGAGCGGTTGCCTCCAATCGTATGAAGCAAAAACAGCCCGTCTTCTTTCAGTACGCGTGCAGCGACATTCATAAATGAATGGTAATTTTTTGCGCCCACATGCTCGACCATGCCAAGCGATACCACTCGGTCATAAGATCCCTGCGTCTCGCGATAATCCTGCAGAATAAACGTAACTCGGTCAGCCACCCCGGCCTCAACCGCTCGCGCTTGTCCGAGCTCAATTTGCTCTTTTGATACCGTGATTCCTGTGCATCGTGCGCCATATTTTTGCGCCGCATAGATCATAAAACTACCCCAGCCGCAACCGATATCCAACACGCTCAGATCGCGTGCGCGATCAAGGCCGATTTTCCGACAAACCAAATCAAGCTTTGCCTCCTGCGCCTCGGCAAGTGTCTTCGCGTCTTTCCAATACCCGCACGTATAGGTCAGTCGCGGATCAAGCATGGCTTCATAGATGTCATTCCCCAAATCGTAATGCTCTTCGCCCACTTGAAATGCGCGGGCGGGGGATTGAAGGTTAAACACCACAGATTTTGCCACAAGCTCCAGCGCGACGAGAGGAGAAATCTTTTTATCCAAACGTGCGCTCACAATTCTCGCTATCAGACCAATGAGATCGGCTGTATCCCATTGACCTTCCATATAAGATTCGCCAAATCCAAGAGATCCCTTGCTCAGCACACGACCATACACCGCGTCATCATGCACCTGAATATCCCAAGGACGAGTTCCGTTGATCTGAATATCTGCAAGTGCAAGTAGATCGGCTAGTTTTTTGTGGGTTTGCTGTGTCATATTTATATCATAAAACGTAACCAACGCGTGCGCAACTTTGTCTAGCGCCAAAACTCTCAGAACGCCCTACTTGCGCTTGGAAAAAGAAACAGACTACACTAACCATATGATTTATTTACAAATGTACCTTTTATGAAGCAAAGTCATACCCAACACGCGCCTGACTGGAACGCTAAATTAGTGGCATTTTTTTTGAAAAATCCGCGGCTTGTTGTACTTGTGACGCTCGCCATTGTTATTGGCGGCGTGGTGGGACTCAGTAGTCTCAGGCGCGAAGGGTTTCCGGGGGCATCACCAAAAATAGTCTTGGTGCAGACGCTTCTTCCGGGCGCATCCTCTGAAGAAGTTGATATTCAGGTTACAAAGGAAATCGAAGAGGCGGTAAAAGACGCAAAACATGTGAAAAATATTTCGTCTACCTCTCAAAATAGTTTTTCGATAGTTGTTGTATCATTCGAGGATTCGTCTAATATTGACCAAGATATCCAAGATGTGCAGGCAAAGGTCCAAAGCGCCCGCAATAAGCTTCCGGCCGACGCCGAGCAGCCCAAAGTTTCAACACTCTGGGCAACGCAACCGTCGTTTATTATCGGGGTTTCAGGCACCCAAGACAAAGAACAACTGCGTGTACAAACCGGAACGCTTGCAGAAGAGTTGCGTAATATTAAAGGAATTAAATCAGCCTCATTTCAAGATGAGCCGGAAAAACGCGTACTGGTGACATACCGCGCCGGTGATCTCGCAGCAAAAGGCGTAAGTGCACAAACCGTTGCTCAAGTGCTTGCTGCTGGAAATGTGGATTTGCCGATCAAATCCCTTGCCATCAACGATAAGCAACAATCGCTTGTGAGTAAGGGCGCATTTGGTTCACTCGATGATATTCGACATTTGATTGTTGGCGCTACGCCGACCGGCCCGATTTTGCTCCAAGATGTCGCAACAATCGAAGAACAGGTCGATGATGGTGGGATTATTCATCGCTTTGGCTACATCAAAGATGGCAAGTTGGTTGACCGTGATGGGTATGAAATCGTCCTCGCGATCGACGACAAATCCGATATTATTACTGTAAAGAAATCACTCGATACCGCACTCACGGATCTGCGCGCAACCAAGAAAATAACTCCAGAAACAGATACCGTATTTCTTGTAGATGAAGCAAAAAGCACCGACCATCAAATTTCCGAGATCCTGGAAGGTGCGCTTGGTTCAAAAAATAATCTATGGATTTTAGGCGGATTGCAGCTGTTGTTTTTGGCCATGCTACTCTTTGTCAATTTCCGCGCGGCATTTGTGGCGGCATTGTCGATTCCGCTATCACTCTTGTTTACGTTTATTTCGCTCTATTTACTCGGAATTAATCTCAACACAATCGTGTTGTTTTCTCTGATTTTGGTGCTTGGCCTAATCGTGGATCCTGCAATTGTGATGGTAGAAGCAATTCAGCGCTATCGCGATTTGCGCTATCCATCTGACGAATCCGTCCTTGAATCCGGTCGCCGCTACGGCGCCGCGCTCTTTATGGCCGTGTTTACGTCGGTGTTGGTATTTATTCCGTTTGGCGTGGTGTCGGGCGTGTTTGGCGAAATCATCAAGTACATTCCGCTCACCGTCATGCCTGCGCTGATTGCGTCCTATCTGGTGCCGATGGGTATTTTGCCGCTGTTTTCAAAATGGATGTTGAAGCCGCGGACGGTCAAGAGTTCGCAGGGTAAGAAAAAGGCAAATTCAGAAGATGAAGACTTGTCGAGCGCGGCTCGCTTTGTCATGAAGGTCAATACCTGGACGCTTGCGAAACTATCGCGACAAATCGGAATTTTGGCGCTATCGCTTGTGCTTGTGAGCGCCTCGATTTCGATTATTGCAGCAGGAAAAATTCAGCTGGTGCAATTTTCGAAGCCGGCAGATAACAACTTTTTGCTTGTCTATACCGTGTTTCCAAAAGGACAAACAACTGCGCAGCGAGATGAGGTCACAAAAAAAATTGAGCAGAAAGTTGCCGAGCAAGACGGCGTTGCCTCGTTTTATTACACAAATACTGGCTACTACAATCTGTCTGCCTCTGATGCGCTTGCGCTTTTTGTGACACTGAAAGATGCGCATGAGCGCACATCCGACACGCTCAAAAGCAAAAAAATTGCTGCGCGCATTTTGGAAGGCGTGAAGGGGATTGATGGCATCGATGACAAGCTGGTATTTGAGATTTCAAATTCCACGCCAGACGCTGCCTATCAAATTCAAACTCAAATCTATGCCAACGATACCGCCACGCTTGAAAAAGCCGCGCGCGATGTCGGAGATTTTGCTCGCAAACTTGATCATGTGACGCGAGTGGACGATGGATTTACCAATAAAGCAAATCCAACGCTCTATGTTCGTATTGACCGTGACAAAGTCCAGCAAGCCGGCCTGTCGAGTTACGAATTTGGCGCGCAAATCAAAAGCCTGCTTGATCCGACTCAAATCACAAAATTTCAACCAAGCGGCACAACCACACAACAGCCGGAAAATGTCTTCCTTGTTAGTGACGCAAAGCCGAAAACTACCTCCGATCTCGAGGGTATTCCGGTTATCTCCCGCACAGGGGCGCGTTTGAGTTTGCGCGATGTGGCGCGTGTAGAAGAAACAAGTACGACCGATGCAATTCAGCGATTCAATGGTCGTCGATTTGTGACAATTCAAGTGCGCGTTGCCGCGACTTCCGACACCTTTGCGGTTCAAGACAAAATGACCAAGTATCTCAGTGCGGAAAAGCAAAAGCAACTCAACTTGATCGGAATCGACAATCAGGGTGATGCGAGCGGTATTCAAGATTCATTCCAAGAATTGTTTGTGGCGCTGGGTGCGGCAGTGTTGCTGACTTATATTGTCCTGGTGATTCAATTTGGCTCATTCACGCAGCCGATCGTGATGCTCTTCACCATCCCGTTGTCATTCGTCGGTGTGTTTCCTGCGTTGTGGGCAGTTCATGCCGATCTCGGCTTCCTCGAGCTGCTCGGCATTACTATTTTGGTTGGTATTGTGGAAAATGTGGCAATTTTCTTGATTGATTATGCCAACCAATTGCGCAGAGAGCAGGGCATGGATTCGAAGCAAGCGATTATTCTGGCATCCGGCGTGCGGTTTCGACCTATTTTACTCACCAAGCTAGTCGCTTTGGGCGGACTCTTGCCGCTCGCAATCGAGTCGCCGTTTTGGCGCGGGCTGTCCGTGGTGATTATCGCGGGTATCGGCGTGTCAGGATTTTTCTCACTCGTCGTAATCCCAATTCTGTACACCTGGATCAATCGTTTCCGCGAATTTGTTCATAAAAAGTTCGCGCCAAAGGGTTAAGGCAATTCTCAGTAACTCATGAGTAAATTGACAATAGAGCCAATTAATGGTAATTTATGAGCTATTGTCATCGATGACCTTTATGAATCAGCTAGCAACTCGCGCGCAATCAATTCAAAGCCTATTTCCAGGCATTCCTGCCTTTCGACACAAGCAAATCACTGCCGGACTTTTTCAGCGCGAACACGCAAGCTGGGCGGATTGCATTTCACTTCCTGCGCAGATGCGGGCCGAGCTTAGCGCTGCCATTCCTTGGATGAGTATTCGAGCGCTCAAGATTTTTGAGAGTCGTAAAAAAGATACCTACAAGGCAGCGCTCGAGCTGGCTGACGGAAAGCGTGTTGAGACCGTGCTCATGAACAATCGCCGCAACCAATGGACGATTTGTGTGTCATCACAAGCCGGTTGCGCCATGCGGTGTTCATTTTGCGCTACAGGAAAAATGGGCTTATCGCGCAGCTTGAACGCTGACGAGATTACCGATCAATACCGGTTTTGGGCGGAATTTCTTCGCAGCCGACCTGACTTGCCTCAGCGTATCAGCAATGTGGTATTTATGGGTATGGGTGAACCACTTGCAAACTACTTTGCAGTCACCGAAACCATCAAGAACTGGCTTGCGCATACCGACCTGGGGCCGACGCATATCACTGTTTCAACTGTGGGCGTAATTCCGCTTTTGGAGCGGATTTTGCAGGACGCTACCTGGCCCGGAGTGCGCCTGGCGATTTCACTTCACAGCGCCGACCCGGCCACGCGCAAACAAATTGTCCCGAGCTCGTACGATGATTTTTTGCCACGACTTGCCGACTGGGCGCGAGCGTATATCGCAGCGCGGGGCAATCGTCGGCATCACATTACGTTTGAACACGTCATGCTTTCTCAGGTCAACGACACGCCGCATCACGCGCGCGTGCTAGCGCAATATGTCAATTCGATCGGCGATGTGCGAGTCAATTTGATCCCATACAACTTCACAGCCGACTCCGGATTTACCCGCACTACCGATACCGACCTCGCAAATTTCAAAAGTTACCTCGAATCGCACGGCGTCACGACTACGGTACGCAAAACAATGGGCGATGACATCGCAGCTGCGTGCGGACAACTCATTACCGACATCAAAAAAGCCGAAGTCGCAACCGCGACTGCTCTCAAAAAATAAGTTATACTACACCCATGATCAAAAAAATTCTCAAAACATACGGCCTCCATATCGCGTGGTTTCAGGCGCTCGTTGCCATGTTGGGCAGCTTATATTTTAGTGAAGTCATGCATTTGATGCCGTGCCTGCTGTGCTGGTATCAACGGATTTTGATGTATCCGCTCGTACTCATCCTTGCGATCGCAATTTGGAAGCGAGATAAGCTGGTACACTTATATGCATTGCCACTCAGTATTATCGGCATATGTATTGCTACATTTCATTATCTAGTTCAAAAGCACATCATTCCCGAATCGCTTGCGCCTTGCGTAGGTAATGTGTCCTGCACTACAAAATACATCGAATATTTCGGATTTATCACAATTCCATTTCTATCTTTATGCGGATTTGTTTTGATCACGGCGTGCATTATTGCGTATAAAAAATTAAATGCCTCACATGAATCAGGAAACTAAGGTTCTCATCGGGATCGGACTTGCGACAGTTGCTGTGTTTGCCGGAATCATTTTTTATCACAATTCATCTACCACCTCGAACGCGACTGCGGTTGACGCAGCCACTCTTCTTTCTGAAGATGCAGTACAATCGGGGCCGGCAAACGCCAAGCTCACTCTCGTTGAGTTCGCGGATTTTCAGTGCCCGGCATGTGGCGCTGAGCACTCGATCTTGCAACAGCTTCGTAAAGACTACGGCGACAAGCTCAACTTTGTCTACCGCTATTTTCCCCTCGAGACCATACACAAAAACGCCCTAATTTCGGCACAAGCAGCCGAAGCTGCGCGTGCGCAGGGCAAATTTTGGGAAATGCATGACCAGTTGTTTGAGCATCAAGATCAATGGTCAGAAAGCGATAAGCCCATGGATTTTTTCATCACGTATGCAAAAAATATCGGTCTTGATGAGGCAAAATTTACCGATTCGGTAAATAAAAAAGAATTTGAATCAAAAATTCGCGATGCCGAATCAAAAGCAAGCCAGCTCGGCATTGATCGCACGCCTACATTTTACCTCAACGGCAAGGCGATCGATGGTATCCCAACCTATCAAGAGTTTAAGACAAAGTTTGAGACCGAGCTCGAGAAATAGCTCGCACGAACAGCGCTCCGCCGACGACTATCATCGCGGATGACAGCAGTTGCCCCATACTCAGATGAGCGATCAGAAATCCGACTTGAGCGTCGGGTTCGCGGAAAAATTCAAGAAAAAATCTCACCACACCATAGCCACACACGTACAGTCCGAAGAGTGCACCCTCGGACTGTATTTTTTTGCGCACAAGCCACAAGATTACAAACAGTACAACGCCTTCACCCAGAGCTTCATACAATTGTGACGGATGACGCAATTCCAACAGAGCGCCATCGAGAGCTGAATTTGGAAAATACATGCCGATTGCAGCATGTGTCACTCGCCCCCACAGTTCACCGTTGAAAAAATTTCCCAGCCGACCAAACGTGAACCCGAGCGGAAACGCAGGTGCAATCAGATCGCCGAGCTCGAGCAATCGCATATGCAACGATTTTAAACTAGGTAGGCGAGTGGCGATCCACGCACCGATAGCAGCACCAATAAGACCGCCATGGTAGGACATGCCCGAAAAACCCGTCATAACCACACCACTCGCACCCACATGGACCGGCAAGACGATCTCGCTAAGATGCGTAAAAAAATAATTCCAATTGTAAAAGAGTACATAGCCGATCCGCGCGCCGCCAATTGCGCCGATCGTTGCCGCAATTAGCACCGTCTGAATCACTTCACGAGAAAAACGACTAAATCGAGGTTCGTTTTTTATTCTCTGAAGCACAAGAGCGTAGGTGCACAAAAATACCAACCCATACATCACTCCATACACGCGAATCTCCAGCGGCCCAAGATGTCCGAGAATTGGACTGACATGAGAGGGAAGAGTTTGCCAAATTTCGAGAAAATGATTCATACTATCAGGTATGAAACCACACATCCTCTACGAAGACAATCATTTGATCGCGGTGGAAAAGCCGGCTGGCATCTTGGTGCAAGGCGACAAGTCCGGCCACTCAACACTTTTTGATGCAGTCAAAGCCTATCTCAAAGAAACCTATCGCAAGCCGGGCAATGTATTTCTTGGGCTACTGCACCGACTCGATCGCCCCACAAGCGGGATTATTTTATTTGCAAAAACAAGCAAAGGCGCGGCGCGATTGTCAGAGCAATTTCGCAATCGGAGCATTCAAAAAACATACACCGCGCTCGTGGAAGGGATCCCAAATCCGCCGCAAGCCGTCCT
>CAYNWW010000001.1:104969-170567 GCA_964401055.1 uncultured Candidatus Saccharibacteria bacterium | reverse complement strand
CTCCAAGCAACCACACTCACGTTCAAGCAGGCGACAGGGGACGAAATCCACACGCTCACATTGCCCACCTCAACTTGGACTCTGTAACTACCAGCTCTTGCGCTTTTTCACCATTTCTGGCATACTAATTATATATATTTTTATCTTTAAATCAGAACCTCATATGCGCAAGACCTCACAGCTCAAAAAGGCGCTCTCACTGCTTATTGTAGCGGTTTTTGCGTTTGACGCGTTTGGATTTTCGTTTCAAGTCGCGCACGCAAACCCACTCCTTGATGCAGATATTCAAATCACAAAAACGGATGGGCTCACAACGGTAAATCCTGGCCAGACAGTGACATACACTCTTACCGCGACCAATCACGGCGGTCCGGCTGCTGCACAAAATGTGCATATTTTTGAAACCTTCCCCGCAACCTACATGGACTTTGTTGGTACCACCGGCTGTGGCGGCGCCACTCCGGCTGCCGGAACTCATATTATCGACTGTGCACTTGGCGACATTGCAGTCGATCAGTCTGTTTCCGTTACAGTTACCGGCACGGTAAAAATGACTGCTCGCGGCACGATCACCAACGACGCACGAGTCAACGGGGAAAACGATTCCACCGTTGGCCCTACGTGTCCTCAAACGAGCCAGCTACCCGATTGCAACCAAGCACAGGACAAAGATGTGATCGTTGTCTTGCCTTCCCAAATAACTGCCGATGTACAAGTGATAAAAACTGATGGTGTTTCTACGGTTAATCAGGGTCAAACGGTTAACTATCTTATTACCGTGATAAATGTCGGTCCTGACGCTGCTCCAAACACGCAAATTACAGACACTATTCCTGCAACATTGCAAAATGCTTCTTGGTCCTGCCAATCAAATTGTGGACTTTTGAACACTACGAGCGGCACCGGCAACGTAAATACGATTGCCAATCTGGGCAACGGGCAAAGCGTTACTATTCAAGTGACGGCTACAGTGAACCCGGAAGCAACGGAAACCATTGTCAACACAGCAACTGCAGCAGTCGCTCAAGGTATTGTTGATCCGAATTCAACCAACAACAGCGCAACTGACACCGATCAAGTGATTGTGATTGAGCCAATTGGTATTCCGTTTCTCACCCTAACAAAAACCGCGTCACCAAGTCCTGTCACCGCTGGTTCCCAACTCACATACACGATTACGGCTACAAATACAGGCACTGCAACCGCAAACCACGTAACGATCGACGACACGCTAAACGCAAATCTTACGTTTGTTTCAGTCACGCCATCAAGTGACTGCACATACACAACAAACACTAGAAATGTGCATTGCGATTTTGCAACTCTCGCACGCAATACTGACCAGGTTGTTACCATTGTTACAACCGTCTCCGGAACATTTACTGAGCAAGGCACAATTTCAAATACCGCTCAAACAAGTTTTGACGGCCATGAAGGAGCGCGCATTTTTGCGACAGCAACTTCAACCATCAATCCAGCTCCAGCTGAACCACTTCAGGCTGATCTGAGCATTACGAAGACAGCTGCGCCAAGTTCACCAAAAGCAGGCGATAGCTTGACCTATACACTTGTTGTTACTAATAATAGCCAAAACCCAGCTACAGCGGTTGTTGTGACTGATCAACTTCCTTCAACGGTTACGTTTGTTTCTCAGGGCACAAGCTCAGCATGCACCGTATCTCAAACTACAACAGGCTTGATTACCTGCACTGCAAGCACGCTGGCGGCTGGCGCAAGCGCAACCTTTACAGTTGTGACTACGATTAATGCAGGTACCACAGGAACAATTTCCAACACTGCGACTGTTGCAAGCGCTCTTACTGACCCAGCATCTGGAAACAATAGCTCGACTGCGACCACCTCAGTAGCAGCTACACCAGTCGTGACCCCAAATCCAGAAATTACCGGAAATCCTACGGTTGCTCCTGCTCCTGCTCCCACTCCTACGCCAAGCGTAGTGAGTCCTACGCCAACTACAAGCGGCATCACAGAAACTTCAACTGAGACTGTTACAAACCAGGGTAATGAAACACCATCAACCGAGACCGTAGCAACACTTGCAGATACCGGATCAAACGCATCAACACCGCTCTTTGTAAGCGCAGCTCTTCTTCTGGCGCTTGAAGCAATTCGTCGCTACCGCAAATTTGCGTAACATGCGGCCCGTTCAGCTTTCGACTCTAAAAAAAATCAACACGGGACTTATTCTCGCAGTCGGCTGTGCAGCGATTTTTATTGGGCTGGCACCGATTGCGCCATATGCCCTCCTGATTGTCCAGGGCAAGCAGCGCCCGCAAACAAATTACACGTATCAATCCGTCCTTGCGCGCACTGACCTAGGAGCGGAGGCGGCTGCGCAGCTCAAACAAGTACCAAAAGAAAATACACTCGTGATTCCGGGAATCGGGGTTGATGGACTCATTTTTGAAGGTAACTCTGATGCTGTACTTGCAAAAGGGATTTGGCATCGACCGCGCACTGGTGACCCGACACACGGCAATCTAGTGCTTAGCGCTCACCGCTATTTGTACACATCCGGACCAAAATCATTCTTTTTTCTCGATCGCGTGCATATCGGGGACAAAATTATTGTGTTTTGGCAAGGTGTTGAATATGATTATGAGGTAACAAAAACGTTTGTAGTGCCGCCAACGCAAACATCCATTGAGGCACCCACAAAAGATCGCCTACTAACACTTTATACATGCACGCCACTATGGACATCAACAAAGCGCCTCGTCGTGCAGGCAAAACCGATCGAGAGCAAATAATCTATCACAAAGAGTTGGGGGTCTTTTTGGTTTTAGTGGGCTTGCTTTTATTTGCGATTTGGTTTATAGTGAGCACTTACTCAGCGCAAGTGCATGTCACAGTTGAGTAATGTGAGTTCAATTTTCAACTTGAGGAGGTTGTGCGTGAGTCAGTTGCAGGTAAATGATGCGGATGTTCAGAGGTTTAAGGCGCATGTTGAACCTATTTATACTGCATTGGTATTTTCGGTTAGTGAAGAAAGTTTGCGCGGAGGATATGCCTCAGGAACTGTTGGAAAATTTTTTGAATTTGCTCGCGCAGCGAAAATTCACACAACAAAAATTGTGCATTTCGCGATCGATTTGCACCAAAAAATATCCGGCATCGAAGGAGGAGATGTGCCTGAAGGGGAGAGACAAAAGGTTCTCTCCCTGTTAGAAGAAATCAAACAAAGAGCTTAGCGTTATTTTTTTTACTTAACGCGCTCATGTCACAACATGGCGCGTTTTTTATTTTTTACGCTCGCGAAGCTCTTGTTGTGCTCGGTCTAGGCGCGCAGTGAGTTGGCGAATATTTCCCTCCAACTGGTGAACTGTTTTTTCTTGTGCGGCGCCCAGTTCGGCAATGCGACGACGCGACTCTTCCAATTGATCCTTCATCTCCTTGATAAGCTCCTGCATGTCGCGGGCTTCTTTAGTGCGCAAAGAAAGCATAAATGTCAATTGCTCAGACAGGCGCGTTTGCTCGGCCAGATCAGGATCTAATTCAATGGCAATCCAGTCCTCAGGCGAAAGGATTTCCTTGTAATAATTACCGTGCTCGCGCGACCCTTTTCCTGTCTTTTTGTGCTCGTTCATTCGCCGATCGGCAAGGTTGAGAACATACAAAAGTGTTTTGGAAAGCAGCGCTTGTGCTTCGCCAATAGCATGCTCAATGTCGCGTCGGGCGCGCGGACGAGCGCGCACAGCATCGTCCTTGAGCTTTTGGATTCGTGCGGTAATTGACTCTATCTCGCGACTCGTTTCTGCTGAAGTAAAAGAATCATACAGCGTTGCCGCACCGACGCCAAACGTCGCACGGAATTCAACGCCTTCTTTAAACTGACCGGAAGGACTTCGAAAGGGCGCAAAGACGGCATCTAGTTTGTTTAATGGGATTGCGTCCAGATTAAAAATATCGAGGTGCTTGAGGTCTGCTTTATACAAGGCTCGCTGAAATTCGTGCTGAATTTTCGTCACCAATGCGTTCATTTCAAACGCAAGACGGCTGCTGATCTCCTGAGCCACAACACCATCTTTTTCCAAATCGCGAGCAAACGGCCGAAGCACCTCGCGTGCATCGATAAGTAAAAATATCTCGTCAGAGCCAGCAGAAAATGATCGCACGCGCGCAAGCTGGTTTACTGCGCGCATCGGTTCGGAAGTTGATTTAAATGTGCTGGTATAAAATTGAAGGTATTTATCTCCGTGCTCGTGATCCAAAAAATCATTGATTGCTTTAAGTCCGTCCAAATCAATACTCATTGCGGATATGAGTTGAAAATCTTCAAGAATGTGCTCGGGATTTCTTCCCTGTGTCTCGGTATAGATGCTGTGAATCGTGTCAGCAAGAAGTGATTTGAGCGCGTCTTTGTTTTCAAGCCCAAACCGGCTCATGTACGATTCTTTTGTGCGCTCAAGAGCGCTTGTTGCTGCTTTGATTTCCGCACTCCTGCGCTTTGCTTCAAATTGTTTCAAGGCTTCCTGTGGAAGATGTGCAGCAAATTCATCGGCCATATGGACAAGCGCGAGCTGTTCTTGGATAGCAGCTTCCGCTCGGCGAGCGATTGTATGACCAAATTGTTGCTCACACAGCTTGAGTTGATCATGAATCTCGGCGGGCATTTCAAAAGACGGCGAACGTTGTTCGACCAATGGTTCGGTCTCAGTTGCTTCGTCGATCGCGCCAAGCACTTCGACGGCGTCTTCATGTGGAATGTGACTTTCCGGTGGTTCTGTTAGAGCCTCGTAGAGCTGGGCTTCCAGCATAGGGTCGAGTGGTGGTTGTGTTGGTTTTTCCGCACGCGTAAACGCGCGATGCTCAGGAAACGAAGGGATTTCAGGAGCCATATGTTGCCAAGTTTATTTTTTTATAGTATAATCTATTTGTACAAATTTTTATATACCCGGCACGGCCGGTTCATTTTTTTATACCCGTATGAGCACCATGAGAAACATCGCCATTATCGCGCACGTTGACCACGGCAAGACGACACTTGTCGACGCCATGCTGCGCCAATCTCAGACTCGATTTACCAAGGAAGAGACGAGCCACGAATTGATTTTGGACAACAACGAACTCGAACGCGAGCGCGGCATTACCATTTTTTCAAAAAATGCGTCCGTGATGTGGGGCGATGACAAAATCAACATTATCGACACGCCGGGACACGCGGATTTTGGCGGCGAAGTCGAGCGCGTGTTGAGTATGGCTGATGGCTGTTTGCTCCTGGTAGACGCAAAAGAAGGCCCGATGCCGCAGACACGCTTTGTGCTGAAAAAGGCGTTGCAGATGAAACTCAAGATCATTGTGGTCATCAATAAAATCGACAAGCCGGACGCACGACCGGATTATGTGTTGGACAAGACATTTGATTTGTTTATCGAGCTCGGCGCCGACGACAGCGCGGCTGATTTCCAAGTGGTGTATGCATCAGCCAAACAAGGTAAGGCCGGCTTGAGCGAAGACATTAACACGATGACCGACATCGCGCCAATTTTTGAAACTATTCTGAAATATGTGCCTGCACCGACCGGCGATGCCACAAAACCGTTGCAAATGCTCGTGACGACGATCAGCGGCGATGACTTCAAGGGTCGCATTGCTACCGGCCGCATTCACAACGGCGTGATTCGTGCCGGTCAAGAAATCGTGCACATCAACCGACTCGGCGTGGCGAAAAAAGAACGCCTGGTATCTTTGATGGGATTTGACGGCTTGAGTCGCGTTGAGATCAAAGAAGCAAAAGCAGGCGACATCGTGGCGATCTCCGGTATTGACGAAGTCACGATCGGTGAAACCATCGCGGATCCTGCGCAACCAGTCGCGCTGCCATTGTTGGCGATTTCCGAGCCGACGGTCAAAATGACGTTTAGCATCAATGATTCTCCGTTTGCGGGCAAAGAAGGAAAATTTACCACCTCACGCCAGATTCGTGATCGTTTGATGAAAGAGCTTGAGACCGACATGGCGCTGCGCGTCGAAGATGGCCCAAACAGCAACTGGATTGTGTGCGGTCGCGGCGAATTGCATTTGGCAATTTTGATTGAGCGCCTGCGTCGTGAAGGATACGAATTCCAGGTTGCGCGTCCGCAAGTGATCGCAAAAGAAGTGGATGGAAAAACGCTAGTACCGTTTGAGCGCTTGTCCGTCGAAGTTCCTGAGGCATATTCCGGCACTGTGATTCAGCGCATTGGCAGCCGTCATGGCGAAATGAGCGACATGCAAATCGTCAACGGCATTGCATTTATCGAATTCCGCGTGCCGACTCGCGGCTTGTTTGGTTACCGCAGCAAATTTTTGACTGACACCAAAGGCCTCGGCATTATGAACTCAACATTTGAAGAATATGGCGAAGATTCAAGCGCCTGGAAAGAAAAAGATCAGGGCTCGCTCGTCGCATTTGAAACCGGCACCACCAACTTGTACGGCTTGCTCAACGCACAGGATCGCGGACAATTGTTCTTTGAATCCGGTGTACCGATTTACAAAGGTCAGGTCGTGGGTCAACACGCACGCAGCGGCGACCTTCGCGTCAACGTCTGCAAGGCAAAACAACTCAGCAACATGCGCTCCAAAGGCGACGGCGTAAGCGAACATTTCAACACACCATTGCTGATGGACTTGGAACATGCGATGGAATATATTGGAGATGATGAACTGGTGGAAGTAACGCCGAAAAATATTCGCATTCGCAAGATGATTTTGGATGAAACTGAAGCACGCCGCAAACAAAAGCAAGGAAATTAATTCATAGCCCGGAGGCTCGGAGTGCGATGGCTGAATTCCCTCGCGCAATTCGCGACCAATTAGCGACACTGGCGGAGCAATCCTACCAAGGCAGCGTTGATGCAGTCTTGAAAGCTGCGCGCGCAGAAGTCGAGACAGAGCTTGCGCGTCGCCTCAGTCGCAAAACAAGCTCGCAAGATCGCCACGATAAAAAAATCGCTGTCGACGTCGATCACATGAGTCGCACTTATCGGTTGGGGGATCATGATGTCACCGCGCTTCGCGATATCTCACTTCGCGTGTTTGAAGGTGAAATTGTTGCCATTATGGGTCCAAGCGGGAGTGGAAAAAGTACATTGCTCAACCTGATTGGCGGTCTTGAGAGTCCGGACAAAGGTGCGGTCAGCGTATTTAATAAACAAATTTCCCAACTCAACGATGGCGAGCTGTCACATTACCGCAATACGACGGTCGGTTTTGTGTTTCAGTTTTTTTATCTCCAGCCATATTTGTCGGTCCGAGAAAATGTGGAAATTCCACTGCTCTTCACTTCAAAAAATGGCGCCGCGCGAAGACATGCGGCTGAAGAGGCGATTGAATCGGTTCAGCTGAGCGATCGACTTACTCACTTGCCGAGCCAGCTCAGCGGCGGCCAAATGCAACGCACCGCGATCGCGCGCGCGTTGATTGCCCAACCCCGGTTGATTCTCGCAGATGAACCAACCGGTAATCTCGATCGCGCGACTGGCCATGATATTTTACAATTACTCACGCAGATTAACCGCGAACGAGGCACAACCATGATCATCGTCACACACGATGCGGAAGTCGCCGCTCGCGCGGATCGCATCATACTCCTGCGCGATGGAGAGGTTGTTCATGATTAACATCACAAGCGCGCTCTCATTGGCGCGGACAAAATTTAAAAACCGCCGCGTTCGTCAATTTTTCTCCGGATTTGCGGTAGCGCTGGGCGTAACTGTCATGCTTGCGCTACTTTTTGCCACGCAAGGATTGCTAACTGCGACTCGTACGTTGTTTGTAGATACGACCGCGCACCGATCGTTTGCAATCCAAGGCGTGAGCGCTGACGAGCTATCTTCATTTGCGCCGGAAAAGTATCGCGCAGCAAATGCTGATTATCGCATAAACACCGTATTTCTCCAGCGAATAATTCGTCAAAGCAAATTTGGACTCAAAAATTTTGTTAATGAGCAGACACTTTCCCAGCTCGAGATTCGCTCGATCGATGCGCCATTTGTCCGCGACTTCCTTGCCGACGGATCACTTTTTGACGAGCGCGCCGATGGCAAAATTCCTGTCGTTGTGCCCAAGCGACTCGTACTTGAGCAAGAATATCCAAATTACAAAAGTCTGGGCGAAAAAGCAAAATACGAACTTGGCCAAAAGGCGATCGCGAAATATACAGGAAAAGAAGTCGAGCTCACAAATGAGGATCAAGCAGCGACGGGCATTCATCTCGTGATCGTGGGATTTAGTTCGTCGAGCATTTTTAGTACGAGCGATTTGTTTCTCACCTCAGAAGCACTGCTTCTGCCAAACTGGGCGTTTGAAAAAAATTCCGATGTGAAAAAGCTTCTTGACGGCGCGCAGCTGGAAGGCAACATCATTACGGAGCTCAAAACAAAGTCTGAGCGCAACGAATTCCTCAAAGAGAAAAATAAAAATTTCAATGCGTTCTCAGCCACAAACCTCAGCAATGCATCGCTGCAAGGCGGGCCGCTCGTGGCGCTCGATGGGCGCTATGACATGTTCACGGACGCTATCAATGGATTCAAGCAGACAGGGTATGGCGTTGGCGGATTTTTCTTGGCAATTGCGGCGCTGTTTGTCCTCACTACGGTAGGAAAAATTGTCGGCGACAGCAAAAAAGAGATTGGCCTATTTCGTGCCGTAGGAGCGACAAAATCAGATATCTACAAAATTGTTATCACCTACGCGCTTATCATCGTCAACATTGGATTTCTCCTCGGCTGCGGATTTGCACTTGCGGTAACTGAATTCGCTTCACGGACATGGGGCGCGGATTTGTTTTATTTGCTGCTCGATTTTAGTTCGGCAGCATCACCGACACTTCCCAAGCATTTGTTTGTGAGCGTTCCCGTACTGTCACTCGCTGGCGTCTGGCTTGTGGTGAATGCGGTCGGCGCCATCGCATGCGTGTGGCCAGGATACAAAGCGGCAAAAGTGGATCCGGCAAAAGTGCTCAAGGAAGAATAGGCGAGGCGAGCATTTCGTCAGTTGATTTTTTCATTTGGCTGATGATGTGCGCTCCACGATTGGCATCAAGCAATGATGGTCCGAAATTTTTTCCGATTTGAATGGGCTGAAAATGAACGCCCACGAGTACATGATCATAAAACGTGTATTCACCAACAACGCCTTCTTGGGTTTCTTGTGACCAGTTTTGGTCAAACATAAAATTTCCGTGCGCGTAAGTGATCAACTTATCACGATACATCTCGACACCTTGCGCCCAATGCGGATGATTGCCAATGACCAGATCCGCGCCCGCATCGACGAGGAGCCGACCAAGCTCGCGAGGATCATCAGGCGCGATCCCAGCCGCAGAACTCGGCGTCGCAACATATTCTTTACCCCAATGCATTGAGACCACCAGCACATCCACGTGCTTTTTTGCTTCTGCAACATCATGCGCGATTTTCGTCCGATCAACCGGCGCACCCACCGCATTCCAGCCCATGAATCCAAACGTGACATCGTGCACTTTTTTCGTCGCCACGGTACCAAATCCATCCCACGCCAATCCGCGCTCATCCAGCACGCGCTCGGTTTGCGCAATCCCATCGAGTCCAAAATTTCCAATATGGTTGTTGGGCAAATTCACCACATCCACGCCCGCATCGGCGAGTGCATCGGCAAATCCGGCCTGACCGCAAAACGTAAATCCCTCGCGAATAATTGGGCAGCCGGTCTTGAGCAACGGCGACTCGAGATCGATGAGCGAGATATCAGCTCCGCGCAAATATTCACGAGTTTGTGACAATGGCGTAAAAAAATTGTGCGCAAGCACCATGGCACGGTTGACTTCACGCGCCGGGATCACGTCGCCGGTAGCAAGCAGGCGAGTGATATGAGTCGGATCGAGCGCGGATACATCCAGCGACGAGCTAGAAAAAATGGTAGCGAGATCAAGTACAGGAAGCGTAGGTGCTGACGACGGCACAGGAACTACTGTTTGCAAAATTTGTGCGCGCGGACTTACGCCAACCTGCGCCTGTTGCTGCTGCGCGTGTGGTTTCTGCCGATGTTTTGCAAACCACAACACGCCACCGAGCAATCCGAGGTAACCGAAAAAAATCGCAAATAGTACTGCAGCATAAGTCCGTTTCATGCCTGCAGTGTAGTCTATTTTTTTCCAAAAGAAAAAGCCGCACACAAGAGGTGGCGGCGAATTAACCCAGGACCATTGGGCGCTGCTCCAGATTATCAAAGCCATGGTCAGGGCTAAGATGCATGATATGACTCGTGATTATTGTTTTCGGAAACAGATCACTGAGCCAAGAAGCAATCTCATACAAATCTTTGCGCTGTTGCTCTAATTGCCATGGTGACGTCATACCATCAACGCCAGCAGGAGCTTCCGCTGCATAAGATCCACATCGCGTGTGTGTGGAAAGAGCAATGGTACGAATCGGGTTTCCTTTTTTCAAACACGACGCGATCCAGGCACGAAAATTCTCGAACATACCCGAGTTTCGCGCAAGCTGCTGGGCTCCTCCTGCAATATGAAACAACAATGGTCGAAAAGGTACACTTTCATCCTGAATCTGCAGCACCTCCTGCACTTCTTTATGCAGCGCAGGTAACGCAGTGTTTACAAGTCGAGGGTCGGAACAACCAACAATGACGGCTGTACCTCTTTCCAGATAGCTGTCTTCCTTTGGACGCAAACGAATACCAAGGTTTAAATTGCTGATTTTTTGCAAACGCTTATCTGAGAAAAATCCGCCGATAAGGCTTATCACATCAGCGTTTTCTTGTCCTTTATTCCCAATGAAGTAGAGATCTTTGGGGTGATATGTCTTCACCAAAATATCTGCCGACCTAAATACTTCAGCAAGATACAAGCTATCTTCTCGAAGCGCCAGCGGACCACCCGGCACGATGATGCGAGAAAATGGTCGCTGTGGCCCATAAAATTGCTCCAAAAAGTCTAGCGTACCATCAATTTCACACCATTCGTTTCCGATCACCATGGGCGCACCCATATGAGCCAAAAACATCGCGCTACATCCTCCTGCTTAGCATTACCACAAAACCATCTTGCGGTAATAATTCACCTTACGCCTCTGAAAAAAAGTTGTCAAAATCCTCACCTGGGCTCTATGATGAGATATGCATCTATTTCGCGATCACAAATTCCTCATTGTCGTCCTCGTACTTGCACTCCTGATGCGCGTTCCGGTGCTGTTTTTCGGCATTCCACAGGCAATCCACCCTGATGATGCATACGTGCTCGGACCGGCAATATTGATCGCCGAGCATCCGACCGCAAATCCGTACAAATTTGGACTACCGGACTCGACGCTGTTTTATTCAGAAGCAGCAGCTCTACGTGTTGGATTTTCTATTGCACGCCTCACGCATATCACACATGCGCCTACCATCGCGCATGCATACGCCGCGCAGGAACGCTGGGTGTTTGTGACCGCGCGCGCACTCAATCTCGCATACATCCTGGGCGTACTCGTGCTCGTGTACGCACTCACTCGGCGCTTATTTCAAGCCTCATCCGCAATCGGTGCGAGCGCTGCGCTACTTGTCGCGGCGAGTAGCATGCTCATCGAGCACGTGGCATATATTCGGCCGGATATACCGCTCGCGTGGTGGAGTTTGCTTGTGGTGTGGTGTGCCACTGAAATCCATCGCACGCACGGCAGCAGGCGATCATACATCGCGGCGGGCATTACGATTGGCATCGCACTGGCGACGAAATACCCCGGCATTCTTGGCGCGGTGTCACTCGTGATTGCGCATCTCAGCATCGCCCGACCCAAGCGCCAAACTCGCAACCTCTGGGGCGCAGCAGGAATCGCACTCATGGTCTGGCTCGTATTGGTGCCGCACGCATTGGATTCGCCGACACACTTGATCAAGGACGTGTTGTACGAAGGGCGCGCGCATCATCCCGGCGCAGATGGACTTTCCTGGCTGGGAAATATGAAATTTTATGCGACCACCACGCTCACCTGGGGCATGGGCACCTTTGCCATACTTGCGGCCGTGAGCACAGCACTGTATGTACTCATCATCAAGCGTCAGCGCGATGCCCTGATTGTCGCCGCATTCCCTCTGACTTTTTTCTACACACTCAGTGCGCATGCGCTTCATTGGGATCGGTGGATGATTCCGCTTCTGCCTTTTTGTGCAATTTTTGCCGCAGGCGGCGTTGCATTGCTAGCAAAAAAATCGCCGCGCCTTGCCGCCACGCTCGCCGTACTCATCATTCTACCGGCGTGCGTCCGCGGCATCCGGACAACAGAGTCGTTTTTACAACCGGAAACGCGCGAAATCGCCGCGCAGTGGATTGCCAACAATCTGCCCGCACATGCCCACGTAGTGCGCGACCGATATGCGCCGATACTGAACGGAGCAATATTTCGCGTGACGAACTATGATACCGTTGCGGAAAAAACAATCACGCAATATAAAAAAGCTCATGTTGACTATCTCATCGAGAGCAGCGACCAACGAAACAAAATTACCGACGGCGCAACCTCTCAATTTCTCGAAATTCACCAGCGCGATGTCGACGCGCACACACACGTTGTTACCTGCATTCCAAGTCAACGCAATGAACGCGCACAAGCCGCAATCGAAGCTCCCGACTGGCAACTGCTCGCACAACCACGCACTTCAACCACCATCGGCCCGCGCGGCCCACAGATTTGTATTCGTATGATATACTGACCCATATGCCACAACCGACATTTACTCCCGGCCCACTCGCCGGACTCATGATTATCCAGCCTGCCGTATTCACCGACGATCGCGGTGCATTTTTCGAAACGTACAATGCGGAATTGTTTCGCGCGCACGGAATCGACGTTGAATTTGTCCAAGACAACGAATCTATTTCGCGGCGCGGCGTTATCCGCGGCATGCATTTTCAAACTCCGCCTTACGCGCAAGCAAAACTCGTACGCGTCACCGCTGGCGCCGCGTACGACGTCGCAGTTGACATTCGGCGCGATTCTCCAACCTACGGCAAGTCTTTTGGCGTGTTGCTGAGCGCGCGCAATAACATGATGTTCTTTATTCCTGCCGGATTTGCGCACGGACTACTCGCACTCGAAGATGACACTCATTTTTTGTACAAATGTTCGGCGCTCTACGCACCTGCAAGCGAAGGCGGACTCAATCCACTGGACCCCGCACTCAATATCGCGTGGCCGTTTGATGGCATGACACCCATGATCTCGCCGCGCGACGCACAACGCCCGAGCATCAGTGAATTCACATCACCATTTTGATCAGGTCACTTCGCATCGGCATTATCGTGGCGCTTATTGGAATTACCATTCTGGGCGTTGCCAATTGGGCACTGCGCCGCGATACCGTGCGCAAAGAAGCCCAACTTGCCGCACTCTCCTCATCAAACTCAGCAACTCAGCAAACCGCAGCCTCGATTGACCCAACAAGCACTCAGCCGCAACAACAACCCGAGCTCGTCACACCACTCAATGGATTTGCCTTGCGTCTCACCAAAAAACTCTTTGGCGTGTTTGTCAGTCCATCCAATTCACCCGTCCAACACGAACGATTTACCGGCTATCACACCGGCGTTGACGCAGAAGTCACTGCACAAGAACTCGACCAAGACATCAGCGTGTTTTCGATCGCGCCGGGAGTGGTGAAAAAAGTTGACACCATATCAGGATATGGCGGCGTGGTCGTGGTGGATTTCACGCTTGATGGCCAGGAATACACCGTGCTCTACGGTCATCTGAAAAAAACTTCAGTCGCTTTTCGTGCGGGCGACACCGTCAAACTTGGACAAAAAATCGGGATCCTCGGACGCGACAAATCCGCTGAAACCGACGGCGAGCGCAAGCACCTGCACATCAGCATTCACAAAGGCGGAGACATCGAGCTTGCCGGCTACGTCAAGACACAAAGCGAGCTTAACGCCTGGGTTGACCCTCGCGTATTTCTCGCACGCGCTGTGGATAGTCGCTCCTTCTGATTCGCGCCAAAAAAAGATATACTTTACGCATGAAACGATTATCTTTAGTCGTGACAAGTGCGTTTGTGATTGCATTTCTTGGTGCAAGTTGCAGTTTTGGCAATGCAAAAATCGCCCAGATTACCATGACGGACAACGTGGACGATGCGACCCAAGAGGCGATCGGAGCAGCAAAAACAAGCTTTTCCTCTGACGCCGGTACCATTTTTGCTTCAGTACGCATCACAGGCGTCACCGACACTACGCCGCTGAAAGGCTCCTGGTATCTCAAAGATAAGCTGCTCGGTGAAAAAGAAATCGAGGTCTCGAGCGATCGCGCAATCGGATTTCGTCTCAGTCAGCCTGCATTTGAGCCCGGAGATTATGTTTTTCGAGTAGAAAACGAACGCACTCATGACAAAAGTGAACAGTCGTTTAGCGTCACTCAATCCGCAAAAACTCCTGCACCCAGCATCCAACAAGCAGACGAGCAAACGCCCAAAGACGATTCCGAATTACCCGCAACCGATAGCCAATACTAATTCAACCGCTTCGCATGTTCACCAGAATCCGCACCAGCATCTTGTTGACGGTCGCACTTCTGCTTGCTCTCGCAGTAGGTATATTTGGGGGCGCGCAATTTGCAATCGCCTTGCTTGCAACGGTTGGCTTCGTCGTCTGCTGGAGCTTGGGTAAAGAAAAACTCGCGTGCGCGATGCTCGTCTGCGGCGCACTCGCAGTGACACATGCGCAGCCAGGCGCAGGTGTCCGCGCACAAGCCCCGATTGCGCCACCCGATTTCACCGCAGCTCCCACAAATGTCTCTGCTGCAGATACTGCGTCAGAAGGCCTGATGAGCATCGCTCCGCGTCCACAGCAAACGCAACAAACTTTTGCCCAACACAAACAAGAGCAAGGCATTGTCACGCAAGTTATTGACGGCGACAGTATTTTGGTGCATTTTGATCAAGGCAGCGGCGCATACGCCGACCAGACTAAAGAAATTCGCTACATCGGCATTGATGCCCCTGAGATCGTCTCGCCGCGTGATCATTTTCAGTGCAAAGGCGACACTGCGCGCTTGTACAACGAGATGCTTGTTCTGGGAAAACACGTAACCCTGACAAAAGAAGTGAGCGATACTGATCAAATTCATCGCTTGCTGCGCCATGTCTCGGTTGATGGCGAATCGGTTGCCGATCGACTGCTTGCTCAAGGTCTTGCAAAGACGCTCACATTTGCACCCGACATCGCACTCGAGCCACATTTTCGAGCAATCGAAGCGTACGCGCGCGAGCACCAACTCGGCATTTGGCAGCGTCCCTATTTTTGTATGTAATATGATCCGCGCGTGATTGTGTATTTTTTTCTTCTCCTTGTGTTGTCACTTTTGCCTGGAGCTCTCCTGCTCTGGTTTTTTTATAAAAAAGATGCGGGCGATGCCGAGCCAAAAACAACCGTGCTTCTCGCATTTATTATGGGAATGATTGCGATCGTTCCGGCAATCATTCTGGAATATGCGCTTGGCGCAACTCGAGAGGTCCCACGCATCTATGAAACATTTATTGCGATTGCACTTGTCGAAGAGGGGATTAAGTATGTGGTTGTCCGATACTGGGCCGCGCGTCAAAAAGAGTTTTCCGAACTATACGACGGCGTGGTGTATGCTGTGGCAATCTCGCTAGGATTTGCGAGCATTGAAAATATTCTCTACGTCATCCAAGGTGGGGTGGGTATCGCACTGATTCGCGCATTTTTTACGGTGCCAATGCATGCGCTTGGCGCGGTCATGATTGGCTATTATGTGGCAGCGAAAAAATATCAGGTGCCGGGCGAACGCGGATTTTTGGTCAAAGGCCTTGTGGTGCCGATTGTGTTGCATGGGGCATTTGATTATTTCCTCACCGCAGACAATCCAGCATGGGCACTGTTGTTATTTCCGCTCATGGCGACATATATCATCATCACGCGTCGGCTGTTTGCAAAAGTGCATCATTTTTTGCATGAGCGACAAATTCAGGTATAATCGAACATATGTCACACACACCCTCACTCAAACCCGGCGAAGCTCCTGCTGATTTCACCGAATGGTACCAACGGACTATTTTGGAAGCGAAACTCGCGGATTTTGCGCCTGTGCGCGGATGCATGGTCATCCGACCCTACGGATATGCAATCTGGGAGCTGATTCAGCTGGAAATGGATCGCCGCATCAAAGCGCGTGGCGTGGAAAATGCCTATTTCCCTTTGTTGATTCCGGAACATTTTATCTCGCAAGAAAAAGAACACGTCGAGGGATTTGCGCCCGAAATAGCATGGGTGACGGCAGGCGGCGGAAAAGAATTGGCCGAGCGACTAGCGATCCGACCGACATCCGAGACCATGATTCACGCGATGCAAAAGCAGTGGATTCACTCGTGGCGCGATCTTCCGATGAAGCTCAATCAGTGGTGCAATGTGATGCGCTGGGAAAAACGCACCCGATTCTTTTTGCGCACCAGTGAATTTTTGTGGCAAGAAGGGCATTGCGCGTTTGCGACATCTGAGCAAGCGGCTGCTGATGTGGACGAAGCGCTTGCGGACTATCGGTCGTTTTTTGAAGACTATCTCGCGATCGCTGTGTTGAGCGGCCGAAAAACCGATTCACAAAAATTTGCCGGCGCGCTCTATACGACGACCTGCGAAGGTTTGATGCGAGACGGCAAAGCGTTGCAAATGGGCACGTCGCATCACCTTGGCCAACATTTTTCCAAATCATTTGATATTACGTACGCGGCAGCCGATGGCAAGCTCGACCATGTGTGGCAAACGTCGTGGGGAATTTCCACTCGCCTGATCGGCGCGCTCATCATGGGTCACGGCGACGCCAAAGGCCTGGTGCTGCCACCGCGGATCGCACCGCATCAAATCGTGATTGTGCCGATTTTGAAGCCTGGCCAAGAAGCTCGAGTACTGGAAGCAGCCGGCGGATTGGTGCGAGAGTTACGCGACGCCGGGATGCGCGTCCATCTCGATGATCGCACGCAAGAATCACCAGGATTCAAATTCAACGAATGGGAACAGCGCGGCGTGCCGCTCCGCATGGAGCTCGGACCACGAGATATCGATGGCGGCACTCTGGTGCTTGCTCGACGCGACACGGGAGAAAAACAAACCGTTGCCCGCGCGGCTATCACAGAGACAAGCGTGAAATTGCTAGAAGAAATCCAGCAAGGTATGCTTGCACGCTCACGCGAATTTTTGTCTCAACGTACAAGCGCGGCCGCCTCACTTGACGAGCTCAAAGAACGTGTCGCATCCACGGCCGCTGCAGGATTTGTCAAAATCCACGTCTGCAGCACCAGCGAATGTGAAGCGCTGATTCAACAAGAGACGAAAGCCACACCTCGCGTGGTTGCAGCAAATGAATCGCCGGCTGCAGGCGAGATCTGCGCCATGTGCGGAAAAAATCCGGTCACCCAAATCGTGTATTACGCAAAAGCATATTAAATCCTACCGATGCGCGCGCTGATAATCAAAGCTATTATTTCGCTTTTGTTTTCTGCCGTCATCGGCTTTGGTTTTTACGAACTCATCGCAACCACAGAATACATTTGGTACGCGGTGGCGGGCACAAGCGTGGCAATTTTTGTCGGATCGATCGTGACAGCCGAATTTAAATTGCGCAAACCCAGCACGCTACTCTTTCCATTGCTCGCACTATTGCTCGGCGTCGGTGTCGGACTTAATTTGTTTATCGCATTCGGGCCATTGTTGAAATACGTGTTCATTGGAGTAAACTGCATCATCTTTGCGGCACTGTTTACGTTTTTTTCTCACAAATACAAACAAGACGATCTGCATCCGGGCACACAATCCACGCTCATTGATGATATGGGCGAATTTCTCCAACTCTACATTTTGTTTTTGGGCGCGCGCGGAATTCTGGGTGTGTTTTCCTTCACGCATGAATATCTGTGGATATTTTTACTCGGGCTTGCGGGATTTGTGATGCTCCAGGGCGTCATCTTTTTCTGGCAACATGAGTTGCTTAACGTGAGATCGCTTTTTTACGTGGTACTTGCCGCACTGATGATGACCGAACTCGCATGGATTGTGACGTTGTGGCCTATCAGCTATTCCTCAGCCGCAATGCTTATAACCAGTGCAGGGTATCTTTTTTTTGGCATGTGCGCGCTTCAGCAAAAAGGCGCACTCACGCCGCGCGCCGCGCGCATGCAAGTTGCGTTTACCCTGGCGCTTGTCATCCTCATATTAGCGACGTCCAAATGGACGCCGGTGTGATTGCCCACATACGACTTCTTAAAAATTAACAACTCACTATGCAAGACCAACCTGCAAGTTTTTCCCCACAGCGCTCTCATCATCGCACTGCACACGTCATACTGATTGCGGTCGCACTTTGCGTGCCGGTCAGCCTGGTGCTCGGAGCGGTCGGCGGAGTGGTGGCGGATCGCATCGTCTGGCCATATCTTCAGCGATTTTCCTTTATTGCCAACAACCATTTTTTTAGCACACTCGACAACGGGCACACGACCGTCCTACGCAAAGAAGAAAAAGTGACAGTGGATGAAAATTCCGGCATCGTAGATGCGGTGACTAAGGTGAGCCCGTCAGTGGTAAGTATTATCACCAGCTCCAATGTCCAAGATTATTTCGGAAATATTGGCGAACAAAAAGGCGGCGGCACCGGATTCGTGATCACTGAAGATGGGTTGATTTTGACCAATCGGCATGTGGTCGAAGGCGCGCCTTCCAAACTCAACGTACTCACGAACGATGGAAAAAGTTATGATGCGACCATCAAAAGTATCGATCCTTCCAATGATATCGCAGTGATCAAAATTGATGCCCACGGATTGCCGGTCGTCAAACTCGGCGATTCGGACACGCTCAAAGTCGGCCAACGCGTGGTCGCCATCGGCAACGCCCTCGGACAATATCAAAACACCGCAACGGCAGGGATCGTGAGCGCAAAAGATCGCACCATTATAGCCTCAGATCGTGGCATGGGTGAGAGGCTTGAAGGCGTACTCCAAACTGATGCTGCGATCAACCCCGGCAACTCCGGCGGCCCACTCGTCAATCTCTCCGGCGAAGTCGTCGGTGTCAACACAGCTGTCGACGGCAGTGGCCAGACCATCGGATTTTCCATCCCAATCAATGTGGTCAAGCCAGCCATCACCAGCGTGATTGATACCGGCGTGATCACGAGGCCGTTCTTGGGAGTGCATTACATCCCGATCACCAATGAAATCGCCGACCTCTACAAGTTGTCGGTTCGTCGCGGCGCACTGATCCAAGCCGGCAATACCAAGTCCGGTGCCCAAGATGTCGCGGTCGTGCCCGGCAGTCCGGCAGAAAAAGCAGGCTTGCAGGCCAACGATATTATTACGCGCATCAATAGCGACGATCTGACCGAAAGCCGCGGCCTCGCGTCGCTCTTGCAGAAATACAAGCCCGGCGACACCGTGGATATCACGTACGTGCGCCAAGGGAAAGAGGCACATGCCAAGGCGGTGTTGGAGAAGACAAAGTAGACAACATTACGTCTGCATTGACATACGCATAAAGTCGTGCAATAATCGCTGGATGATCTTGCGCAATCCCGCGCCCGATCAGTTTAATAGGAGGGGTACTCTTGTTCGTTTTTCTGCAAAAAACAGCTGGCATTTTTTTCTCGCTTTTACAGTTGTGCGCAACAACGCCAGCCTACACAATTTCCGTGATAACTTTTGTCATTTTAGGAGGGGCGCTGCACAATCTGCTATTTAGTCGCAAAAAAAATCGTGCGCTTGAGGCCGAAAGAGCCAAAAGAAGAAGTGCCGAACTTCAACTCGCTCAGTATAAAGAAATCACAGAAAAAGCTTTCGGTCATTTTCCAAGCAAAGAGGAGTTGAGAAACTCTGCCGAGAAACTTTTTGAGAAAGCGCGCCAAGATGCACTCAATAGTGCAGAAAAGTACGGTAATCTCCTACAGCGCGTTACGAGCTATTTCGATACGATCGAAAGAGCACTTGAATACCTTGTTCAAGAAAAGGGGTCTTCACAGGCCGTTCTTAATCAAGCTCAAGGGCTAGTCGAGAGCCTCCAGCAATTCGCCCTACATTTCGGTGGTACAGGGTTTCCTCTTCTGCGAGACACCGTACATGAAAACACCGCACGAAGTCTTGAAGGCTCATTGCACATGCAGGAGCTCACTCGACAGTGTACAGACGTACTTGCTAAATTTCGGGCGCTAATCGAAATTTACGGGAGCCGGCTGAACGGAAATGGGAATGGAAACGGAAATGGGAAAAGTTCTGGCTCAGTAATTTTGACAGAGCAAAATTCTGAAAAACAAGTACTACAAGTCAAGCCTATTTCCGGCGAAACCCAAATGCTCTCTGAAGATGAGATTATCGCCGAATCGTTGCAACACAGCAAGCCAGCAACACCTCCGCAAGAGGAGCCGACAGAATCAACTGATCGCATCAGAGAGCGCCAAGAGACTATTGAAAATATTATTGGAGGAATCGACTTGTTGACCGGTGAAGTGGCGCAAGTGAGCCCAGAATAACAAATTGCACAAAATTCAAAACGACTTTGGAAAAGTCGTTTTTTCTTGCATTTTTTTAGTTATAGCTATATATTTATGTGTCCATCATCAGGAGGGATCATTCATGAACAGGACATTGCGCTTGTTTTTATTTATCTGCGGAGGCATTTGTGCCTGCGCAGCGCTTTATGCGGGTATAAAAAAATACGGTACGCACGCAAGTGAAGTCCAAAAAACCGTTGAGGAAACTCGCACGAGTGGAACACACCAAGTCACAGAAGATGTCGACCTGCAAAATTCGCTTATAAATCAGCTGACAGTGCAGCTTACCCCTGCAGTTGTATTTGCCAGACCGACGAATACGCCAACTCCGCCCGCAGTGCTTGTGCCAAGCATTGCGGTAACGGCAACGGCAACACCAACCGCCCCGAAGCCAACTCCAAAGCCGACGAAAGCGAAGCCCACGGCAACGCCAACAGCGACTCCTGCCAGAACGCCAACCCAAACGCCGATTATGGGACCGCAGCCATGGCTTTCACTTAATAGCTCTAAATCCTTAAACAATCCTCCGTCCTCAGGAATATCAAAAGAGGATTTGCAAAAGGTACGGGCTATATATGCACGCGAGACACCCGAGATCACACCTCAAGTATCGCCTCAGGCAATTTCGGTAAAAGCTGCGATACGGAGTGGCGAGTTGTCAGATGTGAGCACGGAGGAAAAAGAACATATGCCTGGCGTCTCTGCATGTAAATCCCAGCAGAACCCGCTATGTTCTGATTCGCCAGCCTGGGAGGAAATTGTGATCCCGCCACATTCTCAATGCCTCGTGTACGATCGAGATACAAGCGGAAATCTCATTTCGACGATTCGCAAGAATACGACAAGCGAACCGATTGAAGAGTGCAAACCCCCATTGCGCTAAATTTCACCTCAACCCCTTCCCATAATGAAGGGGTTTTTCTTGACAAAAAATACATATCATGATATAAAGAGCGGAACACTCAATTATATCCATTCATGAGCTACATCACGTATTTGACGAAAAATTGGTTTTTCATTCTGATGCTTGCGGCAGGTGCCGGACTTTTGACGTTGGGCGTGACACTGGTACAACAAGATAAATACGAGGCGACTACAAAGCTGCTCGTCATTCAGCAAAGTCAGGAAAAAATTGATCCGTACACTGCGTCAAAGTCGGCGGAAAATATTTCATCCGTGTTGCGCGAAGTCATGTACACCAATTCGTTTTTCCAAAGCGTGATGCGCGCGGATTATTTTATCACAGATAATTTTGGCGTGACCGACGAACAAAAATTAAAGTCGTGGAAAAAAACCGTGTCGGTAGATATTTTGAAAGACACCGGCATCATCACGGTCAGCGTGTATAATCGCGACAAATTGCAGGCCGAACAAATCGCGCATGCAATCGCCAACGTGCTCGTGACGCAAGGCAAAGAATATCACGGCGGCGGAGACGATGTGACGATTCGCATCATCGACGGCCCGCGCGTCTCAGATCGCACCGTGATTCCAAACATTCCTGAAGACACCGCGCTCGGATTTGTGCTCGGCGGCATCGGAGGGCTTCTTGTGCTCGTCGTGCGATATGAATCCGGCAAGCGCAACATTTTTGCCGCAAAAAGCCCGCGCGCATTTGTGCGCGAAGCGATCGAGCGTCGACGCGCGACACTGGAAGCAAAGCACACACAATAATACGTAAAAGACGGATATTCTGCGGAGTGACGATACGTCGCCCGCAGTAATGCGACTTTTACAGATAGCAATTTACCAACCTATTCTTGAAAAGGAGGGGGTATGAAACGATTATTCGTGTTCATATTTCTCGCGTTACGCATATGTTGCGGTCAATCATGGGCGGCAAATGCGCCCGACGTAAATAGTATGGATTCAGAAAATCAAGAGGCAAGCGGGAAGTGGGAGCGGGCAAAACTCGAAATTCTACTCTTTTCGACTGTTGGGACATCGCTCTGGTGGGATCCGATTGCCAACGATGCACACATGAATCATTTTAAGTTTCTTGAAGGATTTGTGGTGATCGTGCAAAAGTTTCGACATTATGTCCCGCTACTCGGAAAAAAAAGGCCGTTTGAAATCTCATTTAGCGCTGGCGCGAATAACACGGCCGACCCTGCAGACGCCGACAGCCTCACGCCTTCAAATCCCTATTTTGGATGGAAGGCGCTCGCAGCCGTATCAGCGAGTATAAATATCAAACTTGTAACAACTCAAGTGAGTTTTGAGCAGCAATTCGGAAAAGCAAACGAATCGTTGTTTCGAGTTGGCACACGTGCGATTGCCGGATTTACTGAAGCGCGAGCGCTGTTCGAGAGAGATTGGCGACAATTCCCGCCAGATGACGTTGATGTGATTGGCGGAAATCTTGGCCTTGGGATCAATCTCTCAAGTCTAGTAAGCGACGACTATCTCGCCATCCCATCTCTTCAAAAAGGAAACTGGGAGGTGCGACTGTTCTATTTCGCGCATATGGAAACTCAAGAGATTGATGGTAAACGCTATGCGCGAATTACTCCCCATTTTGGGGGTCCAATGATCGAAGCGTACAACTCACGTCTTCATTTGTTTGTAGAAGCGCTGGCTGAATGGACCCGCACTGAAGTGTGGTCGTACAGCCCTCTGATGCACAGATGGGATGTCGTCAGTGACACCACTCAAGCAGGATTTCGCATTTCGGTATCAGAAAACTTCTCCTTGTGGTAAGGATGGGCTATCATGAAAAAGTTATTGACGCTTGGCGTCATGCTTGCTACGATTCTCCTCTCGGCATGCGGGCCAGATAACAATCTGGATCATCCAGATGGCAATGACCCAAATGAACCGGGAGATAACTACAAAACTCCAACCGCAACATACTCTTACCTTATGGACCCAAATGACCCAAGCAAATTCATGCTTGGGCCGCATGGAAAAAAAATTGGACTCATTCAGGGGAAAGATTTTGTCGCTACAAATAGCGAAGGAGTAAAAATCCTTAAGTGCCTAATTGGCACTGAAGCTGATCCCACTACTCGCGTACGTTATTTCTCTATATCCCCCGGCTACTCGCAAGAGGCGGCCAATATGTACGCGGGAGACGAGCCTGGAAAGGGGGAAACTTTCTGGACAAATATCAACTGTCCAGCAACAGACTCGCTCATATTTGATGCAAACAACAAGAAAACAAAGATCCTCTTGGATCAGGCGAAAGGAGTATTTGTTTTTCCACCGTTTGCGGAAGCTGAAATGACTATTGTGGAGCTTGTTACGCCAGTACACGCTCCACATGCCAGCAGATGGCTTGGATCATATTCAGCAACCAACCAAGTTGCATACAGCTTCTTGGATTGGAAGGCTCAATTGATTTTGCCCTATGCGAACAACAAGGAGATCTCGCATGTATCAGGGAATTAAGACACTGCTCACCTGCATGATGATTGCGGTCATCATGCTCATCATCAACAACAACACTGCAACTGCCGAAAGCGCGGGCGATCGAGTCCCGAGCGTGGCATACGAACTATCAGCCGTGCGTCTCGATAATGGCAATGTGCAAATCAGTGCGTTTTTTCGAGAAAGCCCGCTGCAGTACGGATGGGAAGAAATTCTCATTCCGCAAATCCAAGCGTTCAGCACGGTTAAAAACCAACTGGCCGCTCCGGATGAATCAACCGCCCGCGACGTAGAGAATGGCTCAGTGCCACTCAGCGAGTCTGACGGCAAGCAAGTTTTTTGGGCTTCGGGGCGCAAGCAACGAGTCTATCTACCTTGCAAGATGCTGAATGATGGCTGGATGTGCAGTGCCGTTGTCAGCGAAAAGTTCATGCAGGATAAACTGCTCGGAAATTTCTTCGTCATCAGCGGTCGAGACAAAGCTGCAAGACTCCAATACGGAGCCTGGATCAACGATGATGCCGTTGTCAGTAATGGCGACTACAAGGGCATGAAAAACCCCAAAGCTGTGGTAACCAAGGAGTTTCTGGATAAAATCCGGAATAACAAGAACCTCAGCAAAAAGGAGAAAGATGATCAAATAGATTTTTTCTCAAATCTCCGCTCTGCCACAAAAAGCGAGGACGGAAAACCGGTACCGATTGGCTTCTATGCAATCGACTACCAATCAACCTCTGCAGAGCAGGCGCGTCTGCAAAGCTCAGCAACGCCTGACGAGCAGGCCGAATTAGCACGGAGGAACCAAAACAACTAACCCCAAACCCACACGAATGTGATCAGCACTGCTGACAGATATCGCTGTGGGTTTTTTCTTTTGGGAAAAATTCCGCACGGCCGCTGAGATTTGCCTCAATATGTTCACCCGAAACCCCCGCCAAAACTTGACATAAATCGATTTTTATTATAGTATAAATAGCCAGTGTGTGTAACTCTAATTTTCCTCTCAATGAAGCGGAAATCACCGTTCACCATTTTATACGTGCATTCCTCGTCGGATTCCTACGGTTCGGATCGGGCGCTGCTTTCGCTTGTCACCAACCTTGATCAAACGCGCTTCAAACCACTCGTACTGGTGCCGGAGCAGGGCACGTTTACCGCAGATCTGGATGCGCACCACATTCCATACATCGTGTATCCAATCAGTATTTTGCGTCGAGCCAATCTCACGCTGCGCGGTCTTGCCGAATTTATCTGGCGATTTCCTCTGTCCGTGGCAAAAATCATGCGCATCGCACGCACGCACCAGGCCAGCGTGGTTCACACCAACACGTCGGTAATTTTGCCGGGCGCGATCGCGGCACGACTCCTCGGAATTCCGCACATCTGGCACGCGCGCGAATTTATTAATATTTCCAACTCACCGGCCAAACGGCTTTACACCTGGTTCATGCAAGCGATGTCAAAACAAGTGATCACCGTCAGCAATTCCGTAGCGGCACAATTTGCTTCACAAAAAAAGACGCTCACGATTTATGACGGCATCGACGTGGCGCATTTTTCCCAATTCACGCAACCACAACGCGCCGTATCGGATAATGCGATCGTGATCGGCAACATCGGCCGCATCAACGCGCTCAAGGGTCAAGATGATTTGATTCGCGCATTTGCGCAAGTACATGCCGCGCACCCAAACACGCGCTTGGTGATCATGGGCGATGTGTATAAAAATCAGCACAAATTTCGCGACAAGCTCACTACACTGATCGCCGAGCTCGGCCTCAACGCACACGTCACACTCACCGGATTTCACCAAGACATTCGCCCCGAACTCGCGCGTTTTGATATCTTCGCCATGCCATCGATTTGCGAAGGATTGGGCATCGCATCACTCGAGGCAATGGCAATGAGCAAGCCGGTCGTGGTATCGCGCATCGGGGGCTTGCAAGAAATCATCACGGATAAAATCAACGGACTCCTCGCCGAGCCGCAAAACCCGGACGATCTCGCGCACCAATTACTTATTTTGGTTGAAAATCGCGCGCTTCGCGAACGTCTCAGTGCGGCAGCATTTGCAACGGTTTCTGAAAAATTCTCACAGCAACGCACGGTGACTGCCATTGAACAACTCTACAACCACTATGCCAAATAAATCAGCAAAAAATCTACGCATCGCGGTCATCGGCCATCGCGGCATCCCGGGAAATTACGGCGGGTTTGAAACATTTGCCGAAGAATTGTGCATTCGACTCGCACGACATGGTTTTGACATGACTTCGTACAACCGCGTATACGCAGGTACCAAACGACGCGATGCATACAAGGGTGTGCACATCATCAACATCCCGTCCATCAAAAACAAATTTTTTGATACAATCGGACACTCGCTGCTTGCAGCATTGCATGCGGCGACCCGACGCTACGACGCCATCGTGATGGTCAACGTGGGCAATGCGCCGATTGCGTGGATTCCGCGCCTAGTGGGCACGCCGGTATTGCTCAACGTCGACGGCCTCGAATGGGAACGCAAAAAATGGGGTCGCATCGCGCGCATGTATTTGAAATTTTGCGCATGGCTTGCAACATGGACCGCGACGGAAATAATCACCGATGCGAAAGTGATTCAAGATTTTTATCTAGATACCTATCGCAAGCAGAGCACTATGATTCCGTACGGCGCCCGCATTCAACGCAAAAAAGACCGCGCGCTTGAAAAAAAATTTGGCATCAAGCTTGGCAATTATTTTCTCTATGTAAGTCGGTTTGAGCCGGAAAATAATCCGCACTTGGTTGTGAAGGCATTTGAACAAACTACGACCAAAAAAAGCCTGGTAATGATTGGAGGCTCGACATACGATCCGGAATTCGAACAGGCGATCCGCGCCACGCGTGATCCGCGGATTAAATTCCTTGGCTTTGTGTATGGAAAAAATTACAAATCGTTGCAACAAAATGCGTACGCGTACATCCAGGCGACTGAAGTGGGCGGGACACATCCGGCACTGATCGAGGCAATGGGATTTGGCAACTGCGTCTTGGCAAATGACAAACCCGAGTTGCGCGAAGTTGCCAACGGCTCGGCGTTGTTTTTCAAAGTGTCCGAACGCAACACGCGCGACCTCGCACGCAAAATCGATCACCTCGCACATCATCCACTGCTCGCGCGCAGCTTGCGCCGAAAGGCGATCGAGCATGTCCGCCGCCAATACACTTGGAAAAATTCCATCGGTGCGTACGAGGATCTGATCTTGCAAACCATCACGGCGCGCTCGGGCAAACTCGTGAATTTATCCGGGGAACGCTCCCATGAATAATTTTTTCTCACCTGAGCTCATCGTCATTGCAACGGTCGTACTGACTGCATTCGGCGTAGCCATTTTTCTCAAGCCGACCTTCGGCCTCGCTCTTCTCGCGCCTTCACTGTTTCTTGAGTCTGATGCATTTTCACTCTCGGTCGCCGGCGCGCGCATCCGCATCTATCACATACTCATCGTCATCCTATTCGCGCGCCTGATGTTTGATGTATTCGTGCGCCGCGCAAAAAAATGGAATCGCACGCCGCTCGACGGTCCGCTCGCACTGTATGCGCTGATCAACATCGGAGCAATCACTCAAGCAGTCGACGCCTACCAAAGCATCAAAGTCGGCAGCGTGATCGTGCTCCTGACCATGCTGTATTTCATCCTCACCAATTTCGGTTGGACGCGCCAATCGTTTGTCGCCGTACTCAAATATTTCTTCGCCGCAGGCTTGATGGAATTGACGATCGGCTTGTACCAAATCGGAAGCCAAATGGCGGTGGCGCTTTTGCATATCAACCTGCCGCTGATGGAAAAAATGCAATCGGATATTATTTCCTTCGGCCGCCCGTACGGCACATTTGTCGAGCCGGACTGGTTTGGCTTTGCGACCGCGCTGTTGTTTTTCATCACAGGCGTGCTCGCAATCTCCATGCGCGAAATGAGAAATAAATCTACGCTTGTGTTCATCAGCGCGGCATTTTTGCTCGGCAACATCTTATCAGTGACGCGCGGGTCGTGGGTTGCACTTGCGGCCGGGATTGCACTCGTGCCGGCGCTTCACCATCGCCTGGTAACGCGCGACAATAAACATGCGCTTGTCCGTTCGCGCTTGTTTGTGTTTGGCGGCATCGCATCCGCGCTTCTAGTCATCATCCTTGCCATCGCCGTACCCCAAGTGCAATCCGTAATTCATGACCGATTCGCAAGTATCACAAATCCCCAAACACTCAACGAAGAGCCGCGTGTCCAGACCATGCTGGACTCATTTACACATATTCAAGAAAAACCACTCCTGGGCAATGGCCCGGGCAGTTATAAAATCATCGGCATTACGCCGTTTGTCCAAGAACGCGACCGTGAGATCGCCGGCTACGAACCATTTCTCACCAACATTTTTTTGACCGTACTCAACGACACCGGCGTCATCGGGCTCGTGGTGTTTCTCATTATTCTGTGGCGGTTTTTTCTGCTCGCACGACAAGCACTCGCACGCACGGATACTGATCCGCAACTTCGCCTCATCTTGTTTGCGCTCTTCCTGACCAACGTGCTCATGCTGGTGAGTTTTCAAATCACCACCGGATTTTGGCTGGGCATCGCCTGGTTTTTGATGGCGCTTCTGGTCGTCTCAGCACAGCTCACGCAGAAATCTTCTCGGACCGCCGCGCAGGCGTAGTATACGCACGCACCACACGCAGCGATCTGAGCAGGTTTCGACCGCTCGTTAACAAAATAGATCTCAATTAGGAGGAGCATCGCCATGCGATTTTTCGCAGTGACGTTCGTAGTATTATTCATGTCAATTTCCAATGCGTTTGGTGCAAAGGAAATTGAAGGGACAATTGATTTGTCCAGCAAAATCATTCATCAGCCTTCCATCTCACTCGGCGCGGATTGGGTGAAAACCCCGTACGTGCTCGAGTGTGGAATTCCTTGCGACAGACCGATTATAGGCTGCAAGCTCTGGTCGACGGATACACATAACCAGATCGGAGGCTTGACCGAAAGCTGGCCGACCGACGCTAACGAAGTGATATTAATCTGGGCTCCTTCCGCAAATCCGATGATTTCCAACGTCGGGGTCACACTTGATGGATCAACCATCATCAGCTGGCTCAACGTGGCAGCAATTGCGGTCAAAAGCTCCACGCCGGATACTCTAGCGATCGACATTGTCGGCAACAGCATCGTGATGCAAGTTCGGGGCGGCGCAGTTGTTTCAGAAACCTTGATTGTTGCCAAGTCTGAGCAACACGCAGTGTCACCCGACCTCATCGTCAACGCCCTCAACGACAATGGAGTGCTCGAAGGGTTTTCACTACCACTCAAAGCAACGAAAGCTTGGTACCAAGTCAACCCGGCAATGCCCAATGCATTTATGATTGGGGCGAGCGACGGGTCAACAAGCACAGTATCAACTGCAAACTTTTCACAACCGTGGCGCCTCTCGGGCGTCTCGCGCGTGAGCAGTACAAGTGCGTACGCGCACATGACCAGTTACGAAAATTTGCCCGTGCTTCCGACGATGGGCGAGGTCAAACTCGGCACCATCCAAACCATCACTCAGTTCACCATTCCGATGGACGGAGATTTTACCAAGATTTTTTCGGTCGCAGTGCCAATGGATGCACCGCTTGTCTGGGAAAATCGCTCGTCGTGCCCACAAGGCCTGACGGGTAGATGCGGAAATATTTCCGCGGTAATAAATGGCGTCACGCACAACGCAAATGTTTCTCTTCTCGAAAGCCTCAAACCCTCTCAGTTGCAAATCATGCAGCCGACTGGACATGATGGGTTTCTCTACATCCCTGCAGCCCAAGCTGCGGACGAGATCCTCGTGATGCGCGCAGGCGTTCAGCCTCAGCGCGTTGCCGATCTCACGCATCTGGGTTTGTTGGCATTCATTCTAACCATCGTCGCAATTGCAAGAAAGGCCATACGACGATCGCACAAATTTCTCACCGTGATGATCACGGCAGCACTTGTCTCGGCCAATCTGGCACAGAGCCAGACGCCCGGTCATGTGCTGGTCTCGCTCTCAACTCAAGGCACTGTCGGCACCCTCACAGTTGCCGGCGATCCCAACACCCTTCAACAAGCATTTCTTCCACCGCTTGCCGCGCCACCTAGTGGGCCAGGCACGTGGTACTCAGATCCCCAATGCGCATCTCCTCCGGCGCCACCCGCTCCTCGATGTGGTAATGCAAAAAGTGGAAATAGCTATCTGAATTTCGGATTCGTTGATCTTGGAGGGACGAATCTATACAAAGACTCACTCGATATCTGGATCCTAGATTCGGCTGTGACAAGCGTGAATGTTGTCTATCTCTGGACTTCGACCACACCAACACCGACCTGGATCCCGAGCTCGACACCAACGTGGACGTGGACGCCTCAAGCGACCATGACCGCAACGAAGACGGCAACAAACACCACCACACCGACGCATACGCCGACGTGGATGGCGACAAATACACCGACTTCCGTCTCAACCACAACCCCAACGCCGAGCTTCAGCTGTCCAGCAGTAGAAATTTCCGTCGGCTTGATGGAAAACGGCTCCCAAGGAACTCTCGTTCTGATGGGAACTGAAACTGAGCTGATGCATGCCTGGATGTCTCCGATTTCACAAGTTCCGGCAGACAACCAGGTAATCTGGTACGAAGACCCTTCGTGCACCACGCCTGCTGCATGCGGCAATCCATATACCAACATAACAGGCTCAACCAATTACCTCGATCTGAGCCACGCGAACAGCGCGAATACGGCTCAGCTCACCATCAATGAAGCAACCGGAGACATTGCAATTGTCGCGCCTGATGTCACTTCGATTTCAGGTGTTCACATTGCGGTGTGCGAAGTTGCCACCCCGACCGCAACACCGACAGCCATCGCCACGGCCACTAAGACCAAGACGATGACACCGATGCCTGCGACCTGGACACCAACCCGCACGCCCACAACCCAACCTCCAACCGCGACGCGCACACCGACTCGGATGCCGCGCACCGCAACCCCAACTCGTACACCCACTCGAATGGCTTCTGCCACAGTAACACCAACACGCACCAAAACGCAGACGCCCACCCAAACTCGCACTCCGACTCCCAAGCCGGCGTGCACGTACGAGTGGCCATAGTAAAAAATTCCTTAGGAGGAATTCGCGCACCGCAAAATCAGCAACACACTCACAACAGCGGCGAGCACAGATCAATATCTGTGTTCCCGCTGTTTTTTCATTTGAAAAAATGCCTCAGCCGGCTCGAATAATAGAGTTATACACAGGACAGAAAAAATTTTATCATTTTTTTAACATATTTTTATTATAATTTTATCTTCTATTGCTACAATCTACTCGTGGTGATCAATGACTGGTCACCGAGATGGAGGAATAACGATGAAGTTCGCATACAAAAGAATCGGCCTGTTTATGCTCGCCATAAGCATTGGCGCAGGAATTGCATATGCGCGGAACGAACAACTGCTGAGCGGAAACGAGTTGCTCGACTACATCAACCAGGTTGTCACAGGAGACCTCAATGTAATCAAGCAACTGCCAACCCATCAACAGAGACAAGTCTTAGCAACTATGGAGCGCGAGAATATCTACCCGGAACTTGATGACAATCTAGTAAATACGCAAACTTCTTCATTACCACTCTGTGCGCCGGGTTACTGGGGTGCAAGTTGGGCGAAGGAGGATATTGAAGAAAGGTCTACTACGTCAGGACTAAAATACCAGGTGGGTCCAAATTGTTATCGCTTTCAACCTGGTGATTGTGGCAGCGATAGCGATGATGCGATGGTTAGCTTTTATTTGGGAAACCATGCCGAAAGCTTGGCTGAGCTCAGACCATTGCTAAAGTGGACATCATCAAGCGATTACGTGCGCCTCTATATGGCGCTCACTCATCTGGGAAAGTTCAGATCTCGCGTGTATGAGCAGACAAAGGACGGGCAGCGCGACAATTATAACGTTTATATTTGCCTCCCAGTGTATCTTTTCTTGTACATGGATACCATTGTGATACGCAAATATTAGACAACAAGCTATACTCATGAGGAAGAATTCTGACGGCGAATATGCTTCAGCCACTCTTCCTCACATTTTTATTTTATCAACACAATTACTCATGAACGAAAAAACCCAGTTATCAATCGCAACTATTTTATTATTGATTAGCATCCTAGGTAACACCCTTCTTGCAATCCGCATCATGGGTCTAAATAAGGAGCAGTCCATAGCAAATGCATTTATTGAAGATCTGGAGTCGGAGCGCAACACATGCCTGCAAGCCTTGAGCAAAAAATAGTTTCCCGCACCGCAAAATCAGCAACACATTCAGAACAGCGGCGAGCACAGATCAATATCTGTGTTCCCGCTGTTTTTTCATTTGAAAAAATGTGTCAACCGAGCTATTCTACAGCTATATCTCTCACTCAAAAATTATGCACCTTTTTGTCACCGGCGGCGCCGGATTTATCGGAAGCAATTTTATCCGCCACATCCTCGCGACCTATCCCAACTACCGCGTCACCAATTTTGACGCGCTTACGTATGCCGGAAATCCGGCAAATCTCGCAGATATTGCAAGCGACAAGCGATACATATTTATCAAAGGCGACATTCGAGATGCAGCGGCCGTTGATCGCGCCCTCGCTTCAAACAAGCCAGATGCCATCATCAACTTCGCAGCCGAAACGCATGTCGACCGCTCCATCAAAAACGCGGGTGATTTTATTCTGACTGACGTCCTCGGCACATTTACCTTGCTCGACGCCATACGTCAACACAACATCAGCAAATTTATCCAAATCAGTACCGATGAAGTCTACGGCGACATGCACGACGGAGCATTTGCACGCGAAACCGATCTGCTCAAGCCATCCAGTCCCTATGCCGCAAGCAAGGCTGGCGGCGATCTCCAAGTCATTGCCGCGCACCGCACCTACGGCCTGCCGGTCATGATCACGCGGTGCACCAACAACTACGGGCCTTTTCATTATCCGGAAAAAATCATCCCGCTCTTCATAACCAACGCGCTCGAGTCTCTCACGGGCGCCGCACGCGAACTGCCGGTCTATGACGACGGCTCGCAAATTCGCGATTGGCTTTTTGTCACCGACCATTGCCGCGCGATCGACCTCGTGTTGCACAAAGGCACGGTCGGTGAAATCTACAACGTCGGCGCCGGTCAACAGCCCGAAATCACCAACCTCGAACTCACGCGCACCATCATCCGCCTCACCGGTGCGTCAGAAAAACTCATCACCTACAAAAAAGGAATTCGCCCGGGCCACGACCAGCGCTACGCTGTCGACACCGCCAAAATCCGCGCGCTCGGCTGGGCGCCACGCGTGACATTTGAAGAGGGTATTGCTCAGACAGTCGACTGGTTCCGCGCGCACGAATCCTGGTGGAAACCGATTAAATCCGGGGAATTTGCGGCGTATTACAAGGAGCACTATGGCAAAAATTCTTAAGCCTTGGCGCAAAATCTCCGAACGCACGATCTACCAAAACAATTGGTACTGGATTACCGACGAAGAAGTCGAGCTGCCCAACGGCAAACAAATTCATTATTATCCCGTCAACACTCATCATTCCGTCACCATTGTGCCGATCATCGACGACAAGATAATTTTTGTCCGTCAATACCGCTACCTTGACGAAGCCGTGCGCACCGAATTGCCGATCGGCGGAATTCACAAAGACGAGACTCCCGAGGCCGCAGCCACCCGCGAACTCGTCGAGGAAACCGGCTATGTCGCAGGCACACTGACACCGCTCGGATATTTTGTCCCCTGCAATGGCATCGTCCGCGAAAAATCGTTTGTGTTTCTCGCGCGCGAGTTGCACAAAGAATCAGCGCGACCGGATGATACCGAAGACATTGAGGTGGTCACCCTACCCATCGCAGACGTCATGCGCACCCTACTCCAAGACGAAAGCAAAGAGGGGATGACCCTTGCCGCCCTCGCCATTGCCAAACCATTTATCCCAACACTATGAAACAACATCCGCATCTGTTGATCATCGGCGCGCGCGGCATGCTTGGCCAGGATTTGATGGACGAATTTGCCGCCTGGAAACCGATAGGCTGGGATCGCGATGAAATCGACATCACCGACGCCGCCGCGACTGAACAAAAAATCACCTCACTCAACCCGAGACCCGACGTCATCATCAACTCAGCCGCATTTACCAACGTCGACGCCTGCGAAACAGAAAAAGACGCGTGCATGAACGTCAATGGGGAAGGCGTGGGCAACATCGCAGCGGCCGCAGAAAAAATCGGCGCGACCGTGGTGCATTTCAGTACGGATTACGTCTTTGACGGCACACGCACCCAAGGCTATGACGAAGACGACCGCGAACACCTCGGCCCGCTTAGTATGTACGGCGTGTCCAAGCTCCGCGGCGAGACACTCCTGCAAGAACAAACCGACCGCGCCTACATCATCCGCACCGCCTGGCTCTACGGCGCGCGCGGCAAAAATTTCGTCGACACCATGTTGAAGCTCGCATCCGAGCGTGATACACTCAGCGTAGTCAACGACCAGCACGGCCGCCCGACATTTACCCGCGATCTCGCGCGCCAAGTCCGCGCCATCGTGGAAAAAAAGGCGCCATTTGGCATCTACCACGTGACGAATTCCGGCGAATGCACATGGTTTGAATTCGCCCAAGAAATTTTCCGTCAAACCAACACGCGCGTCACGGTCAATCCCTGTACCACAGCCGAATTTCCACGCCCGGCACGCCGCCCGGAATATTCCGTTCTCAACAATACCAAGCTCAAGCCATTGCGCAGCTGGAAAGCGGCGCTGAAGGATTATTTGAACAACTATCACTCTCACTCATGAAAGGCCTCATCCTCTCCGGCGGCCACGGAACCCGCCTCCGCCCGATTACCTACACCACCCAAAAACAACTCGTCCCGATCGCGAACCGGCCGATTATTTTTTACGTGATCCAAGACCTCGTCGATGCCGGCATCCATGACATCGGCATCATCGTCGGTCCCAACAAAGAACAAGTCAAGCAAGTCGTTGGAACAGGTGATCGTTGGGGCGCAGACACCCACATTACCTACATCGAACAAGACGCACCACGCGGCCTTGCACACTGTATTTTGATCGCGCGCGAATTCCTCGGCGCCGATCCTTTTGTCATGTATCTCGGCGACAATATTCTCCGTGGTGGTATTCAAAAATTTGTCTCCAACTTTACCGAAGAAGCAAGCATTATGCTCACCGAAGTGCCAAACCCGTCCTCATTTGGCGTAGCCGAACTCAATCCGGATCACACTATCAGCCGCTTGGTAGAAAAGCCAAAAGAACCAAAGTCCAATCTCGCAGTGGTAGGCATTTATGCCTTCCGCCCGAGCATTATCGAAGCATCAGGCCAAATCAAGCCATCTGCACGCGGCGAGCTCGAGATCGTCGACGCCATTCAATGGCTCATGGATCATGGTAAAAAAGTCCAAAGCTCCAAGGTGGAAGGATTTTGGAAAGACACCGGTCGACCGGAAGATTTGCTCGAAGGCAATCAGCTGGTATTGGATGAAATTCACGACCGCCGCGAAGGGGAAGTGTCAGCGGATTCGTCAGTCAAGGGCCGCGTTATCATTGAAAAAGGCGCAAAAATTTTGAATGGATCACGCATCCAAGGCCCGGTCATCATTGGCCGCGACGCAGTCATCGATCACAGCTTCATCGGTGCCTATACTTCTGTTGGAAACGGCGTGCATGTCAATGAAACTGAAGTTGATGGCTCAATTATTATGGATGGCTCGCAAATTTCTGCGGGGCAGCGCATTGTCAACTCACTCATCGGATCCAATTGTCGCATATCTTCACACTTGACAACACTTCCTCACGGTCATCGAATCGTGGCCGGAGATAATTCAGAAATCGAACTCTAACAGCTCGCGCGTGCATTCATCAGTCGGTAAATTTTTCAAACAAAACGCAGAACATCTTATTATCGGAGTCATCGTTGTTGTCATGATCGGCGTTGGCGTTTTTGGATATTCACGCGAGCAAGAGCGCCGGCTCACTTCTTCTCTTATCCAACAACACTCTGACGCAGTTTCTTCACGACCGCGTCCGGTTGCTCGCGCACACGAAACAGCCTCACGCGATATTCTGGTCAAATTTACCGGCGCCGGCGTCCAAAGTGCCGCACTCACTCACCAAGGAAAGGACTTTTCCGTCCAATCCGTGAGTCAACAGCGAACAGGGTTATATAAAATTACCGTTGCCGATCAGCAGCAAGTTGCCGCCGCACTTGCCCAATACAATGCCAATCCGGCAGTTGCCTATGCCGAACCCAACGGCCTCGTCCGCATGACCAAGACACCCAACGACTCGCTGTATGGCGAGCAATGGGCGCTGCGCAATAGCGGCCAGACCGGTGGCACCCAAGGCGCAGACATCAAAGCTGCCACTGCATGGGATGCGACCACGGGCAGTTCATCTGTGATTATTGCTATAGTGGACACCGGCGTGGATGCGCAACATCCGGATATCAAAAACAAACTGGTTGCAGGGTATAACGCAATCGACAACGCTGACACCACCAGTCCAACACCAAACGGCACCGACGACGATGGCGATGGCATCATTGATGGCGGTACAGAACACGGCACACACGTCGCTACCACCGCAGCTGCAGAAAGCAACAATAAACAAGGAATTGCGGGTGTCTGCTGGAGCTGTCGCATCATGCCAATCAAAGCGCTGGACGACGAGGGCAACGGTACCTATCTCGACATTGCAAACGGAATTGATTGGGCGGTTGCACATGGCGCGTCTATTATCAACCTCAGTCTCGGCGGCAGCTACTCAAACACAATCGACGATGCCATCAAAAACGCAGCCGCTCACAACGTGATTGTCATAGCAGCCGCCGGCAACGAAGGAAGCAATTTGGATGAAGTTCGCGAATCACCAGTATGCAATGACGGCGGCGATGGCAGTAACAACGTGATCGGCGTTGCTGCTCTCGACGACACAGATACCAAAGCAAGCTTTTCCAACTACGGCGCCGGCTGCGTAGACATCGCAGCGCCCGGAGAATCCATCCTCGCCGGCGTGTTTCATGACCCAAGTCACGGTTTCACCGATTATTATGCCAACTTCAGCGGCACCTCAATGGCGGCGCCGATTGTAGCAGGTGTTGCCGGACTTGTTAAATCCCAGCACCCGACATGGACAGCGGCTCAAATTCGCACCAAGCTGCTCTCATCTGTAGATAGCGTTGCTGGAAAGAATCCGGCCTATGCAGGAAAACTTGGATCAGGCCGCATTAACGCACTAAAAGCCGTGCAGGGATCGAGCGCCCTCATCAGTGCCAACGGCACAAAAATTGTTGTGGGTGCTGGCGCAGGGGATTCGACTCAAGTTCGTGGATACACTCCAAAAGGCAGTCCGACATCGACCAGCTTTGCTGCGTTTGGTACCGGCGGATTTCATGGCGGAGTGCATGTCGCACTTGGCGATATCGACGGTGACGATGAAGATGAGATTATAGTGGGCGCAGGCGCAGGAGGCGGACCGCAAATTCGCGTATTTGAAAAAGATGGAACTTTGCGAGGAATTCAATTTTTTGCCTTTGACACGCGCTTTCGAGGCGGTGTCAACGTGGCGACTGGCGACGTCGATGGAGACGGAAAAGATGAAATCACCGCCTGTCAAGCATCACTTGGTCAAGCATGGTGTAAAATCTATCGCTACAATAACAAAAAAACGGTAATCGCCGAATGGAATGCATTTGGCGCAGACGAATATGGGGCATCTGTGGCTATGGGCGACATGAATAAAGACGGTCTTGCCGACGTGATCGTAGGTCAAGGCCCGGGTGGAAAAGCCTTGATCCGAGTGTTTGATGGCGCAGGGAAAAAGCGACCGATTGAAATCATAGCATTTGATCCATCAGCTCGGTCAGGCGTTGCGGTCGCAGCCGGAGACACCGACGGCGACGGACGCGCGGAAATCGGAGCTTGCCTAGGCGCCGGACAGGAGGCGTGGTGCAAGCTCTATCAATACAATTCAGCGCAAAAAGTGCTTGCAAATTTCCGCGCGTTTCCGGCCGGATTTACTGGAGGTGCCACTATCGCGATCGGAGACATTGACAACAACGGAATAACCGAACTCATAGTTGGCGCAGGACCGGGCGGCGGTCCACAAGTACGTGTCTTTTCTGCAACTGGCAAGGCAAGCGCCTCCAACTTTATGAGTCTTGATGGGAAATTTCGTGGCGGCATCTTTGTCGCAGCACAAAAATAGAGTACACTACCTATATGAAAAAAAATCTCTTTTTTGCGTTATTTTTTTTGCTTATACCTATCTACACTGATCCCCGGTCGGCTTTTGCTCAATCACCAACATATCGTGAGCAAGAATTGATTGTGACATATAAGCAAAATGTTCGTGCTTCTGTGCCTTTTGCACACGCACAATCACTTCTCCCTTCGCACAAAATCGGCCCGACTGCATATCGAGTAACATTACCGGCATCGCTCAGTGTACCGGACGCGATCAAGCTCTATGAACAAAATCCCGATGTGGTTTCAGCCGAACCAAACTATTTTTTTCATGCAAGCGCGACACCGACCGATCCCAATTATGCTTCACAAGCCTATCTTCCGGCACTTCAGCTACCAGCAGCTTGGGACAAAACAGTCGGCTCTTCATCGGTAATTATCGCAATTATCGACGGGGGAATTGATATGGACCATCCCGAATTCACAAACAAACTCGTCACTGGGTATGATTTTATTGATGGTGACAGCGACCCAGACACTGCACCAAATGGCATAGATGATGATGACGACGGACTTATTGATGGCGAGAAAGATCATGGCACCAATGTCGCCGGCATTGCAGCTGCAGTTACGAACAACGGGAATTTTGGCGCAGGAACCTGCTGGAATTGTAAAATCATGCCGATTCGCGCTCTCGACGACGAAGGCAACGGTGATCTTTCCACTATTGCAGCCGCAATAGACTTTGCTGTTACCCACAAGGCACATATCATCAACCTGAGCTTGGTAGGGAATTACAGCACCACACTTGGCGCTGCGATCGATCGCGCGTACGCAGCCGGCGCGCTCGTGGTTGCTGCAGCGGGAAACGAAGGCGTAAATCTGGACGCAAGTCCGCGATCTCCGGTTTCCAACAACGGCGATGCCGCTGGCGCCAACAAGGTACTTGGTGTTGCCTCAGTAAATACAGACGGGAGACGCTCATCATTTTCAAATTACGGAAACTCTGCTGTTGATATTGCAGCACCCGGCGAAAGTGTGCTCAATGCCGGATACGGATCAACAACTGCCACCATGTCCGGCACTTCCATGTCGGCACCTATGATTGCAGGTATCGCGGGGCTACTAAAATCCGCGTATCCCGCGCTCACTCCCGCACAACTCATTGCAAAAATACGACTCAGTGCAACCGCGTCGAGTTCTGTCGGAATAGGTGCCGGGCTTGCCAACACATCTGCTGCACTCACTCCAAATCCTATCATCACCGCTCCAGGCTCAGGCGCATCTGGCGCAATCAAATCATTTTCGCTGCGCGGCGCCACCGATCGACTCACCGAAATCAGTACCAACGGAGCGAGCATTGCGGCCGGAGATATTGATGCCGACGGAGAAGATGAGATTATCGCAGGTGCTGACGCTGGCCATGCGCCTCTTTTGGGATTGTTCGAACGCGACGGCACACCGCGCCAAATTTCATTTTATCCATTTGACACTCGATTTCGCGGCGGGCTCAGCGTGGCGGCGGGCGATGTGGACGGCGATGGCAAAGACGAGATTGGCGTTGCTCAAGCGAGCGGCGGCCAAGCCTGGATCAAAGTCATGCGTTCCAATGCGCAGCATACCCTTCTGGCATATTTCAACGCATTTGGCTCAGCCGAAGTCGGCGCATCACTTGCGTTTGGCGATATTGATCGCGACGGCAAAGATGAATTGATCGTGGGCGCAGGTCCAGGTGGCGGACCGCAAATTCGCGTGTATGATATCGGCACCACGGCGATCTCGGGAAGCGCGACAGGCGCGACGCTCAAACCTATCTCGTTTTATGCATTTTCATCAAAAAGCCGCTCGGGAATTTCTGTTGCCGCGGGTGATTTGGATGGCGACGGCAAAGACGAAATCATCGCATCGTTGCTGACTGGAGAAGAGGCGTGGGTGAAAGCCTATCGCTATAACACAGACAAAACCGTGGTTGCATCGTTTCGTGCGTACGCGGCCGGACTGACCTGTGGCGCACGAGTTGCGGCCGGAGATGTAACTGGCGATGGGAAGGCAGATATCTTGACCGCACCGGATCGCGGATGCGCGCCGCAGATTCGCAGCTTCAGTGGCGCAGGCACACCGCTTGGGTTACAATTTTATGCATATCCGTCCACCCAACGTACGGGTGCACGGATTACTATTGCTCGTCATTAATTTTTCTTATGGCTGATACACCACACACTATTCTTGTCACCGGAGGCGCCGGATTTATCGGTTCACACAGTGTAGACGAATTGATTGCGCGCGGCCAGCGCGTCGTCGTGCTCGACAATCTCTCGACCGGACGCACCGCAAATCTCAATCCACAGGCGACGCTTATCCAGGATGACTTGCGCACCGCAGATTTGGACGCGCTCATAAAAAAACACGAGATCACGCATGTATTGCATCTCGCGGCGCAAGCAAGCGTGCCTTTTTCCGTGGCGCATCCACTCGAAGACGCACAGCACAACACCATCGGCACCCTGCGCCTCCTTGAGGCCTGCGCTCGCGCCGGCGTACACAAATTTGTATTCGCATCGACGGGCGGTGCGATTTATAAAGCGGATGATGAAGCGATGCCCTATACTGAAACGCATGCAACTTCACCGATCTCGCCGTACGCGATCGCAAAAGAAACCTGTGAACACTACGTCCAATTTTTCGGATCAGTGCGCAATCTTCCGTGGACTATTTTGCGCTACAGCAATGTGTATGGCCCGCGCCAAAATTCTGAAGGAGAAGCCGGAGTGGTGGCAATTTTTTCTACGCGCTTACTCAAAGACGAACCGGCATTTATTACAAGCGACGGCAAGCAAACGCGCGATTTTGTGTTTGTCAAAGATCTCGCACGCATCAACGCCGACGCAGTGTTACAGGACGCGCGTGGGGTGTATAATGTAAGCACCGGAGTCGAGACCGACATCAACACACTGTTTGCACTTGTCGCTCTGGCTGCGCACAAACCAATCGAGCCGCGTTATAGCGAAGAGCGGCCGGGTGAAGTGCGTCGCAGCTCTCTTGATCCGACAAAAGCGCTGAAAACATTTGGCTGGCGAGCCACTACCGAACTCGGAGATGGCGTCGCCGCCACAGTCGCATCAGTTGCCGAATTCATAAAAAATTAATACGCATACATGCACACATCTCATATAAAAAATTCACTCGCGGTCGCATCATTTGTCGTTGCGAGCGTGATTGTGCTCACACCTTCACATGCAGCGCATGCGTTTTCTTACAACCCAAACAACATTCTCAGCGACACCGTATTTCGCAACGCAACCTCGCTTTCGGTCACCGACATCCAATCATTTTTAACAACAAAAAAAAGCGGCCTCGCGAGTATGCAGGCAACCATTGATGATACCACTAAAAGCATTGCACAAGTAATCGCGGATTCGGCACAGGCTTACCAAATCAACCCTAAGGTTCTGCTCACGATGATGCAGAAAGAGCAGGGCGTGGTCGAGGATTCAACGCTTTCTTCCTATCAACTCAACTTGCTCATGGGCTACAAGCCCGGCAGTTATGATGCCTCCAACACCGCGCTTTACTCACCGGCAAGCCAGATCGACATTGCGGCGTGGCAGCTCAATCGATATTTTCAAAAACCAACCGGCTATAGCTATAAAGTTGGCCAAGAAACTGTCACGCAAGACACGGTCTACAAAGTCAAAGTAAAGCCCGAAAACCAAGCAACAGCCAATTTGTTTAACTACAATCCGATTGCCGGAAACAATCCGGGTGCAAATGAAAAAGAAGTTGGCGCAGGCGGTAATTTTCTCTTCTGGAAATTGTGGATCAAATATTTTTCCACGCGTTATCCGGATGGAATTTTGGTTCGCGTAAAAGGCCAAAAAAGCGTTTCGCTCCTCAAAAATGGAAAGCGCTGGGAGTTTTGGTCAAGCAAAGTATTTGACGCAGCATACCGCAATGCCCCGATTGTCGAAATCGCCCAAAGTGACCTCGACACCTATCCCGTAGGCGGGCCGGTCAAATTTCCGGACGGCACACTGATTCGTGCTAAAACCGGCGGCGTGTTTGTAATCACGGACGGCATGAAAAAACCAATTCCTTCACAAAATGCCTTAAGGAAACTCGGATACACAGGTGCACCAATCATCGACGTGGGTGATACTGAGCTCAAAATTCATCCACAAACAACAAAGTTTGACGAAAACAACCTCGTGCGTCAAAACGGCGCGCTTGTTCAGGTCAGTGGCAAAGCAGGAATATACCTGATTAAAAACGGAAAAAAGCAACCAATCTGGAGCGGCGCAATCAAGGCTGCGCGATTTCCTGGCGTTCCGGTCATTACAATCTCCCAGGCTGAGCTTGACACCTATCCCGCAGGCGGCGCTGTCCAATTTCCGGATGGGACGTTTATCCGCGACCAAGACAAAAAACTCTACGTCATTTCCAAAAGTAAGCGCTTCTTGATCGACAACGTTGGCGTACTGAGCGATCTCAATATGGCAAACTATCCGGTGATCACAGTGACAAATGCGGTTCGCGATGCGCACCGAGATGGCGGGAATTTTTCTGATCTTCAAAGCTACTAACGAGGAGGCGCCATGCGCATTGTAATCGTAGGTACAGGATATGTAGGTCTGACAACAGGTGTTTGCTTTGCGCATATTGGGCATCGAGTGACATGCGTTGAAATCAATGCCGACAAGTTGCGCGTGCTCCGCGCCGGTCAGGTTCCATTTTTTGAACCCGGCCTCGCCGAACTTCTCTCCGGAGCGCTTGAGCGTGGTGCGATTGATTTCGTGGAGCAAGGCGGTAAAACATATGCTTCGGCAGACGCTATTTTTCTTGCGGTTCAAACTCCGCAAGCCGAAGATGGGCGAGCGGATTTGACCTATGTGCTCCAAGCAGCTGAAGAAATCGGACGCGCACTTGCAACCCACGGCGCCACCCAGCATCCGGTGATTGTCACAAAAAGCACAGTGCCGGTGGGAACTGCAGAATTAATTAAAACACGCATTGCCGGCGTCTTTTCAGGCGAGTTTGATATCGCTTCGAATCCTGAATTTTTGCGTGAAGGAAATGCGGTCAAAGACTTTCTCGAGCCCGATCGTATCGTCATGGGCGCTTCAAACACGCGTGGCTTTGACGTGCTTGATGAGATTTACGCACCGGTCTCAAGTGCCGCTCCGCGCATTCACACAAACATTCCCAGCTCAGAGATGATCAAATACGCAAGCAACGCGTTTCTCGCTACAAAAATTTCTTTTATCAACGAAATCGCCAACGTCTGCGAAAGCAACGGCGCCGATGTGACCGCGGTTGCGCGCGGCATGGGCCTCGATCACCGCATCGGATCGGCATTTTTGCAAGCGGGCATCGGGTACGGCGGCAGCTGCTTTCCCAAAGACGTGCGCGCATTGCATTCGATCGGCATCAACAACGGATATGATTTTAAATTGCTCACCGCAGTGATCGAAGTCAACAATGCGCAGCGCCGCAGGTTTGTCGACAAAATTTTGGCGCGGTTTGGTGGATCACTAGCTGGCAAAAAAATCGCCGTGCTCGGGCTTGCGTTCAAACGTGACACCGATGACGTGCGCGAATCAGCCGCGATTGATATTGTGCGAGCGCTGGTAGCTGCGGGCGCACAGGTGACTGTGTATGATCCGGTTGCGCGCGATACCGCACAACGCGTACTCGGTGATGTGTGCATGTATGCAGAGAGCGCCCTGGATGCAGTGCACGGCGTGGATGCGCTCGTCATCGCCACCGAGTGGGAAGAATTTGTAAGCCTTGATTGGGCGCATGTCGCCACCCTGCTCAAGCAACCGCTCGTATTCGACGGAAAAAATATCTTGTCGCCCGAGACTCTCCGCGAGCATGGACTTACATTGGTGAGCATCGGCAGATGAATACGTACGAATCCACCGAACATGCTCGGTATGAAGGATTTTGGACATCCTTGCGGGGCGGATTTTCTGCAAATCAGACACATTACAGCTCACAGGCAATGGAGCCGAGCGTAGCAGAATTTTTGCGTACGCGTCTGGAGCAAATTCCTAATCCAACAGCGCGACGCAGTATCCGCATTCTTGATCTCGGCTGCGGCAACGGGCGCAACATCATTCCCTGGGCGCGTGCCGGATTTGATGCGATCGGCGTTGATTTTTCCAGCAAAGCACTCGCGATTGCCCGCAGCTGGGCGCCACACGAAATGAAATTTGTTGAAGCCAGCGTGTTGGATTTGCCGCTTGATGCTCAATCAGTCGACATTGCCATCGACACTGGCTGCTTTCATCACTTGCGCAAATCGCAATGGCCTCGTTATTTTCGCGAGCTGACGCGCGTATTGCGGCCGGGTGGCGAATTTTTTCTTCAGTGCTTTAGTCTCGCATCCGGCGATATTCCCAAATTCACCCCGCGCGGCAAGCGACACTGGCGACTGCGTCACGGACATTTTAGTCGCTACACCAACGAAAGTGAATTGCGGGCCACACTTGCGCCACGATTTCACATGACGTCAATCAAAGAAATACAAAAACAAGAATCGCCGCTACGATTTTTTCTCGTACAAGTTACGAATTTTTCTTAAGTCGATACAACACTTCTTCCATCAACTTACGATTCCATCCGATCGCGGACGCGATCAGACCGAGGACAAAAATTTGAAATCCAAGGATAAGTGAGACCGCCGCGACGACGAGGGATTGTACATGACCCTGGCCGCCATCAACCACATAAAAATATCCAAAACGCGCAAGCAATACCAGACCCGGGGCCGCAACCGCGCATCCCAACAACGAAAACGCGCGCAACGGTTTGTATAGCGTAAATGAACGCAAAATCACCACCAGCGATTTCACGATGTGCGAGGGAATATTTTTGATCAAGCGCGATTTGCGCGTGACCGCACGAGCCTGAATCGGCACGTCCACAATCGCAAACCCCAAATCCATTGCCTGAATCAACGTCTCGTGCGTGTAGGTGTGGCGCGAGAGCACGTTGAGCTTGAGGGCGGCCTCGCGTGTGTATGCGCGAAATCCACTCGACACATCGATATCGCCCAACCCAAACAACCGCCGCACAAACCAACTTCCGAGCATGTTACCGTATTTGTTGACTGCACGCATATCGTGCAACTGCGCCACCATGCGCGAACCCACCACGATATCCGCGCGGCCGGCGAGCAGGGGAGCGACAAGTTCAGCGATCCGCGACTGATCATAGTGATTGTCCGCATCAGTATTGACGATGACGTCAGCCCCGCGCGCAAGCGCCTCGCGAAGCGCGTCAGCAAATGTCATCGCAAGACCCTTGTTGACCCGATGAGAAATCACGTGATCGGCGCCAGCAGTGCGGGCAACTTCAGCTGTCGCATCGCGCGAACCGTCGTTGAGCACCAGCACTTCTACCGCGTCAAATCCCGGCAACGCACGAGGAATCTCACGAATCACCGCCGCGATGGTTTGCTCTTCATTATATGCAGGAATAGTGACAATGAGTTTCATGCAGATTTTTTCTTAAAAAACGGAATGCGCGCCCACAGGCCGCGGATCAGCGCCCGTTCGCCCGATTCAAAAAAAGGACTTATCCATACTACTACGCCCGCACCAACAATCAAGGTGCATTTTACAAATATCCACACACCGCGAGTCTGCGCCGGCACCAATTGCGCCAGCAGCAACACCGCTCCGGTCACGCCAATGAGTACCGCAAGACGTGTCCATTCGTACTTCACCGGATACACGCGCACCGACACCGCAAGCGTGACGCCAAACATCACGCCAAATGCGATCAATGTCGCAAATGCGGCGCCAATCATGCCATACGATGGAATCAACACCACGTTGCATAGTACGTTTATCACTGCCGCGCCGACCAAAATCCAGGGATACCAACGCGTCTTTTTGGCCACGTGAATCCCTTGTGCCACCACAAAATGCGCGCCATACAAGACATACGATGTAGCCACAATCCACACCACCGACGCGCCGCGGACAAATTCGGGACGAGAAAAAAGCACAATCACATCGCGCGCGAATAACGACAACACCAACGTCAGCCCACACCCAACCAACACCAAATACGTCAACGCCCGCGCATGCAGTCGTCGCGGATCTTCATGAGTCGCAGCAGAGCGAAATGAAATCGTAGGCCAGGCGAGCTGAAACGGAGTCACGAGCAACACCAACACCACAAATCCGATTTTATACCCCAACGAATACACACCAACTTCCGCCAACGAATGCGACGCGCGCAAAAAATATCGATCAGACAGATCCATAAACCACTGCGCCATCGACGCCGGCACGAGCGGCAATCCAAACGCCAGCAATCGCCGCACCTGCGCCGCATCCACCACAAACGCGGCCGAGCGGACAAGGGTAGGCGCAAGCATCGCACATGCCAGCGCATAGGTCACCAAATTACCAATCAAAATCCCGCGCACGCCCGCATGCAGCACCACGACCGCGCCAATATTAAGCGCCAACAAAGCTGCGAATCGTGTCAAAAACAATATCGTATATCGCCGCGCCGCTTCTTGCGCGCGCAACACCGCAAATCCCAGATTGACAAAAATTGCGCATACAGTGGTCGCGAGTACAATCACCACCAAATCTGCACGCGCCGCATCGCCAAACAACACCTGCGCAATCCACGGCGCCGCAAGCGACAGCGTCACAGCACACACGACGACGACCGGCATCACAAATCCAAACGCACTCCCGATCATTCGCCGCTGCTGCTCAGGCTGACCTTCAAAATCCAGTGCATAATTTTTTAACACCGCAGACGCAAAACCAAACGATAACAAAAACAACAGCACGCTCAATGCGGTATTGGCGATTTCCATGGTGCCATATTCGGCCGTGCTCAAATAATGCGTATAAAACGGCAACAACAAAATAGCGACCGCGCTTTGGACCACGCTGCCGATGGTGTAGATAAAAGATTGTTTAGCCAATTGGCGCAAAGGATTTGCCGATGCCATACCGAAAGCATAGCACAGGCGTGATATACTGCACTATATTTGACCATTTATTCACGCGCATGCACACCAAACCGCTCCGGATCCTTGTGCTGTTTTACAGCCTTACTGGCGAGACGGCAAAACTCGCAGAACACGTAGCGGCAGGCGCGCGCGAACTCCCAGACGTTGAAGTGGCGATCAAGCACGTGCCCGAGCTCATCCCGGACGCGGTGTTTGCAAAAAAGCCCGAACTTGCCAAACATCGCGCCGACTTGGAAGCTCGCTATCCACTCGCCACACTGGATGATTTTATCCAGGCCGACGGCATCGCGCTCGGCACGCCGGTGCATTTTGGTTCATTTGCCGCGCAACTCAAACAGTTTATTGACCAACTCTCACCGATCTGGATTGAAGGTAAAATGCTGAGCAAGCCGGCCGCGCTGTTTTGCTCTTCCGGCAGCATGCACGGCGGGGAAGAGGCGACGCTTTTATCGCTCATGATTCCGCTTCTCAACTTGGGCATGATCCCGGTTGGTATTCCGTATCCGATTCAGGGCAAAGACAAAGATTTTGACGCCGGCAGTCCCTATGGCGCAGTTTTCGTGAGCGGCCACAGCGGGCAAAACGAGCTCAGCTCAGAAGACGCCATGATTGCACAACTTCTCGGCAAGCGTCTCGTCATGATGACGCAATTACTTGGTTGTGATTGCGAGACATGCGCGCGTGCGAAAAAAATGCTGGAGACAACAAAATAAATCTCGTACTCTGGACAACTTCCTCCCGCTCCTGCTAGGATAGAGCATTCCACTGAGGAGGAACCGATGTCGAGGAGTACGATCGGCGCACTGGCACTTATTGTGCTTCTGCTTTTGTTGTTGCGAAAAAGAACCCAGCATGCGCATTTACGCAGACTAGTGGTTCTTTGTGACACAAGAGCCTCAAGCATTCATGAGCAGCTGACGTTTTTGCTCAAAAACACACAGCTTCAAGATCTCCAAGAGTCTCGACAGCTCACGCGACTTTTGGAAGAGGGAGCCCACCACCAAATGGAGAAGTTCTATCGAAAGAAATTTGATAGTTTATCTGTGACTCAATTACTTCAGCGACTTGAGTTTGTGGCTCGGTCGCTTCAAAATTCCTGCTGGATCATAGAGGCTGCACACGAGCAGCTCGCACCCGCTCACAAGGAGGCACCTGGTGAAGAACGAAAAGCTGGCGCTACGAAGGAAGAGACTGCGCGAAAAGCACCACACCAAAAACATGACAAGGGCGCAGCTGAAAAACTTTTTAGCGCGAATCAGGTATAAAATGCGCAAACAGGATGAGCAACTGGAATCGCTCACAAGAATACTCAGCGACCCCAAGAAGCGAACCCAACACCGCCTTAATGATTTCGAAAAGATCCACAAGGCCAGGTCAAAGCTCAACTATTTTGTTGGGAAAATTGCCAGCCACGACCCGCGAATTGGCAGCTGGAATGGAATGCCCGTCGTAAAACCTACACGAGCATTCCAAAAAGCCGCAATTTTTTAACCGTCCAACCAAACGACCCCGCAAGGAGTCGTTTTTCTTTTTCGCCGGCGCGACGAGCGTTATCAACAGTCGGCTACTCAATTCCCTATATCTATCAAAAAAATGCTTGAATATCCAATTGAGACGTAATAAGATAGTTATAACGAATTCAAAATTTTCTATATCCATTTCGTGCACCCCATTAATTGGCAACAATTTGGCCTAAAAGGCAACCCCTACGACACCCTTCCGCTGGTGGAGGGCGGGGAGGTGTCTCTTGAAGCCGCGTTTGTGGGGCGCGAACGAGAGCGCCAAGTGATCGAAAGTGCGTTCTCACAAGATTCGCGTGCAGCCATCGCCATCTGCGGAGACGTGGGCGTGGGCAAAACAAGCCTGGCCAATATGGAGAAATTCAGTTGGAAATACGGCAAAACAAAACCGCTGTTTTCATTTCGTCGCGAGATCGAGGCAAGTGTGCCGCTCCTCAACAAGCGCGAATTTATTCTCGAAATCATCGGATCCACACTGCGCGAAATCACCTTGGTTGATCCGCGCCTGCTCCAGCAAAAAACCCTGCGCAAACTCAACCGACTGGTAGATGTGAGTTTTGAGCGCTCGCTCACTTTTTCCGCCGGCGTTGCAGCCGGTGTCATCAATGGAAGCGTCGGCGTGAGCGCGCAAACCACGTTACCCCAAGAAATGAGTATGAGCTCGCTGGAAAAATGCTTGTGGGAGTTGCTCCAATTTGTCAGCACGGAAAAAATAAACGGCCGGCGTCATCAAGGTCTGATTATTCATATGAATAATTTTGATGTGGCGATCGAACAAGATCGTCCGCGCGTGCGCCAATTTTTCCAAGATATTCGCGACGTGCTGCAGATGCCGCATTTGTATGCGCTATTTTTGGGACCGCGCGATTTTTTCGATTCGGTGATCAGTACTCATCCGCGCGTGCGCAGCATGTTTAGCCAGCCGATTATCCAACTCGAACCGCTCAGCAAAGAAGAAATTTTGGAAGTGTTTCGCGAACGCATGACCCTCCTGCGATCACATCACGTGAAGCAAGTCACCGAACCGATCTCGCTTGAGGTGATCAGCGCACTGTATGATCTCCATGCGGGTGATATCCGGTCAATCATGGCAAGTATCAATCATATTTTGTCCGAGTATCCCAACATTGTGGCACACACGCTCAACCTGAGCGAGGCCATGCTACTTCTTGGCCAATGGCAATGGGAGCAAGTGACGCACGTCTCAGGCCTCACACGCGAACAACAAGATGTGCTCCGACACATCGCGCGCGCACCCGAGCAAGTCAATCAAAAAGAATTAGCCCGCATGCTTCACAAAGCTGAAGCGAATATTTCCGGATATTATATGAAGCCGTTGAAAGAGCGGGGCGTCATCGAGCTGAAAGAAAAAAAAGGGCGCGAAAAATATTGGGGGATTGCGTCGGCGTATATGCCACTCGCCGAATACCTTCGCGGAGGCAGAAATGCCCAAGCCACGCATGGTATACTTGAGCAATGAAAAAGACGCTTCTTATTACATCATTATTTCCGCCAATGCACGGCGGAGTACAAAATCACTTGTGGAATCTCTATCGCCGACTACCGGCCGATAAGCTGATCGTACTTGCCGGACATGATATCGACTCGAAGGCAGAGGATGAATTTGACCATGCCGCAGAGCCATTGCACATTGTACGCACCGATTTCACTCGACAAGGCATGCTCCCAAGCTGGATCGCGATTGCGCGCGTTGCTCGCCAACTGATACGCAAGCATCACATCGAACAAATTGTCTGTGGCGAAATTTTACCCAGCGGCGCGGCCGGACTTTTGCTTGGCAACAAACCATCTGTGCTCATGACCTACGGGCGCGATCTCGTGCTCCCGCGCACCTCACCGCTCAAACACCTACTGGCTCGTCACGTACTGCGTGCGAGCGCACAAATTATTACCATTAGTGAATTTACGCGCGGGCTTATCCAGTCATATGGGGATTTTTCCGCACACACGATCCTGATGCCGCCCGGCGTAGACGCTGACCGATTTTCCCCGCGCGCGACCAAAGATGCCACGCTGCTTGATCGCTACGGCTTGCGCGGCAAAAAAATCCTCGTGAGCATCGGACGGCTGGATCGGCGCAAAGGATTTGATACGCTCATCGCGCTCATGCCCGAGATCGTACAACGCGTGCCCAATGCGCACTATCTGATCGTGGGACAAGGCGACGATCACGACTATCTGAGCAATCTCATCGCGCGGCACGCGATGCAACCGCACGTCACGCTTGTCAAAGAACGCATACCGAACGAATCGCTGGCCACGCATTATGCGCTCGCTGACGTATTTGTGACACTGAGTCGCGACATCGCACACGAGGGAAACGTGGAAGGATTCGGCATGGTATTTTTGGAAGCAAACGCCTGCGGCGTTCCCGTGGTTGCGGGCAACACCGGTGGAGTTGCGGATGCAGTGGCTGATGGCGTGACCGGATATTTGGTTGATCCAACAGACGGGCCGACGATCACGGAAAAAATCAGTTCTTTGCTCGAGGATCCCGATCGCGCACGCGAGATGGGTGAGGCCGGGCGCAGGCGAGCGGTGACGCAATTCAATTGGGACACGAAAGCCACCGAACTTGAACGCATTCTTTCTTCGCTATGAACAAACACGACATTCTCTACATTGGGATGAATTCCTACCGCGCATACGCGACCGGCACGGTCAATCGCAATGCGGAAGTATTGCGCGAGCTACAGGCGCGCGAAGATGTTGGGCGAATTTTATTTATTGATGCGCCGCCGCACACCCTCAAACGTGCCGCGCGATACGCGCTGAGCGAATTTCCGTATTATCGCGCGCGCTACCAAGATTTGCGGACGCAGGCGTTTGGCTTGTATCAAATAAATGAAAAATTATTTCTCTATTCATCGACGCGATCGGCGATCAACGAGCGCGGATTTTGGAACAGAGTCGCTCGTGTGATGGCTGCGCTCGAGATGCGCGCACCGATCGTCTGGTCGGCAAATCCACTGTTCACCGGCTGGCTCGATGCGCTCCCGCATACCACAACCGTATTCGACTGCGTGGACAATTGGGCCGAGCACTCAGTCTATGCACACGAGCGCGACCGACTGACCGCCAACTACTCAACCATCGCCAAACGCGCTGATGTGATTTTTACCGTCTCGCGCGAATTGCTCTCGCTATTTCCCAACCATCCTTCAGCACACGCCATATTCAACGGCGTGCGCCCATTTGATCATGTGGCATTTCACCAGGCGACCCAGGAAAAAATTCGCGTAGGATATGTCGGCGTCATCCAAGATCGCATCGACACCGCGATTCTTGATGAGCTCAGCGCGCACGCCGACATCCGCGTCACCCTGTTTGGGCCGGTGTGGAATAATTTTGACGCCGCGCGGTATGCCACAAATCCATTCATCACATTTACCAAACAACTTGCCCCGCACGATCAGCTGCCAGAATTGTTGCGCAAACAAGACGTGATGATTATTCCGCATCGCAACACCGCGTTCACTCGCTCGATGAATCCGATGAAATTGTATGATTATCTCGCGTGCGGCAAGCCGGTGGTGAGCACACCGCTTGCGGATCTTGCGCCTGATCTTGCGCCGTTCGTCCATATCGCATCGACACCGCAAGAATTTCTCGCAGCCGTCCGCGCAGCCGCAAAGGAAAATTCACAACAAGAACAACTGGCGCGCATGCAAGCAACAGCCGCACATACGTGGACAAAAAAAGTACATGAAATGATGAGTTACGTGACACACTTATGACAGACCTCTCCATTATCATCGTCACCTGGAATACTCGCGAGCTCGCGCTTGCGTGTGTTCAATCAATCATCACCCATACCCGCGGGATTACATACGAAGTCATCATTGTTGACAACGCATCGAGCGATGGAGGAGCTGATGCGCTCGCGCACGAATTCCCGTCGGCTCATCTGATTCGCAACACCGCCAACCGCGGATTTGCTGCGGCCGTAAACCAAGGTATCGCCCGCGCGCGCGGCAACGCAATCCTCTTGCTCAACCCCGACACCGCGCTCGTAGACAATGCATTTTTGCGCATGGTAGAATGCATGCGTTCGAGGCCGGACGTAGGCATCATCGGCCCGCGCATCCAATACCCGGATGGACGCATCCAGCCCAGCTGCCGCAGCTTTCCAACCGCCAGCTCACAAGCGCTCATCCTCCTCAAATTGCACAATCTGTTCCCGCGCCTGGCGCCGCTCCGGTCGTACTTTTTGCCGGATTTTGATTACACGCGGACGCAGACCGTGGATCAAGTGATGGGCGCGTGCTTCCTGATTAGCCGGGCGGCTATAGAAAAAATCGGTGCCTTTGATGAATCATTTTTCATCTGGTTTGAGGAAGTGGATTTTTGCAAACGCGCGCAGGACGCCGGTCTGCATACACTCTATTTCGCCGACGCGCATCTTGTGCATCACAAAGGAACCAGTTTTGCGCAAGTAAATCGAATCACAAAACAGCGTTATCTCAACCGGTCACTAGTTCGCTACTTCCGCAAACACGGATCAATAGCACAGACATTGTTGCTCCAGCTCCTCACCCCGATCAGTCTGGCGCTCGCAGCCATCACGCAACTCACACAGATTGCAAAACCCAACAAGGATTTATAATTTCGCTCCGCGCATGCACGACATTTTTCAACCGCTCGCAAAAATCCAGATTTTCAACCGCTCAATTATCACGCGAGTCATCGCGGCACTGGCAATTCTTTTTCTCTCGTATCTTGGCTATATATTTCCTTGGCTCAACTGGATTGTGTTTTGGCTCATCTGCGTTGGTGCTATCGCGCTGACCATCCTGCGTACTGAGGAGGGGATTTTACTCCTACTGTTTGAATTATTTCTTGGATCCAAAGGCTATCTCTTTTCTTTTCCCGCAGTGGGAGGATTTGTGGTATCGCTTCGGCTTGCGCTCTTTATCATCGTGCTTGGCATCTGGTTTGCAAAAAAAATAGTCAGTTCTCGCCAGCGCACCACACTGACGCGCGTTACCGGTTCCCCGTTTTTCTTACCATTTCTCGGGCTTATTGGCGCAATCGCACTCGGGCTTGGCACAGGAATAGCACAAGGACATTCACTGAGCTTAATCTTTTTTGACGCAAACGCGTACATCTATTGGCTGGTGCTGATTCCGCTCTTGGACACACTCAACACAGTAGGGCAGATAGAAAAAATACTTCGCTTGTTTTTTGCAACTTGCATTGCAATATCCCTGACAACAATCCTATTATTTGCAGATTTTGCCATCTTTCATCAGGATGCACGGCCGGATGCGGCGGGAAATATTTCAACCGAATTGGCAATTGATGAGAATAATCCCGAGGATGCAACAAAAATTTCGCAATCAACCACTGCAAAACAAGAATTGACCGAATTCGAGTTCAAGCGCGCGCAGGAAAAAGCAAATGTGCCTCAAGTGTACCGTTGGGCACAGGACGCCGGCATGGCGGAAATTTCATATTTGAGCGGTCGATTTTTCCGTATCTTTTTTGTCTCGCAGATATTTATCATGCTTGCGGCACTTATCATGTGGATGCTGCTCGTATCTGGACCTGAATGGATTTCTCGCGCGCATCTGCCGCTGTATCGAGGATTGTTTGTCTTGTTTGCTCTCACCACACTACTCAGCTTTTCTCGCAGTCTGTGGCTTGGGCTCACAGCCGGCATCATGTTCTCTCTGGTGCACCTTCCTCCAAAAAAAGTTGCTCGCTTGATCACGGCGGCTCTTGTGTGCGTGATGACAATCGGAGTATTTGTCCGAATAGCCGCGCCGTCCACCTTTCGCGCATGGACAGACCGAGCACTATCCATTACTCAACCGACCAAAGAAAAATCCGCCACCAACAGAATCAATCTTCTGGTACCGGTACAAGAAAAAATTACCGCGCGGCCAATCATTGGCAATGGATTTGGCACGACCATCGAATACGAAAGCGTGACGCCGGAAAAACAAGGGCTGCTCCGCGTGTACCTTGTCGAATGGACCTATCTCGATATCTGGATGAAGCTTGGAATTATTGGACTCGGTGCGTACAGTGCGTTGTTGATTGTAGTATTTCAAGAGGGCTATCGTTTTTTGAAACAAAAAATTACACCTGCGGCTGATTTGCTCAAAGAGATTCATGCACAAGAATACAACCGCACCAAAGGAAGTCGGGGAGTGCTTGTGATTGCTCTCCTTGTAGCATTGTTTGGATTTTTGATCACCAACGTCACCACGCCCTACCTCAATCATCCGCTTGGAATCGGATTTTTGCTCCTTGTGATCGGCACCATCCACGTCTGCGCGCAAGAAATGCAGCGCGTCGTAACCCTCTCAAATGAACATCCACACAACAATCGTCACATACAATAGCGAACGCGATATCGCGGCCTGCTTGGCGGCGCTCGCGGCACAAACCCACCGCACGACGGTTCGTGTTATTGACAATGCCTCGACCGATCAGACTTCGGCGATCGTTCAGGCGAGCGGAGTTTTGTTTCAGGCGCATACCACAAACACCGGGTTTGCCGCCGCTCACAATCGGGGAATTGCTCAAGCGCTCAGCGCGGGAGCGGACGCGGTACTCGTCCTCAATCCCGACGTGGTGCTTGCACCTGATGCAGTTGCGCAGCTGGTGCGCATGCTCGAGCGCGAGCGCCAATGCGGCATGGCGGGTGGACGCCTGGTTCGCGCGCAAGATCCGGCAATCATCGATTCAGATGGAATTTTTCTTGAACGCAACCTGCATGCAGTAGAAATCCATGCCGGCGAACCACTCGCTGCACATTTGGCGCGCCCGTCGGATCTCGCTCGCGTGTTTGGTATTTCAGGAGCCGCCTGCCTGATCCGAGCACAAGCCCTACGCAACATCGACATTGCCGGCACGGGCGAATATTTTGACGAATCGTTTTTTATTTACAAAGAAGACGTTGACCTCTGCTGGCGACTTTGGCATGCGGGATGGAATGCGCTCGCCACCTCAGCCACTATCGGCACGCACGCGCGAGGAGTAAAAACAAACCCAACCCGCCGCGCGCGCGACCTCATGCGCCTCCTCACCTCACGCGCCAGCCGCGCGCGCACCGAACAATTCCACTCCCTCAAAAATCAACGCCTCCTCGTCATAAAAAATGCGCCGGTTGCTACGTTGCTGCGACATGCATTTTCGATTATACTGTATGAGATCAAGTTGCTTGTGCTGGCAACAGTGATCCAGCCTGCGCTCTTTCGCGCAAATATCGCAGTCCTTCGGCTCCTGCCGCAGGCCCTGCGCAAGCGCCGCGCCATTCTCGCGCACTCCACGCGCACCTCTGCCGAATTTGAACAACTTTTCAGGCGCATATGGATCTCTCGATAATCATCGTCAACTACAATTCGTTCCCGTTGACCAAGCACTGCATCCGCTCTATTGACGTGCAGCATTTGCCGTTTAAAACCGAGCTGATTGTGGTCGACAACAATTCTCACAACCGACGCGATGAGTTTTTCCAGGAAGAATTTCCCGACGTCCACTTGATCAACTCAGACGCCAACGAAGGTTTTGCAAAAGCCGTCAACAAAGGCATTGCCTATGCGCGAGGCCGTTACATTCTCGTGCTCAACCCGGACATTGTCGTCATGGATCACGCGATCGAAACGCTCTACGAATTTATGGAACAGAATCCACGCGTCGCAGTGACCGGACCAAAAATCATCAGCCCCAACGGCGAGCTTCAAGAATCTTGCCGCAAATTCATCACCCCAAAAATAATTCTGTACCGTCGCAGCTGGATCGGCCAATTCCATTTTGCCTCTCAAGCAATTGAGCGCAACCTGATGGCCGAATGGGATCACGCGACCACGCGCGATGTGGACTGGATCATGGGTTCATCCATGTTTGTCCGCCGCAGTGCGATCGAAGAAGTGGGGCCAATGGACGAACGATTTTTCATGTATATGGAAGACATGGATTGGTGCCGACGATTTTGGGAAAAAGGCTGGCGAGTGACATATCTTCCTCAAGCGCAGATGGTTCACTACTACCAGCGCATGAGCGGCCGCGCCAACGGTGTCTCCATTTTAGCCCGCAACAAATTGGCGCGAATCCACTTGCTCAGCGGCTTTAAGTACTTCTGGAAATATCTGGGCAAACCGAGTACTATACACACTATCAGTTCCGAAAAATAGGCGTTTTATTCTTTAGACAACATATGCTCCAACAACCTCCCAAGCCACAACCGAGCACAGCAAAAACAACAGCACAAAAACCAGCCGCCGCAAAAAAATCTTTTTTCAAACAACACCCCAAACTCAAAAAAGGTCTTATCATCAGCGGCAGTATTCTTGGCGGACTTATCCTGCTCGTCGCCATCAGCGGAGGCATTGTATATGCCGTCTACGGCAAAGATTTTAAACATGCATACGAACAAGCAACAGCCGGGAAAACTGATCTCGAGTCTGCACAAAATCTCATCAAATCACAACAACTCGAGCCCGCAAAAAATAAGGTGGTGGCAGCGCGCACTGATTTCCAAAATGCTCAATCCGCACTTGGACGCGTCTCCTGGCTCAACGCAATTCCACTCGTCCATCGCCAGCTATTTGCAGTTGATCAACTACTGAGCGCAAGCGTCCAGCTTACATACTCGCTTGAAAAACTTGTGGGATCCACCGAGCGCATTACTGCACCGCTTACCTCGGAAAAAGTAACTGATTTCCATAGCCTTAGTCCTGAGCAAAAACGCGACATGCTCGCAGCATTTCACGACGAATCGCCCGTTTTTGAAACAGTTAAGCAAGAACTGACTAAGACGCAGGCAACTATCGATTCAATACCAGACTTCGGTACTCTTCGACAGATTCGTACAATCAAACAAACTGCTACTGAAAAATTGCCGGATTTCCGTCAGGCTATTGATGAAATTTTGGTGTTTTCAAAAATTCTTCCGGATATTGCAGGATACAAAGAGGCTCGAGATTATCTTTTCTTATTCCAAAACAATACCGAACTTCGACCAAGCGGAGGATTTATTGGCACATACGGAATTCTTACTCTCGAAAATGGCGAGATAAAAAAATTCGTTTCCGACAACGTCTACAACATTGACAAAGAGGGTCAAGGCGATAAAAATCCGCCCGCACCAATCAAGAAATACATCAATCCACAATGGTTTTTCCGCGATGCCAACTGGTCGCCGGATTTTCCGACTTCTGCGAAAAAAGCTGAAGAGTTTTACCACCGCGAAGGAGGCCAAGGCGAATTTTATGGCGTCATTGGCGTCACGCCAACCATGCTCCAAGCACTGCTCGAGGTGACAGGCCCAGTCAAAGTCAAAGGCTATCCATACGAGTTCACAAAAGACAACACGGTTGATCAACTCGAAATAATTGTCGAGCGAGCTTTTGTAAACCTTGGAATCGCAGAAAAAGATCGCAAAGATATTATTGGAGAATTTAGTACCGTCGTGCTAGATAAACTATTCACCCTTCCAAAGGAAAAATGGATCGATTTTGCCGACTTGGTAGTAGATCAGTTCCATCAGAAACATGCCATGATGGTTGTTGATGATGAAGATATCCAAAAAACAATATCCGAACAAAACTGGGATAGCCGAGTAAAGGAGACTGACGGCGACTACATCCAGTATGTTGATGCCAACCTTGCAAGTCTCAAAACGGACCAAGTAATGAAGCGAACAATTGACTATTATCTCGACGCAACCGATCTCAGCAATCCAAAGGCGACCGTAACAATGACATACAATCACGCGGGCAAAGGATTTGACTGGAAAACAACTCGTTACAACACTTACTCACGACTCCTTGTTCCGGAAGGTAGTCAGTTTGTATCCGTAAAAGGCCAGCGCAATGCAAATTCCGACCGACGATACAACGATGCAATAGCGCTTGATGTCACAAGCGAATTAGGAAAGGCAAGTTTTGGTGGATACAAATCAATCGAGCCAAAAGATACCGAGCAGACAATCATAGAATACACGCTTCCCGCACGCATTGGAGATCAAATTCGTCAGGGGCACTACAGCCTCATGGTTCAAAAACAACCCGGCACGATAGACGAACAGCTCCATGTTCATATAAAATTTCCAAAAAACATAAACGCAATTTCTCCCAAAGAACTTGGGCGAATCGAAAAAGACAAAGAGGTTGATTTCACAACGGATCTTGTATACGATCGCGAGTTCACTGTCACATTCTAATAACACCACATGATTTCATCAGGCGAACAGCCAAGCGAAAAAAAGTCATTCATGAGGTCGACCGTTATTATCCTTTTAGCTGCTGCATTTGCACTTGGACTTTACGTTGGAAGAAGCGTAGACTCTGGACAAAGCAGGTCAACAACACAGTTTGTCAACACACTCACCAACAAACCCGCCGATGTTAATTTTGATTTATTTTGGAAAGTCTACGATTTGATTAACGAGAAGTACGTTGATCGCCCAGCAGACAAACAAAAAATTCTCTACGGCGCCATCGATGGTATGGTAAAATCTCTCGGCGATCCATATACCGCGTTCATGACTCCGGACATGACAAAGTCATTTCAAAGTGAAATCAGCGGCACGTTTGAAGGAATTGGGATTGAAATAGGATTGAAAGATAACGCAATCACCATTATTACACCAATCCAAAACAGCCCAGGTCAAAAAGCGGGGTTGCAGGCAGGGGATGCAATCTTAAAAATTGGCGACAAGCCAACAACAGATCTTGGACTCGACGATGCAGTTGGCCTGATTCGTGGCGCAAAGGGAACAAGTGTACATCTGACAATTCATCGAGGTAAAGAGGATAAAGTACGCGAATTCACTATCACGCGAGACACCATCTCAGTAAAAAGCGTCGAGTTCTCTGACAAAGGCAATGGCTTATTCTACATCAAAATCTCTCGATTCGGCGAAGACACTAGCAAGGATTTTGACAACGCAGTAAGCGAATTCCAAAAAGCGGGTGCAAAAAAGCTCATCCTTGATGTGCGCAACAACCCCGGCGGTTTCCTTGATTCCGCCATCGATATCGCAAGTGAATTCATTGAAAAAGGAGTGGTAGTCAGTGAAGCATTCAGTAAGGATAAGAAGATTGATCATATGGCACTTGGCAACGCACGTCTCAAAGAAGTCCCCGTAGTAGTCCTAGTCAACGGCGGGAGCGCCTCCGCTTCAGAAATCCTCGCTGGCGCGCTTCACGACGACCTTGGCAGCAAACTCGTCGGACAAAAAACATTTGGGAAGGGTTCAGTCCAAGAATTTTCAGATCTCAGCGGCGGCGCAAGCATCCGAGTAACCATTGCAAAATGGCTCACACCCAAAGGCGTCAATATTCATGGCAACGGCATTGAACCTGACATCAAAGTTGAGATCACGGACGACAACTACAAAAACAACCAGGATCCACAACTCGACAAGGCAATCGAGCTTCTCAAATAGCAATCGCGCCCACCGGACTTGCATTATCTCCAAAAAGCAGGTAGAATCTCTGTATATTCAGCATTAGTTTTATTGTATGGCTACTAAGCAAGTTCAGATCATTCTCAAGCAAGACGTCGAAAACGTCGGCATCAAAGGCCAAATTCATCGCGTTTCTCGTGGTTTTGCCAAAAATTTCTTGTTGCCTCGCGGCGCCGCAACACTCGGAACCAAAGCAAGTCTTGCAGCTGCTTTGAAAGAACAAGAAGCACTCAAGGAGCTTGAAACTCAAGAAGCGCAGAAATCTCTCGTCATCAAGCAAAAACTCGAGGAAAAGCCACTTTCATTCAGCGTCAAAGCCTCAAAGGACGAAATCCTTTACGGCTCAATCACCAAGCAAGACGTCGCAGATGAGTTGATGAAAGTTGTCGGGATCACCGTTGATAAGAAAAATATTTTCCTTCCTCAATCAATCAAAAAGGCCGGCGAATACCCAGTTACCATCAAATTGCTCAAAAATATCAAGGCAAAAACGCGCCTGGTGATCACAGCAGAAATCGGCAGCGAAGAATAACCAATTCCTGCGCCTGCACACTGCATAAAAACCGCACAGCAATGCGGTTTTTATGCGCCCCAAGATTTTGACAAAAATGCATTTTTCTGCTACGATAGCCTTGCTTCGGCGTATCAGATGATCGCTCAATTTTTGCCTTATTTGAGACAAGAATTGAGAGGAAAGTCCGAGCACGTTGGCTGGCGGGCGCAAGTTCGTGCAGCCAAATTCATTTTATATGAATAAACGCCTCGGAAATCAAGGCGAGATCGACAACGGTCCTAGGGAAAGTACAACAGAGACAATACCGCCCGTGCGCACGAGGCGCAAGCCAAACGCCACAGGTAAGGGTGAAAAGAGTGCGGTAAGAGCGCACAGTGAGACGCAGCAATGCGGCTCAGTTGCAAACCCCGTTTCGTGCAAGAGCAAATATGGTAGCTCGCATGACAGCGCGCGCGAGCGCGATGCTAGAGAGATGATCATCATCCCGTGCGGCGAAATCCGCCCGGGAGACAGAACTCGGCTTACGATGCGCCGAAGCTTATAAAAATTTTATGAAACGATCAGAATTATTATTTACCGCTCTCCTTGTCCCGCTTGATGCCCTCATGCTGCTTTTGAGTGCGATTATAACCTACGACATCCGCTTCCGTACAACCATAGAAAAATTATTCCCGGAAGGTTACCAGATTACTTTTTATGAATTCTTGATCGCAACAGGAATCATTATTCCGCTTTTTCTGATTATTTTTGCATTTGCAGGCCTCTATAACACACACTTGCGCCGTAATAGCTTTGATGAATTCGGGAAAATCTTTCTTGCAATTTCTTCCGGATTTATGGGGATAATTGTATTTATTTTCCTCCAAAAAGAACTCTTTCTTTCATCTCGTTTCCTTGTACTCGGATCCTGGGCAACAGCGCTTCTGTTTATCACCATAGGTCGAGCTCTTGCAAGAGGTGTGCAGGAATTTTTATATCGATATGGGATCGGAGTACACCGAACAGTGATTATTGGAGAGACATCGGCTTCGTATGACATTGTAAAAGAAGCGACTCATCCGCGTCAGGGAAGATATAAAATCATCTCCCAGCTTGTAAGTTCGCTTGCAGTAGATGAGTATAAAAACAAACTTGATGAGTTAATCAAGCGACCGGGAGTGGACGACCTAATCCAATGCGATCCAGAAATGCCTTCGCAAATCACGCTCCAGCTGATCAAATACGCCCATGAGCATAAAATCGACGTGACGATTGCGCCCAATCTCTACCAAACTCACACATCAAATATTGCGGTCACAAACATCGCCGGCAATCCGCTGATTGAAATCAAACCCACACCGCTCGACGGATGGGGAAAAATCACCAAGCGACTGATGGACATTGTGGGCTCACTCATTCTCATCATCTTGTTGTCGCCGGTGTATATCATCACCGCGCTCATCGTCAAACTCACCTCGCCCGGACCAGTATTTTTTAGCAAATTAGAAAATGGCGATCTCGTGCAACGTGTCGGTCAGGGCGGCAAACCGTTTCCGTATTTTAAATTCCGATCAATGCGACACAATGTGCACCAACAACGATACACCACGCTCGCACAACAAAACCTGCGCAAAGATACACCGTTGGTCAAAATCGAAAACGACCCTCGCATCACGCCGTTTGGCCGATTTATCCGCCGATTTAGCATTGATGAGTTGCCGGAATTATTTATTGTGTTGCGCGGCGACATGAGTTTGGTGGGACCGCGACCACATTTTCCTGAAGAAGTAAGCAAATATCGGCCGGATCAGCGCGACGTCCTGCGTATCAAGCCGGGTATTACCGGCATGGCGCAAGTGCTCGGACGGTCGGATTTGTCATTTGATGAAGAGGTGCGTCTCGACGTACACTATATTGAGCACTGGTCGCTTGCACTCGATATCAAGATTTTATTACAAACAATTCCGGCTGTGCTGAAGAAAAGGAGTGCTCTCTAAATCTATGAAAATCGCTCTGGTTCACGACCACCTCAATCAACTCGGTGGGGCAGAAAAAGTATTGCTCGCTCTGCACGAGATGTATCCGCAAGCGCCGATCTATACTCTGACCTATGACAAAAAAGCCATGGGGCCGGATTTTGCAACGCTTGATATCCGGACGTCGTTTATTCAGCGACTTCCTTTTGGCGTGCGACGGTACAAATGGTTTTTGCCACTCATGCCGGCCGCGTTTGAGCAATTTGATTTTTCTCGCTACGACGTGGTGATTTCTTCAAGTTCGGCGTATTCAAAAGGAATTATTACCAAGCCGGAAACTCTTCATATTTGTTTTTGCCACACACCGACGCGCTATTTGTGGAATGATCATTTTGATTATGTTTCCACAATCCGCGGCCCCAAATTTGTCAAAAAAATGGTACAGCTGTTTAGCACGTATTTGCGAATTTGGGATAAAATGTCCGCCGATCGCGTCAACAAATTCATTGCCAACTCGGCATATGTGCAGCATCGCATCAAAAAATATTATCAGCGCGACGCCGACGTCATTTATCCGCCGGTTGAGACCGCGCAATTTACACTAGCTGAACCACAGGATTATTACGTCATTGTGAGTCGACTTCGGCCGTACAAAAAAGTGGATTTGGCGATCGAAGCATTCAACCAGCTTGGGCTGCCACTGAAAGTGATTGGCGGCGGTGAAGAAGAACATCGGTTGCGCGCGCTTGCTCGCAAAAATATTGAGTTCCTAGGAATGCTTTCAGACGAAGAAAAACGCCCCGTGATTGCGCAATCAAAAGCATTTATCAATCCGCAAGAAGAAGACTTCGGTATCGCGGCCGTCGAAGCGATGGCGGCTGGTCGCCCCGTGATTGCGTACGGAAAGGGCGGTGCAACCGAAAGCGTGATCGACGGAAAAACAGGCTTGTTTTTTACCGAGCAAACCGTGCCGTCGCTCGTCGAAGCTATTCAACGCTTTGAGGCAACGAAAGATCAGTTTGATCCGTTTTTCATCAAACAACATGCGGCTGAATTTGACCGCGAGTTGTTTAAAAAACGCATTCGCGATTACGTTGACACCGCACTCGCAGAACACCGCGCGAACTATCATTTTTAATTATTTTTATGGAACTGCATCACTATATCGCGCTCATTCTTCAAAAGAAACTGCTTGTAGCCGCGATCATTGTCGGCGCGCTTGCTGCGACTTGCGCGTTTACACTCACGCGCAACCCGAGTTTTCTTACTTCATCCACCATCGGCATTACCACTTCGGAAAAACAGCAAACGCCCGACTATCAATACGACGGGTATTACGCGATTCAAGCCTCAGAATTGTTTTCCGATACAGTCACAAGCTGGGCAGAGAGCCCTGACGTAATTGTGAATGTATTTGACAAAGCCGGGATTGCGGCGCCTACGCAGAATATCAAGAAACTTGCAAAAATTTTCACCGCCAACAAGCTCTCGGCGCAAAATGTCGAAATTCGTTTCACCACAGACAGCGAAGAAACAGCAAAAAAATTGGTCTCTGGTTTGCAGCAAGCGTTTGATGAAAAAACAAAAACCATCAACGACGCAAGTAAGGGGTCAACTTCGTTTCAACTTGTATTTTCCGACGCGGTGACAAAAGAGGCGGCACAAAATCTTGCACTCAACCTGCTCATTGGCTTGGTTGTTGGCACGATCGTGGCGCTTGGCGTAGTCATCATGTTGAACTATCTCCATGAAGATCGGAATTGATCTTCGTTCATGTGAAGCAGGTGCGCATTCAGGGATCAATGAGTATGTGATTGAGCTCTTGCATGCACTGTTTGCACAAGACGCGGCTACCGAGTATCGCTTATTCTACAACAGCTTTGGCGCGGTTCCGCCTGAAGTTTTGGGATTTTCCTACCCCAATGTTCAGCTCGTGCGATTGCGCTACCCAAACAAGCTGCTCAATTTTTCTTTAAAATTTTTTCATCGACCACTGATTGATCGCGTACTGGGTGGGGTCGACGTTTTGTTTGTACCAAACTTGCGGATCACACCAGTCTCTCGCGCATGCGCGAAAGTGCTTACCATTCACGATCTTTCATTTGAATTATTTCCCGAATTTTTCTCGCTCAAACGACGCGCGTGGCATTGGTTTGTCGATCCGCGGCGAGAAGTACGGGAGTCAGCTGTCATCACCGCCGTCTCCGCACACACAAAAGAGCATCTCGTCCGCGCCTACAAAGTTGCGGCAGACAAAGTTCACGTTGTTTCTCCCGGTATAAATCCGTTGTTTCTTGCGTCTCACTCCCAAAAAGATGAAGATCGAGTTCGCGCAGCCTATCAACTACCAACGCCTCCACGAAGCTTCTTCCTGTGTCTAGGCACGCTCGAACCGCGCAAAAATCTCGAAAGCGTACTCGAGGCCTTCGCTCGCGTGGCCGCTGAATTGCCATTAGTCGATCTCGTGATCGCCGGAGCAAAGGGCTGGTTATATGAACGCGCGCTCGAGCTCAATCGCAGTCTGGGACTTGGGGAACGCATCCGCGTGATCGGCTTTGTCGAGCAAAAAGATAAAGCACCGCTCTACAGACTCAGTCGCGCCGTCCTGTATCCTTCTTTTTTCGAAGGATTCGGATTTCCTGCACTTGAAGCGCTTGCCGCACACAAGCCAGTCATCACCTCCGCCGCCTCCTCATTGCCCGAAATCACCGGAGCTCAAGCAACGCTCATCAATCCGTACAACCTTGCCGAGCTCATCGCTGCGCTCAGAGAAGTTGGTGCCACAACTGCGCAAGCCAAACAAGATATGCCGACACAACAACAAATCGCGCATTTCGACTGGGATGCAAGCGCGCACGCACTTAAAAAAACATTCATTCAAGCCACGGAGGCACACATATGAGAATAGGCATTGATGCACGCGCAAAAACCGGCATTGGTCGCTACGCAAAAGAACTTATCACGCGCATTATTTC
>CAYNWW010000001.1:41688-104869 GCA_964401055.1 uncultured Candidatus Saccharibacteria bacterium | reverse complement strand
CGTTATTGCAGTCTCTGAACACACCAAACAAGATCTTGTGATGATTACCGGAATTTCGCCAGAAAAAATCCACGTAATCTACGAAGGCTGCGACCGCGCTCGTTTTTTCCCCTCGACTGATCAACGCGAATTAACAGAATTCCGCGCCAAGCACAAATTGCCCGAACATTTCTTGTTTTATGTCGGCGTCTGGCGGGCACACAAAAATGTTCTCGGACTCATTCGCGCATTTCACCTTCTCAAAACGCAGCGCAGATTGACGCATAAGCTGGTCATCGGCGGCGAAGAAGATCCGCGCTATATGGAAGTAAAAAATCTGGTGCGCGAACTGGGACTTGAGCACGAAGTGATTTTTCCCGGGTTTATTCCTGACAACGAGCTCCGGCTCTATTATGCCTCGAGTGATGTATTTGTATTTCCTTCTTTTTATGAAGGATTTGGACTGCCTCCGCTCGAAGCGTTGCAGTCGGGGACACCAGTGGCATCATCGCGCGCATCCTGCATGCCGGAAATCCTTGGCGATGCCGCGTCCTATTTTGACCCATCAGACATCACAGACATGGCGCGCGTGATAGAAAATTCTCTTTTAGATACTAAATTGCGCACCAAACAACTTGCTCTGGTTCCACAGGTTCTTGCTCGCTACGACTGGGATCGCATGGCGAAAGAAACGCTCGCGCTGTATACTATACGTACATGACTCAAACAAAAACACCTCGCATTCCAGATATCAATGGCTTTCGCCAAAACAGCGATTCAGTAGTTAATATTCGCAAAAGTTTTGACGAGGCGCGCGCGCAGCGCGAACGCTCAGCACTTGATTTGCGCAAGCGCCGACTTGAAATGCGCCGATTGCTTTTGGCGCAGCAGCAGAGCCTGATTGCAAAACGCACCCTCCCTCAACGCAATATCACCCCACGTGCACCTCGCGTACAAGAGCTGACAACGCACTCGGTTCCGGTGTTTGAAAATCCTCACGCGCGCGAAGGTTTTCAAAAAATAACTTCGGCCACGCCTCCAGCACCCGCGATCAAAACGCAGACTCCGTTGCCGCGGCTTGTCTTGCCTGCACAGACACAAACACCGCGCACATCTGTCCGGCCAGCACCTCTCGAAACAACAAAAAAAGCTCCACTTGCGCAAGTTCTCAAAAAACGCCTCACCTCGCGCACCGGCCAGCAGTCCATCGTGTTACTTTTGCTACTGCTTGGAGGCGCAAGCGTCCTATTTCAAGGTATTCATTATGCGCAAAGGATAAGCGCAGCAAGACAAGCGCTTACAACACAAGCAGCTCAAGCACTTGCATCTGCCGATACTGCAAAATCACAAGCAGGATCGTTTGATTTTGCTTCCGCACAATCAAGTTTTTCTCAAACAGACGCACAACTCACCCAGCTCCAGCAGCAGCTTACTCAAACAAGTACGCTTGTCGGCCAACTTACCGCAACACTGCCGGCCACACTTGCAGCGCAATCAGGGACGAGCTTGCTTGAAGCAGGGAAGTCACTCGCGCGAGCAGGCTCCGAGCTGAGCTCAGCAGCACAAATCCTCACCGACAAATTGCGCATCGGCGATCATGTTGATTTGTCCGCCACTTTCCTCAAGCAACTTACACCAAGTACCAGCACACAGTCCGCACCCGCACAAAAATCCACCCCATTGACGACCATACTTGGCGAAAGCGCTGCACATCTGGATACCGCCCTCGCCGAAGTCACCCGCGCGCAACAAAAATTTGCGCTTGTACCGGTAGGACTTTTGCCCACAGGCATCAAAGAACAATTCGTGCGCATTTCCGACGGGACAAATCTGATGCAGCGCAACCTCACCACCGGCTCTGAGCTCGCGCATTTTCTAATGGAGATAATTGGATCAACGCAGCAAAAACGGTATCTCGTCATTTTTCACAACAACAACGAGCTTCGTGCAGACTTCGGCTTCAACGGCACGTATGCACTCGTCGACATTGACCAAGGCGACATCAAAAAAGTTGCGGTCGATGACATTTACAACATTGACGGTCAGTTGAAAGCACATATCAACCCGCCCGAACCGCTCGCGCACCTGACGCCGCGCTGGTCGCTGCATGATGCCAATTTTTTCCTGGATTACCCAACAAGCGCTCGACTCGAGGAATGGTTTTTTGAAAAAGCCGGCGGTCCGACCGTGGATGGCGTGATCGGATTGACACCTGGCGTCATCCAGCAGCTCCTTGCAATCACCGGACCGATCGATATGCCCGAATATCACACAACTATCTCGCAAGATAATTTTATTGCGCAAACGCAAGATGAGGTAGAGACAAATTACGATCGCGAGCTCAACCGTCCGAAAAAATTCCTCGCCGATTTTGCACCAAAATTACTATCCAAACTCTTCGAGGACAAACAAGCTCTTCAGCACATCACGCCTGTGATTATCCAGGCGTTGGCAGAAAAACAAATGGGCATGTATTTCTTGGATGAGACGCTTCAGCGCAAAGCGCAAGAATTCAATTGGACGGCAGAAGTCAAAGCAACCGACAAAGATTATCTTGCCATCGCGGACAACAACATTGGCGGCGGAAAAACTGATTTACTGATCAATGAGCACATCACTGAAGAAGTCACCATTCAAGATGACGGTACTGTAATCAAAAAACTCACCATCACGCGCAACCATACCGGCCCACGGGCAGGCCTCAGCGTAAAAAATATTGATTTCATGAAAATCTACGTGCCCGAGGGCAGCGTGCTCCTGGACGCACAAGGCTTCCAACCCCTTCCGGAAATCCCCAAAAATCCTGCTTACGCTGACGAGCCAAGTGTTGCCCAGCAAGAGCAGTCGACCACTATTCATCCCGCCAGCCAAACGCGCATCATGAAAGAAAGCGGCAAAACCGTATTTGGAAATTGGGCTCAGGTCGAGCCGCAAGATCAAACAACGGTCGTTCTCACATATCGACTACCATTTTCGATTTCATTGGGTAGTGTTCGCACTCATGCGCAAACCTACACCGAGTTGTTGCAAAAGCAGCCGGGGAGTGGAGCGCACACGCACACGCTGACCGTCACATATCCAGCTTCAATGAAACCATTGTTCCAGTACCCGACTGATGCCACGATCGATGCCGAACATCACCAGATCACCTGGCGCAATACAATCACTCAAGACATGTATGCGGCTGTAACATTTACATCCGCCACGGACAAATAGTCATGATCACACCGAAACCGCAAAAACATCTGAGCATTCTCTCGGCCGCAACGATCATTGCGATTTCTTCCATCGCAAGCAAAGCGCTCGGACTAATACGCGATCGCGTGCTGGTGTCCCAATTCAAGACCTCACAGCTCGACGTGTATTACTCTGCGTTTCGGATTCCGGATTTTCTGTACAACATCATCATCGGCGGCGTGATCTCAGCCGCGTTTGTGCCGGTCTTCACCGAGTTCATCGTCAAAAAACAGCTCGCAAAAGCGTGGCACGTGACGAACTCGCTCATCAACATCTTGCTTGCCGCGCTACTCGCATGCACGGCCGCACTCTATCTCGCAGCACCCGCACTCGTAAGCCTGCTCGCGCACGGTTTTTCGCCGGAAAAAGCGGCCGAAACCGTCTCTCTCACACGAATCATGCTCTGTGCGCCGGTGTTTTTTGCGCTCAGCAACATTTTGAGTGGCATCCTCAATTCATTTAAAAAATTTTTCATCTATTCACTGGCGCCAATCATGTACAACGCGGGAATCATAGCCGGCACGATCATACTCGGACCGTCGATGGGTATCAAGGGTGTCGCGATCGGTGTAGTGGTCGGCGCAGCGCTGCATTTCGGCATTCAACTCCCAAGCGCGATCCGCGCAGGGTATCGCTACCAACCGCTGTTTCGTCTCACTGATGACGTCAAAGCCCTCTTTCGCATGATTAGTGCGCGCATCATTGGACTCGTGGCATTTCAGCTCGACCTGGTGATCAGCACCACGATCGCATCCGGACTTGCGCCCGGGAGCATTAGCATTTTCAACTTGGCGAATAACATCCAATCAGTACCGGTCAGCATGTTTGGCATCTCATTTGCGATTGCGGCGTTTCCTATCTTATCCGAACTTTCTTCGCGCGACGACACTGACGGACTGCGTGACACATTTTCAAAAACATTTCGCCGTATTATTTTTTTCATCATTCCATCGAGCGTACTCATCTTGCTCCTTCGCGCGCAGATTGTGCGCGTATTCCTCGGAAGTAACAAATTTAGCTGGGACGATACCGTCCACACCGCCCGCGTGTTGGGATATTTTGCGCTGAGCTTGGTGGCGCAAAGTCTGGTGCCGCTGTTGTCGCGCACGTTTTATGCAAAGAAAGACGTGCGCACACCGGTGCTCGTGAGTATTTTTTCCGTCATTGTCGACGTGGTCTGTTCCGTCGTATTTTCTCGCGTGTACGGGGTTGAAGGGCTCGGCATCGCATTTGCGGCATCGAGTTTCACCAATGTATTTTTGCTCCTGTTTTTCCTCCACCTCAAGCTCAAAAATCTGGACGACGCCACCATTATGGCATCCATGCTCAAGACTACTCTTGCCTCGCTCGTGATGGGCATGTATAGTTATGGGACGCTGTATGCAGTCGCACCGCTGGTCAATATGCAGACGTTTGCCGGCATCGCCACCCAAGGTGCGTGCGCCGCACTCACCGGCGTCATCAGCTTTTTGTGCACTTCCTATTTGCTAAAAAACGACGAGCTCAACGTGTTTGGCAAGCTCAAGCAGATCACCCTGCGCCAGCAGCGCCCGCTGTCTGCGCTCCCGCAGCAAGAAGGCGAGGATACACATTCCTAACACATTCGCACGCGTATGACCCAATCCCAGATTCGCAATTTTTGCATTATCGCCCATATTGATCACGGTAAATCCACTCTCGCGGATCGCTTTTTGGAATTGACTCACCGCGTCGAACGTCGCGACATGCAGTCGCAATTTTTGGATCAGATGGATCTCGAACGTGAGCGGGGGATTACCATCAAGCTCCAGCCGGTCTGCATGCAATATCCTGCCGCCGACGGCACGACCTACACGCTCAACTTGATCGACACGCCCGGGCATGTGGATTTTAGTTATGAAGTTTCGCGATCGCTTGCGGCGTGCGAAGGTGCAATCCTCGTAGTTGATGCCACGCAAGGAATCCAGGCGCAAACCATCGCGCACGTGTATCAGGCAATCGAGCAGGGACTCGAGATTATTCCGGTCGTAAATAAAATCGACCTTCCCAATGCGCAGCCTGATCAAGTCAAAGAAGAAATTGAAAAAACATTTGGATTTTCGCGCGACGAAATCCTAGAAGTATCTGGAAAAATCGGCACCGGCGTCGACAAGCTCCTCGAAGCCGTGGTCTCACGCATTCCTGCGCCCCAACCTGCCATCGATCCCCAGGCACCCGCGCGCTCACTTATTTTTGATTCGGTCTTTGACACCTATCAAGGAATTATTTTGTACGTGCGCCAGATGACCGGCACATCCACCAAAAATGATTTACTCCACCTGATCGCCACCAACACGCCGTTTACTGCGCAAGAAGTCGGGATTTTCACCCCGCTGCGCCTGGCACAAGACCGCCTGGAGGCTGGACAAATCGGCTACATCGTCACCGGCTTGAAAGATATCGCCAAAACGCGAGTGGGCGACACGGTCGCGCTGAGCAAAGATGTCACGCACAACGCAGTCACCGCGCTTCCCGGATACAAAAAAGTCCAGCCGCTGGTGTACTCGGGATTGTATTGTGTGGAAAATAATCGCTTTGACGATCTCAAATACGCCCTCAGCAAACTCCAGCTCAACGATTCCTCGCTGTATTTCGAATCGCGCCATTCGCAAGCGCTCGGATTTGGATTTTTCTGCGGATTCTTGGGATTGTTGCATTTGGAAATCACAAAAGAGCGACTCCAGCGCGAATACGATCTCGATGTCATCATCACGTCGCCAACCGTTCCATTTCGCATCACGCCAACCGCGGGCGAACCGTTTACGCTCTACAGCCCAGAAGAACTCCCACGCGCAGATCACATCAAGGTATTTGAAGAACTCTGGTGCAAACTCGAGCTGGTCACGCCGGTCGCATACATCGGCTCGCTCATGGAACTTTGCCAAGAAAAACAAGCAGTATATAAAAATACCAATTATCTCAACCAGCAGACAGTGATTATTGAGTATGAAATTCCGCTGCGCAACGTGATCACAGATTTTTATGATCAACTCAAAAGCCGCACCCAAGGTTACGCGTCGCTCAATTATGAAGTGCTGGATTTCCGTCCGTCAGATCTGGTGCGCGTAGACATCCTCGTCAATGAAGAACAAGTCGATCCGTTTTCGATGATCGTCCATCGCTCAGAAGCCGAGATGATCGGCCGCCGCTTAGCGAAAAAACTCAAAGAGCTCATCCCGCGCCACCAATTCCAGATCCCGATCCAAGCCGTCGTCGGCGGCAAAATCGTGGCGCGCGAAACCATCGGCTCACTACACAAAGACGTGACGGCCAAGCTGTACGGCGGCGACGTTACCCGCAAACACAAACTCCTCGACAAGCAGAGAAAAGGCAAAAAACGCATGCGCGCGTTTGGCAAAGTGGATATTCCGCACCAGGCGTTTTTGGATATTCTCAAAAACTAGCTCGACACAGCAAAAGCGCCTCACAAAGAGGCGCTTTTTATTTTTACTGCAAAAACGGTATAATGAGCGACAGCACCATGCTCAGACTCACGATTCCAACCAGTCCGACCATGACCCATTTTTTTACAGCTTGTTTCATATCATCAATCTCCGCGTTTAATGTTTAACTACTTTTCTCACGAACTTAAAGAAAATGAACAGATCATTCAGATCGTGCGCAAGCATTGGATTACACTTGCGGCACCGCTTCTGAAGGCGGTCGTTGCGGCCGCGCTCCCGTTCTTTTTTATCACATTTTTGCTTGCTTCGCCACTGGGAGGTACAGTACTCGTCGGCTGGCTCGCGCTTTGTCTGTTGTATGTCGCATATGAGTCGATCACCTGGTACCTCGACAGTTTCATCATTACCAATTTGCGCATCATCGATATCGATCAACGCGGGCTGTTTCGCCGGTCGGTTTCCGAGACTGAGATTGATAAAATCCAGGATGTGACGTACTCGATCAACGGAATTATCGCAACGATTTTTGGCTACGGCAGCTGCCTGGTCGAAACTGCAGGCTCACAAAATCTCATCAGCCTCGACCACATTCATCGTCCGCACGAGCTCCAAGAGCTTCTTGTGCAAATTCAGCGTGAATACAAAGAAGAACACTCAGAAAACCAGCAAGAGCTCACAGCCCGCCAACTTCTCGATCTCCTCGAGCAACAGAAAGCGCGCTCAACAGATTCTCAGAAAAAGCAGTTGTAGAAATGACTAACTGATGCTATAGTTATGGCAAATCAACGGCCAAGTACCGATCTCAAGACGCGATTTTTGACCTCGAAAGCAGTGCTCGCCGGCACATTTGTGGTGCTGGTACTGCTCAGCATTTCGCTCGGCAAAGAAGTGTATCGCAGCTACCAGATCAACCAGGAGATTTCCTCAGTGCGCGCGGATATCGCGCAGCTGCAGCAAAAAAACGCCGAGCTGGCTCACGTGATTGATTATTTCAAAACCGATTCCTACCAGGAAAAAGAAGCGCGCCAAAAGCTCAACCTCCAGAAACCGGGCGAGACCGCAGTCGCGATTCCTCCGGCGAAAGCCAACGAGACTGATCAGGATAAAATCGCCAGTGCGCAAGCGAAAGTCGACCATCCTGATGACAATTCGAGCAATCCGGAAAAATGGTGGAATTATTTTTTCTCTTCCGAACATAATTAACTTGATCTCCATGTCTGACCAGATGCCGCCCGTCACTCCAGCTGAACCAACAGCTCCAAAAAAATCCAACAAAAAAATGAAAATTGCCGCCGGCGTTGCAGCAGGCGTTGTTGTAGTAGCCATTCTTGCAGTACCTGCGCTCGACGCATACAAATTTCACTGGAATAACAAAGCAACCGCAGCCATCGCAGATTTCATCCCATATCCGGCCGCGCGCGTGGGCTGGAATATCATCACCATGGGTGATTATCGCATGAACGTGAAGGCGATCGAGACCTACGTGGACGCGACCAAAGACAGTGCGACCTCTCCCGACCAGCAGGCAGCAGACAAGAAACAACTCATCGACTCCGTCCTCGACCGCTTGATCGAAAACGAAATCGTGCATGAACTCGGCAAAAAATACGACGTCACAGTGGCGCAGTCAGACATCGATACCGAATTTGGCAACGTAGTCAAGCAAACCGGCAGCGAAGACGATGTGAAAAAAACCCTCAAGCAGCTCTATGGCTGGAATACTGACCAATTCAAGCACAACGTCTTAGTCCCATACATCGAGCGCACCAAATTGCAGAAAAAGCTCATCGCAGACACCGGCGAAAACAAAGACGCGTGGGACAAAATCAACCGCGTGTTGGAAGAAGTGAAGAAACCTGGCGCCGACTTTGGTGAAATCGCAAAAAAGGAAAGCGAAGACACCTCGGCAGCAGACGGCGGCAGCTTGGGCGAATTCACCAAAGGCGACATGGTCAAAGAATTTCAAGATGCAGCGTACGCGCTCCAGCCGGGCGACATCAGCGGCATCGTCCAAACCGAATTCGGCTACCACATCATCAAACTCGAGAAAAAAGACGGCGACAAACTCACTGCGCGCCACATCCTCGTGAAGCCAAAAGATTTCGACACCTGGCTCGGGGATCAGAAAAAGAATTTCAAGGTTTCGAAGTACATTTAATAGCTCTTCAATTCAGCAAGAAGGCCCGTAGGAAATTTCGGGCTTTTTTGTTGAAAAAAATCTGCGCTTATGATAGTCTAAAACCTTCCATGAAGGAGGTGTATCTTGTCACATTACCAAAAGCAAAAAGCAAAGAAGCCGCTTGAAGAGAGAGAAGTGATTACTGTTGATGGAATTCCAAGGAGACTTCAATGGGTGGCAAAAAACCGACCTGAGATTTTGCTCCGGCAGCTATCATCCAGGACTGAATCCGCCTACATGTCCGCATTTGCATCAATAGGCCTGCGCAAACGACAACTCGTCGAAATGATGTGGGATCATCCCGAATGGGAAATTGACGCCGGCGGTTACTGGAATGTCTTGAGCGAGAGACCTGTTGACTATCCGACTGCCTGAAGTCGGATTTTTTATTCATATGTTTAACAATCAAAATACCGCCCAGCTGGGCGGTATTTTTCATAACACACAAATTATCTTCTGGAGCCGAAGGCGAGAATCGGACTCGCGACCTACTGTTTACGAAACAGCCGCTCTACCACTGAGCTACTCCGGCGCATGGCCATAATAACACGTCTGCTCATGAAGCTCAACCCTTGACTTTTCGCCCGACCGTGCCATACTGGCTGAGACCCAAACAGGAGGGCATTTTCATGCAAGCGGCAGCTAGAGAGCAGGAGACGACATCAAGACCTTTCGGCGCGAATAATCCACCATCGTCATTTGACGACGCCTTTGCTCGAATCGAGAACCTATCGGAAGAAATTACTCAAATCTCAGACCAACTTCTAAACATCAAGAAGCTGTCTTTTAAGACGGGAAAAGACCGCATTGAATGGCAAGATAAAGCTCACAAAGCGATTGAAACACGAGACCAAGAAAGAAGCTTTCTTCATCAATGGATTGAGAATAGAGACTTAGTACAAAGCGCCAGCAAGAAGGCTCGTGCGGCAAAGAGTGCTTCTGACACAGAGCTCACACAACGTGCAAGTGGATGCGCGAATGCTGCAAAAAGAAGCGCGGCTCAGTTCGAAAAACGCTATGGAGTCGGTTTTCATAGCTCGCACGAACCAGCAAGTCCCGCAATCGCCTATGGTCGGATAATATACTTGCGCTCCTTAGTGCAGCGAATAAGCTATTTCATCGAGGGCTTTAATAGACTTGCAAATGAGATAGGAGTAGGAAAACGAAGACTTGCGGACATAAAAAAACCACTGAAGAGCATTTTCAATAAAGCTCACCAAGAGCTGAACTATCTTCAACGGTGGGTCAGCGAGATACACATTGAGTCATCAGACGCTCGAGGCAGCGAACTTGTGCTCAAACTAATTATAGAACGCGCAATTTCTGAGGGCTTTAAGCTCACTCAAGCAGAACAATATGCGCTCCAACGAATAGAAAACGAGTATAACGCAATTGGACGAATTGCAACCGCAAAATGATTCATTCAGGCCGATCACACAGATCGGTTTTTTCTTTTTCGTCAAAATCACAAAATGTAAAACTCTCTTGACATTATGTAAAACATGCTTTACACTCTCAATAAGTAAAGAGTATTTTACATTTCACCTCTACGCGCCATGCCCACACCACCCCTCATTTCTCATCTTAAGGACTTCCGCGTCCAGGCCAACCTCACCCAAGAGGAACTGGCCCAGCGCCTCGAAGTCACCCGCCAGACCATCAACGCGATCGAGCAAGGCAAATACCAGCCCACGCTCTACCTCGCGCACAAGGCCGCGCGCCTGTTCAACACGTCCATCGAACAGATTTTTACATTTAATTCATAATTACGCATATGAAGCAGTCAAACGCCCTTTGGTTTCTTCGCAGTCCTCAAGACGAACGCGAAAACGCTCTCTACCAAAAAGCCTACCACAACGCCTTCTTCACCCTCGGCGCGATTGCGAGCGCCGCGATTGTGGGGATTTCGCTTTTTGGAACTGACACGCGTGTCGACCTAGTTCACGTCCGAGCAATCATCCTGCTCGCATTTGCGATCGCATATCTTGTCGGCTGGCTTGCACTCAAGAATGAAGAGTTAATAGAAATTCAATCCAACCAAAGCAAACGCAGCGTCTCGCCAATATGGATTATTGCGATCATGCTCACCATCTTCATCGCAGGCGTCGCTTTGCTGGCAAAAATCTTTCTTAGCGCAGCACTTCCATTTGCGATCATCGCCGGCGTGAGTACGATTTCCTATGTGTACCTTACCGCAAAAGACCTCACCGCAGGCGTCCCGCTCTTCATCCGCATCCCAATTTGCCTCCTGTTCCCAATCCAAACGATCGGATTTTTCCTGGAGCCGACTGCACCAGTGGGCAAGCGCATCATCAACGCAATATTCACAACAATTATCATCGGCGCACTCATGCTCGGAGCATACGTACTGATCTTTGGGGCAACGAGCAGCACAACCACGACTACAATTTATTAATCACCAAAATGAAAAAACCATTTTTCAACAACATCCTCTGGTTCCAAGCAAAACCGACCGATGAACGCTAGATTGCGATATTTCACAAAGCATACGAAAAAGCATTCAAGGTGCTTGCAGCATTGATAACCGTCACATCAGTAAACTTTATATCCGAATGGCGAAGCAATACACTATTGCACTTCAATCCTGCGTGGATACCATTTGCCGCATTTATAATTCTGAATGTCTCGTATCTTGTAGGCTGGCGGGAATTGCGCAATGAGGATTTAGAATCAATCGAGCAAAAAAATTATCTTCATCGCATCAATCCTGGCCATTTCCACATTAGCCATAATCGGAACTATTGCAACGACAGGCAATGCAACAAAAATAAACAACGAATACTTCATCATAAACAGCTGGGATCGCAATTTTCTCACGGGGGGGGGCAAAGTGTCATATCAAAACGAGTTATCATACCTACAGAAGGGTGATCGATTCGCAATTATCACAGATATTTCAGACGATGTTGTCACACTCGAAGAAAACGGTATAAAATTTACACGTGGACGCTGGCTGATCGAAGGCAAACTCCTCAAGCCCCGCGGCATCGTCGCGCATTTCATCAACAAATAAATCACGCCACGCCCATGATCACCTGCGCATTTGAAAATGGAAACTCAGCCGAGCTGCGCCACGTCACCGTCAGCACCATCGTAGTGAAAGACGAAAAAATTCTCTTGGGCAAGCGCGCACTCGTGCCGGGAAAAATCATGCTCGAGGCAGGGAAGTGGGGTTTGCTTGGCGGCTACATGTCGCGCGACGAATCCGCAACCGAAGCCGCCGCGCGCGAAATCCTTGAAGAAAGCGGGTGGGAAGTGACCGACATTCAGCCGCTCCTCATCAACACAAATCCGCACCGCCCAGCCGAAGATCGTCAAAATGTGGACTTTGTTTTTGTCGCTCGCGCGACAACCCAGCACCCGACAAAAGACGATGAAGTTTCTCGCCTCCAGTGGTTCGCGCCGGACGACCTGCCGCCCCAGGACCAAATCGCATTTGACCATGCGGATGCGCTGGAGATGTATCGGAAAAACATGGGGCACCCGACCAACATAATACTTATGTAAAACAAAATCGGCCGCGAAGGCCGATTTTTCTTTCACCAATTTGGAGCGGGCGATGGGATTTGAACCCACGATCTTCTGCTTGGGAAGCAGACATTCTACCGCTAAACTACGCCCGCACAGCGACGCGCACCAAGCGCGAACACGTCCATCATAGCAGCGCGCCCGATTTTTCGCAATTTAAGCCACCCGCACCCGCGCCGCACCCTACAATTATCCAGACGAAGTGCTATAATAAAGGCATAAGAACAGTAACACGAACGCATATGTTTACCTTCAACGAACTGAAAGAAATCGCGCTCATCCGCACCACAAGCCCGTCCGTCTCGCTCTACCTCAATCTCAAAGAAGAGGGCACACACAAACAGGAATTTGAGCTGCGCCTCAAAAATCTCATCAAGAGCTACGAAAACATGTACGCAAGCAAAGCCGAACTCAAATCGCTTACCAAGACGTTTGCGCAGATCGCAGAGTTTCGCGCCAACCCGGAAATCAAAAAGGGTACTGAAGGCCTGGTAATTTTTGCCAATGCCGAAGAAAAAATTTGGCGCGTGATCGAAGTCGAGACCGAAGTGCGAACCCAACTATTTGTTGACCAAAGCTTTTTTGTGCATCCGCTCATGGCGCTCATCGACAATGAAGAACTCTTTGTCGGAGCCGCGCTGGATAAAAAACGTGTGCGCTTGTTTGCGATTCACGCAGGCGCCGTGATCGCGCGCGAACATCACGAAGAAGAGCAGGAAGAGCCCGCTCGCCATGGCGATGATCACTCAAAGAGCGACCACGATCGCCAAGTCATCGGCCGCGAGACAAATCACGAACGCAAGCTTATCGCACTCGTCGACACATTTTTCAAAAAATCTCATGCACAACGTCTCATCATCGGCGCACCAAAAAGCACTCTCGACAGCATTCGCGGTCTACTCCCAGAGCATCTCACCAAGTACCTCATCGGTACATTTCACGCAGAGCTTTTCCAGCCGGATGCCGCGCTGATCGATCAATTTAAGCGCGAAGCGCGTGCATATGAACACGCGGAAGAAGTGAAGAAAATCACCGCACTCACACAATCTGGCATGCACGGCGTTCGCGGCATCGCAGACGTGATTGCGGCTGCCAACAAAGGACAGATCCACGAACTGATCGTCGATTTTGATACCGCATTCGAAGGCCTCCATTGCGAAAGCTGCTCCTCACTTGCCACAAAAGAATCCACCGCAACCATGACCTGCACTCATTGTGGCGCCCAATTGCACCACGTCACGGACATCATTCCATTTCTCGTCAAACGTGTAATGAACGACGAAGGATTTATCGAGTTTGTTCACACTCAAGGCGAAGGCGCACAAGAAGGCCTCATGCAGCAAATCAGCGGCATCGGCGCATCCCTCAAAAACAACTAACGCGCACATGACAGTCGGACATCACCATATCAAAACAAATACCATTCTTTTTTGCGCGGCATTCATCGGAATACTCCCGCTGCTCATTAGCACGTTTGCGACGTTTCACTCATCGCTTGCCGAAATCTCGCCGCACCTTGGGCTCACATTTTTGCTGCTCATTGCGCTGATTGCTGGGCTGCTGAGCGTCATGACGGTCATTGGCACCACAATGGCTCGCACGTTTGATCTGCAACTCATCGAAAAGGGCGGGGTACTTGCGGGATTTTTTGCAAGCGTGGGACTCGTAGTTTTGGTTGGAGGACTTGCACTCGCGAGCCGATTGTTTGTGCCCGCAGCAGGCAATTTTTTCCCCCATCTTCCGCTCGTCTATATCGCTGAACTCGCACCATATCATGCGCTCACACAAGAAATAGTATTCCGCTGGTTTGGGTTCAGCGTCATCGCGGCACTTGCCACCGCACTCCATCTCCCGCGAAAAATTGCGGCTGCCGGAGCGATTTTACTCACAGGCATCGCAGCAGGATTTTTGTCTCTCCCGTCAAGCACAGTGCACATGCAGTGGCTATCGAACCCGCAAACAACCACTCTGGGCATAGCGATTTTTGCAGTACCTCAATTGGTCTACGGCGTACTGTATTGGAAAAAAGGGCTGGCGTCGGCGATGCTCGCACACGGATTGACTTTTGCGATGGTAAATTGTATATTATACCTTTATACATGAGCTTTTATAACCCACGCCGATGAATAGAAAAAACGTCGAAATCGTCATTCCTGAGCTACATTTACGGTATTACCACGCGATGTCCAAATTGCCTTGGACGACCTATTCGCGGAAACTTCTCACCGAGTGCAATCGCCAAATTGAGGCGCATGTTCCACTGCGTTCTTATTTTAATTCAGACTGGAGCATTCGCGAACACGAAGTTGCGGCATTTGTCCGCGATCACGAGCGGGGAGTATTGAAAAATGTTGGGACTTATCACGGCATGATTGGCATTGCGCCGCCGCATCGTCCTCAAAATGCTGTTTTCTTAGGCAACCTCAGTGATTACGATAAAAATGTACGCGCGATCGCTGCACAAATCAAGCTCGTACGCCAACTCAGTGACGGCACACACGCACCGCGCGCATTACTCGTGTTTCACCTCGACAACTCCGTATGTCCGGAAAATCACGACAGCATGACAAAAGTTATTTCCAATCAATTCAAAGAAAACATGCAGCTCGCAGCAGAGCAGCGCGTCCAGATCTCACTCGAGATTGACGTGATGAATGGATTCTCCAATTGCTTCGGATATACGTATGAAAATGTGGCTGCAGTTGCAGAGACTGTTAACGCATGGTGCAAAACGCAGAACATCGATGCGCACGTCGGCATCACCATGGATCTGAGTCACACACTGATCAACATGAAGGGTGACTTCAAGGCTGCGCGCAAAGCAATCACCACCTATGCACATTTGATTAATTACGCGCACATCAATCATCCACAAGTTCTCCCGACCGAACGCCCAGCTCCACATTCAAGCCCATATCCAAAATATTTCGCCCGACTTCGCGTGCCCATGCGCATCACTGGCGACGCCGACAAGCACGGCAAAATTTATGACGTAGAAACAGAAGAAGAAAGCGAAGAGCTCATCAAGCTGCTCATCCAAAAAACAGGCGTCGTAAAAACCGGCGTGATCAATCTCGAGCTTTCGCCCAAGCCAATCTACCTTCACAATTATTTCCGCGGTGGTGCGCGCGCAAAAGAAACATACAACAGCATCAAATTTCTCGATCGAATCATCGACGAGGCCTAACATCACGCCATGCAATCACTTGCGTCGCAAATTCAAGAATTAGCCCAAAAGCTGCTCAAGCGCAAGGAGTATCTTTGACAAGCGCCACGTAGCTCAGGATCTCGCGGCACTAGACGCGCAAATCAGCGCGACGGATTTTTGGCAATCTCACGACGCGAGCGAAGCTCAAGAAATTATCAAACAAGCCGAGGCGCTGCGCGCTGAGGTGGTGTTTTGGCAAGACTTTGAAAAAGAAGTACACTATATCCAGGAACTGGCCGAACTTGTGGGACAAGACGCCTCAAGCGCTGAATTGGAAAAAGAGATTACCGGCACGTTACAAAAACTAACCGCCACATTCGAGCAAAAAGAAATTGAACTTTTGCTGAGCGGCGAATACGATCGCGGCGACGCCATCCTTTCGATCCACGCAGGCGCCGGGGGAGTGGACGCCATGGATTGGGCCGATATGCTCCTGCGCATGTATACACGCTACGCGGAAGAAAAAGGATTTTCGATCACAGTCGTGACGAAAATTGAAGGCGCCGAAGCAGGGATCAAAAGCGCAGTGCTTGAAATATCAGGCACGTATGCCTATGGCAATCTGCGCACCGAAGCGGGCGTGCATCGACTGGTGCGTCTATCGCCATTCAACTCCGATCATCTCCGCCAGACTTCATTTGCACTTGTGGAAGTACTGCCCGTGATCGCAGAAAAACAATTTGAAATCCGCAAAGAAGACCTCCGCGTTGACACTTTTCGAGCAAGCGGCGCCGGCGGCCAGCACGTGAACAAAACATCCTCCGCTGTCCGCTTCACCCATATCCCGTCCGGCATCGTGGTTGCCTGCCAGAGCGAGCGCTCTCAGCATCAAAACAGAGAAGCGGCCATGAAAATCCTCCGCGCAAAACTCTTCGAACGCGAACGCTTAGCCCACGAGCAAGAAAAAAAACGCATGAAAGGCGAGCATGTCACTGCAGAATTTGGCAATCAGATACGCTCCTACGTGTTGCAGCCGTACCGCCTCGTCAAAGACCACCGCACCAATTACGAAGAATCCAACGTGGACGCCGTCCTGGATGGACACATCGACACATTTATCGAACACGCCCTGCGCGCAAACATCACATAACAAAACTGAGGTTTCCTTTCTTCTCGCAAGTTGCTTGCCCCGGAACGGCAACGCGAGAGAGGAATCCAACCCATCAAATAAAATTTAAGCTAATCCGTATCTCTCCAAACTGCCTTGCCCCGGAACAGGGAGGTTGGAGAGATACGGATTAGCTCACACTATGATCAAACTTCGCCACGTCACAAAAATTTACAACAACGACACGGCTGCGGTTAAAGACGTCAGTCTTGATATTCAGCAAGGCGAATTTGTCTCCATCGTCGGTAAAAGCGGATCAGGGAAAACCACACTCGTTCGTTTATTGATCGCAGAAGAGCCGCCAACATCGGGTCGGATTCATATCAAACTTGACGATCATATCTGGCGACTTGAGCATATTCGCAAACGACACAAGCCATTGTTTCGCCGCGACATCGGCGTAGTGTTTCAGGATTTTAAATTACTGGAAAAAAAGACCGCGTACGAAAATATTGCATTCGCAATGGAAGTTTCCGGCCAACCACGCAAACAAATTCGCCAAGATGTCCCGCGCATGCTGAACCTCGTGGGGCTTGGCCACAAAGCAGATAGTTTTCCAAAGCAACTCTCCGGTGGCGAACAGCAACGTGTAGCAATCGCCCGCGCGATGATCAACAAGCCACTGCTTCTGATTGCAGACGAACCCACCGGCGATCTCGATTCCATCAACTCTTGGGAAATCGTCCAGCTCCTACTCAAAATAAACTCCCTCGGCACCACTGTTATTTTTGCAAGTCACGCACGCGACATCGTCAATATGATCAACAAACGCGTCATTACGCTCGACAGCGGTCGCCTCATTCGCAGCCAAGAAAACGGAAAATACATTTTGTAAACCTATGCTTTCTACCAGCGCCTTCCGCGTATTCAAAATGGGCTTCACCAACATTCGCCGCAATGTCTGGCTTTCGATTGTCGCCACCACCGTGCTTGCGCTCACACTGATTACACTTTCGATTTTAGGTTCCCTGCAGATCCTCGGCGACGCAGCCATCAAAAGCGTGCAACAAAAAGTCGATCTCAGTATCTATCTCAAAGTGGCGGCAAAGCCGGACGATATCGACACGATCGAGCGCACCATCAAATCATACTCCGGCATCAAAGACGTCACCTACATTTCTCAGGAAGATGCGCTCAAAAATTTTCGTGAAAAACACAAAGACAACGAGCTCATACTCAAATCGCTTACCGAGCTTGATCAAAATCCGCTCCAGCCAAGTTTCACCGTGGTCGCAGAAAACCCCACGCTTTACAAAGACATTGCCGCAGAGCTGAGCCAAGACAAATTCAAAGCAACTGTCCAGAGCGTCAACTACAAAGACAATAAAGAAATAATAGACAACCTTACTCATATAACGAATACAATCCGCACCGCTGGGTATACAGTAAGCGTAGTATTTATTCTGATCTCAATCCTTGTTTCATTCAACACGGTACGCCTCACCATTTATACGCGCAAAGAAGAAGTTGAAATCATGCGTTTGGTCGGTGCCTCCAACTGGTTTATTCGCTGGCCATTCATTTTTGAAGGCGTACTATACGCAATTTTTGCAACAGTCACCAATCTCGCACTCCTGTATCCAGCGCTTGTGATTGCAAGCCCCAGCGTCAACACATTATTCAAAGACACCAACCTCGACCTGATCGCATATGCCCAACAACACTGGGTCGCACTCGTGGGCGGTCAGTTCCTCATCGCGCTCACAATTGGCGTCCTGTCGAGCTTTATCGCCATCAGGCGCTATTTGAAAATTTAGCTACTCCAACCTGCGCCCGCGCTTGCTCTTGAAATTTTCCTCTGAACAAGCAATAATACACCAGTATTGCCTGGTAGCCAAGTGGTAAGGCAGTGGACTCTGAATCCACCATCGTAGGTTCGAATCCTACCCGGGCAGCCAAGAAAATCCAAAAAACGGTAGCTCTGAAGCACACGCTTAAGAATTGCCGTTTTTTGTTGACTTTTTTTATTTATCATGTCATAATATGCACGCTTAATCACGGAGGTTACGCGTGAACTTTTTTTTCATTGAGGTTGCTCCAAGCCTTTCTCTCCGCAGAAGAACTGCGGCTGATGCTAAAGTTTTCTTCGAGCTCATAGAGAAAAATCGAGCTCATCTCCATCGGTGGCTTGATTCCATGCCAAGTTTCGCAACGCTCGAGGAAACAATCACATACTTTGAGTCCTGCGACCACGCATTTGCCGCAGAACCGCATCTGATCCCGATTGGTATCTACGCCGAAGATACCTGTGTTGGCTGGATGGAACTGCATAGTATCAACGCGCGGCACCGGCGCGCATCTATCGGCTATTGGATCGATGCGGACTATGCAGGACAGAGGATTGTTTCTAGATGCGTCGCCGCTCTTGTAGATTTTGCTTTTTCTCAGCTCAATCTACACCGGCTTGAGATTCACTGCTCCGAGCAAAATCACGCAAGCAGAAAAATCGCGCAAAAGCTCGGATTTCTCGAAGAAGCAAACCGCACCGACCGTATAATTACTACGGGAGGCAGTTTCGAAAACGAAATGCTCTACGCGCTCATTGCGCCGAACTCACACTAGTGAGTTCTTTTTTTGCTCATAAAAAATCGCCGGTGCAGATAAAGCACCGGCGAGTATACAAATTTACCATGCGGTTTTGAGCCCAACCGTCCATGTCGGTTTCATATCGACAGGATCGGGCGCATCCGCATACCACGTCCGCCCGACAATAAATCGCGCGATCAAAGAAAAGCTTTTATTCTCGTCAATCCCAAGCTCGGCCTGGCTGTCGAGATAAATGGTTTTTCTCCCGCCACCCGAATCTCCATAGGAAGCCCCTGGCTTCAAAGTCACACTCACCCGATCTTCCGCAAAGGTTTTCGTGAGAATGCCCTCCGCATACACCATCGCGCGATCGTTTTCGTCCGTGGTATCGATCGGACGAATAATCTGAGCACCCACCACCGCATATTTCAGATAGAGATAAATCTGCGGCTGCAGATAGGTGAAATGCGGAAGCCCGCGTTTACTCGGAATATGGAAGACTTCCAGACCTGCCATGAGCGGCCCCGTGACGGTCCTGAGCGCAATAAGGTCGTACCATTCGCCCTCATCCCCAGGAACTCGGTTGCTCGGATTTATTTCCTGGGACGTGCCGGCATACGCGAACCACTCTTTGTTTTTTCCCAAATAGTAGTTAGCCTCCAGCAACACCACCGAATGCTGATCCAGCACTGTGCCGAATATTTTTAAGATTGACTTCTCCGCATACGAAGCAGTAAAATCACCGCTCGCAGAGGCAACCGAAGCAACCAAAAATAGAAGCATCGCAGTAAACAACCTGTTCATGTCCACACCTCCTGCTTGAATCAAGCTACTCACTTTATCAGGAAAACTCGCTTTATGCAAGCCTATGTGCGTATGGTATACTTGAAATGTAGATTTATTTTTTAATCGACGCGTATGGCAGCAAGCAAAAAAATGAAACGTATCCTGATCGTCGAAGACGAACCATCTGTCTATCAAGCCCTTCAACTCAAACTCAAAAATGCCGGTTATGACCCACAAGTCGCAACCGATGGAGTTGAGGCTCTCCGACACGTTGACGAAGAAACGTTCGCGCTTATTCTTCTGGATTTAGTGATGCCGCGCATGGACGGATTCGAATTTTTGGAAAAAATGAAACAGCGCAACGCAACAACGCCAGTGATTATTATTACGAACCTCAGTCAAAAAGAAGACGAACTCCGCACAAAAGCACTTGGTGCAAAAAAGTTTTTCATCAAAGCCGACACTTCAATTGCCGAGATCGTAGACTATATTAACAACATGCTCTCCTAACGCAATATGCGATCAAGACACTTGCATATTTTACCTCGACGTCTACGGAGGACTTTTTCTTCGCTTGCCGCTATTGTCGCCCTGCTTGGTGGATTTTTTTATGTGCAACAACACAATACGCAAACAGTAAATCTCCGCGCATCCACTGCCGAGCTTCTCAATTCACAAACACGCCAACAAGAGCTTGCGCAAGTCACCAAGGTAGTTGATGGAGACACAATCGAGGTCATACTGAGTGGCAAAAAAGAAAAAATACGCCTCATTGGCGTTAACACTCCCGAAACCGTCGATCCACGCAAGCCGGTCGAGTGTTTTGGAAAAGAAGCATCTGCAAAAACGCATGAGCTGCTCGACAACGCCACCGTTGTGCTTGAATCCGACCAGTCCCAAGGCAATCGCGATCGCTATGACCGCCTCCTGCGGTACGTCACGCGAGATGATGGATTATTTGTCAACAAAATCTTAATTCAATCAGGCTTCGCGCACGAATATACCTACGACAAGCCCTATCGCTATCAATCCGAATTTCGTCAGGCACAAAAACAAGCCGAACAACAACATGCGGGTTTGTGGGCAGATTCTGCCTGCACAGGCGCAGCTACGCCGATTTGATCGCGCGAGCAACCGTATATCGTGCACCTTGTTTTACTTTTTCATAATTCCCGAACGTCGCGAGGAATTCTTTTTTGATATATTCGCGAATGCCGGTAATAGTCACCACACACAGCTGACCACCCGGCTTGAGATGAGCAAACGAGTCCGTAATAAACGCATGCAGCAACTCGCGTCCGACTTTTCCCGGAAGATTTGAAACAATCAGATCAAATGTCTGGATTTCCGAAACCTGCTGCAAACCGTTGCTCAAATACACCGACGCATGCGCCAGACCGTTGGCGAGTGCATTTTTTTGTGCATACGCAACTGCAACAAAGTCTTTGTCAACGAGATGCGTTTGTCCTTGCGGGGCGCGCAAGCCGAGCGCAATACCAAGCACGCCGGTGCCGCAGCCAATATCCAGCACATCGTCATGCACAGAATGCACATCCACATGCTCCAAAAGCAATTGAGAGCCCTCATCCAGCGCACGAGGGCTAAAAAGACCCCACGTGCTCGCCATGGCAATCACGCGTCCGCGGTCAGTAAATGAAAATTGGAGATCAGCTTGATCTGACATAACACACCTTTCCAACAAGTGAAGAAATAGCAAGCGAGCCAAATGCCTCGCTGTCCTGACTTTGCGCTTTATTTACGCCCCGAAGAAATACCCGATCGCCACGACCATCGCGCACAATGCGCTCAACTTGCTTCACAATCAGTCTGCGTTCAAACGGATGCTGCGCAACCACAACATCACCCGCACGCGGCTTGCGAAACACATAGGGGAGGGAGCTCACAAGCACAACGGCGCCATCACGAATAATTGGCTCCATACTCTGTCCGCGCACGCGCAGAAAGCGCACCAGCCGCATTAGGCAACTTTTTTCGCTTTTGCAGCCTCAGCTTGGGCAAATAGATGCGCAATCTCGTGCACTGCATGAGTGAGCTCTTGCGCAGCTGCCAGATTGACTTCTTGTTTATTTTTTGAGCACAACTTTGCCGCTTTCCAAAACGTCTCGTGCAAGCCGGGAAATAGCACCAGGTGCTCAGGCTTAAAATAATCCGTCCACAAAATCAGCAGTTCGCGCTTGCAGGCACGCGCGTGCTCCTCTTTGGTCATCACCATGCGCGAAAGACTGTTGTGAAAAGCCAGCACGGTTTGCATATCCGCATCAGGCGCGGGCTTTTTGAGATCAAGGAGTTTTTTTACCATGGTTTCTACGGTCGCGGCAGCGATTTCAGCCGGACGCGGATCATAGATTCCACAAGGCACGTCACAGTGAGCAAATACTTCTTGCATAGAAATAAATTACTAATGAGTTGATGAAGGCGAGGAAACAACAGAGTAGCCATGGATTTTCCAGCCGCTGATGCCGCCGTCATAATTTAACACTTGCGTAAATCCAAGCTCAAGAAGCTTGGTTGCAGCTTTGGTGCTTGCTTTGCATTCGTCGCCCGCACACATAGTCACAATCGAGCGATCAAGAGGAAGGAGCTTGCTGGTGTTTGCTTCAATTTCCTTGACCGGAATGTTGATCGCGCCCGCCACATGCTCTTGATTGTATGCAGCCGCGTCACGAACATCCACAAGAATAAATGTTTCTTTTGCGGCTATTTTTGTGTGCAATTCTTCAGCAGTAATGATTGGAGCAAGCGGCTCATCGCTCGCCGCAGATTTTGCAGAGGTGGTCGCGCTTACTCCAGGAAGCTGAGCAGGCTGAAAATACTGCGCATACGCGACTGCGGCAATACTGCCACAAACCAATAAAATCGCACCGAGACCAATAAATTTCTTCATAAGATTATTTTAACACTGCCTGATCCAGCTGTCGATAACCGCGCATAAACTCCTGCGCCGACATCGGGCGCTTTCCTTCAGGCTGAATCTGACCCACCGCGAGAGCCTTGCCGTCACCGCACCAAATCACCAGCTCGTGCGCGGGAGAGCCTGCGGAAAAATCCATAGTGCCGGCTGCGCGATGAGACGATGAGTCTTTTGCAAAATCTCGGATCCCCTCCACATCGCAAATGACCAAGCGCTTGCCTTGAGGTGTAAACGTAAAACTTTGCGGCCAGGCAATAAATGCCCGAACCTGCCGATCAATCTCGCTAGCCGAACGACGCCAATCAATCTGACCATCAGATTTTTTCAACAAAGCGGTCGTGGTTGCGTGACGCGCATCTTGCGGCTGGACAGAAAGATCACCCGCAACCCACGAGGGAAGAAATTCCTGAATCAACTCGGCGCCGAGCTCGGCAAGCTTGTCATGCAACGTGAGGTAGGTTTCTCGGGGAGTGAGCGGAATCGCGCGCTGCACAATGATGTCACCCGTATCCATACCTTCATCCATCCGCATGAGTGTAATGCCAGTTTGCTCATGACCGGCAAGAACCGCGCTCTGGATAGGCGAAGAGCCACGAAGGGTGGGCAATAGCGACGCATGCACATTCACGCATCCCACTGGAGTCAGGCGCAGCAGCGATGAAGGCAATATTCGACCATACGAAGCTACCACAACCACATCCGCGCCAAGTGCACGCAATTCATCAGCCAACGCGGGATCACGCAACTTTTTAGGCTGAAACACAGGCACACCTTGGCTCTCTGCAAACTGCTTGACCGGACTCGCTACCGGCGTCGAGTTGCGCCCAACCGCTTGATCCGGATTAGTTACCGCGCCAACTACGCGAAATACATCAGGCGCATCCACCAGCGCGCGCAATATCCGCGCAGCAAACGCAGGGGTTCCCATAAACAGCACTCGAATTGGCACACCCGCACGCGGAAAAGTTGTCATAAAAAGCTAGTGAACAAATTTATCAACAATCACCTTGCCCTCAAGGTGATCAAATTCATGCTGAATCACGCGCGCAAGATAGTCTTTTGCAACAATCTCATACGGAGCGCCCATAGCGTCAAGTCCGGTCAGACGCAACTTTTTTACGCGAACCACATTGCCCCAAATGGCCGGATAGCTCAGGCAGCCCTCTTCCATTTTTGACTCTTTTTTTGACAAAATTTCGACGCGCGGGTTGATGATCACAAATCGATGCTTTTCATAGCTCACCCAAAAAATCCGCAGATTTTCACCAACTTGCACAGCCGCAATTCCCACCCCACGAGCAAAATCCATGGTTTCTGCCATGTCTTTGATGAGCTTCTGGATCTCGGGAGATCTCATCTCGTCCGCCCGCAACTCGCGCGAGCGCGTCCGCAACCGAGGATCATCAAATTGAATTATGTTTCGAATCATGTGCGTCTTGTTCTATAAAAGCGTAAATGGATCAATATCCACTGTCCAGTCGTCAGGAATCTGGTTGAGCAATTCTGTTATTCGCGGCTGCTCAGTGGCGGGATTGTATTTGATAATCACGTGCCAGTAATATTTCCCGGCCTTTTTTGGTAAAAATGCCGGGCTCGGACCGATAATCTCGCCATCAAAATCCGTCCCAACTACCCGCACAATCTGCGCCTGCAAACTTCGAGCTCCGGATGCAGCTTTTTCCGGCTTTTCATGGGAGTAAATCAGCTTGACCAGGCGAGCAAACGGGGGATAAAAGAGCGCCTCGCGATCCCGAATCTCTTGCTCGTAAAATCCGGCATAATCGTGCAACGCGGCTTTTTGCAGCAATGGATTTTTGGGCGTATACGTCTGCACAATACACGCGCCCCGCTTGTTGCGCCGCCCCGCGCGACCAGCGACTTGAGTCACCAACTGAAACGCCAGCTCAGACGCACGAAAATCGGGCATATTCAGCAGATTATCAACAGAAATTATACCCACCAAGTTCACGTTTGGCAAATCAAATCCCTTGGTAATCATTTGAGTACCAAGTAAGATGTCGGCCTCATGGGCGCGGAATGATTCGAGGATGCGACCATGTGAACCGCGCGTCGTGGTCGTATCGGCATCCATGCGCACGATCCGCAACTCGGGCAGCGCACGCTCTATTTCCGCTTGAACCCGCTGAGTGCCCGCGCCCAAAAATTTAATATAGCTGCTTGAACAGACTGGGCAGCGCGTTGGCACAGGCACCTGCAGAGCACAGTGATGGCAAAACAAACCCTGCGCCGCGCCGCGCGTTTCATGATAGACAAAAGGAATTTCGCAGCGCGGACACTGCATCACATGACCACAATCGCGACACATAACCACCGTGGACATACCGCGCCGATTCAAAAACAAAATCGCCTGTTCGCCACGAGCGCGCAATTCGCCAAGAGCTTCAAGGAGCGCCTCGCTCAGCACCGTACGGTTGCCTTTTTTGAGCTCCTCGCGCATATCGACAATAGACACCAGCGGAAGCTCTTTTGCCGCAGCGCCATCTTCTTGTTGAGCGCGCGAAAACCGATCAGGAAGCTCCAGCAGTACCGACTTTCCCGTGGCTGCATCAAAATATGATTCAACTGAAGGAGTGGCGCTCCCCAGCACCACCGGGCACTGCCAAATCCGCCCAAGCATCTTGGCCACCTCGCGTGCATGGTAGCGAGGCGATTGATCATATTGCTTGTAGCTTGCGTCGTGCTCTTCGTCAATAATAACGCAACCAAGCGATTGAAATGGTGCAAACACGGCCGATCGCGGCCCAATAACGATTCGCGCTTTGCCACTCGCGATAGCCCGCCCCTCAAGGGCGCGTTCTTTTGGCGTCAAATGACTATGCAAGATCGCCACCTCTTCACGCAAAAATCTTTCCTGAAAATGAGTGATAAACTGTGTGGTCAAAGCGATCTCTGGAAGCAAAAATAACGCTTGTTTTCCTTGAGCGAGCACGTCTTTAATGACACGAGTGTAAATCTCAGTTTTGCCGCTTCCGGTGACGCCATGGAGGAGATACACATCAGCACGACCAGCCTCACACGCAGTAGAGATCCGCTGATACACACCCTGCTGAAGCGGGGACAAGACAAGATCACCGGCAACAATCTGTTGGACTTTGGGGTTGCCTGCAGTTATTTTTTTTGAACTCTTTTTTTGTTCCTTACGTTTCAGTGGGGCAAACCACCGAGGAGCAACCAGCTTAATAACAAGCGAAAGTGGGCTAAAATAAAAGGAAGAAACTTGTTTTGCGAGTTCAAGCTGGTGCGGCTGGATAAAAATCTGCTCATCCAAAACGCGAACAATATTTTTGATCTCGTATGTTGTTGTTTTCTGAGCTGGCGTCTCCGCATCAATCACACACGCCTTAATCACTTGTCGGCCAAACTGAACCTCCACCACCTGACCAACACGCATCGTGCCGCGCAATTCATCCGGCACGCCATAAGTAAAAACCTGACTTCGCATACGAGGAAGCTTGGTCAACGGGATTACTTGGACAGTATGTCGATCAGAAGCAAACATATCAAAATACTAGCACACCTGTTGCGCAAGAGCACGGCGACGCGTATACTGGCTGCATGAATACTCAAACTCCCACTCAGCAATCCCCGATCAGAACCCGTTTTGCACCAAGCCCTACCGGCCTGATGCACATCGGCGGTCTTCGCACTGCGCTCTACAATTTCTTGCTCGCACACCACGCGGGTGGCTCTTTTATTTTGCGCATCGAAGATACCGATCAGGGTCGTTTTGTTCCAGGATCATTGGAAAATATTATCCAGCTCCTTGATCAAGCCGGCCTCACTCCAGACGAGGGAGTCACGCTTGGATCCGACGGCACACTGGGAGAAAAAGGGGAGTATGGACCATATATTCAATCAAAACGAACAGACACCTATCGCGCCCACGTGCAGACCTTGCTCGACAACGGGTGGGCGTATCGGTGCTTTTGTACAGCCGAGCGACTCGAACAGATGCGCGCCCAGCAAATTGCCCAAAAGTTACCACCGCACTATGATCGCTTTTGTCGCAACCTGAGCACTGAAGAAGTGTCTGCTCAACTTGCGCAAACAATCCCGTTTGTCGTGCGATTGCGCGTGCCGGAAACAGGTTTTACTGAATTTCGAGACCAGATCAGAGGCAAAATTCGCTTTGAACATGCCACCGTTGATGATCAAGTCTTGATCAAGTCCGATGGATTCCCGACCTATCATTTTGCCAATGTTATCGACGATCATGCCATGCAGATTACCCATGTGGCGCGGGCGGAGGAGTGGCTTTCAAGCACGCCCAAGCACTTATTGCTCTATCAAGCATTTGGCTGGCAACCACCGCAATTTGCACATTTTTCTTTAGTCATCAACGAGCAGCGCAAAAAACTCAGCAAGCGCGACGGTGACGTGTCTGCGACTTCGTTTTTACAGCGCGGATATCTCATGGAGGCGCTTCTCAACTTTGTCGCATTCCTCGGGTGGAATCCAAAAACAACCCAAGAGTTTTTCAGTCTGGACGAGCTTGTTGCCGCATTTTCGCTCGATCATGTCAACAAATCACCGGCCGTTTTTGATATCAAAAAGCTCAACTGGATCAACGCGCACTACATCAAGCAACTCTCTGATGAACAATTTTTGACGGTAGCAAAACCATTTCTCGAGAAAAAAGGCCTTGATACCGCACATATTCCGGCTGCAACACTTGCGTCTGTATTGGCTCTTGAAAAATCGCGCATTCAAACACTCGAAGAGGTGGGCGAAGAAACTCGTTTTTATTTTGATCAAGAGCTTCACTATGATCCAACTCTTCTGAGCTGGAAACAATCGCCTGCAGCAGACACCATCGCCATGCTCACAAAAGCCGCCTCTCTCCTCGAGCAGCTCGAAGAATCCAGCTTCGCCGCTCAAGATATCGAACGAGCATTTTTTGCTGCAATCGAGCAAGAAAAAATTGCCACCGGCGCACTTCTGTGGCCCATGCGCGTGGCGTTGACCGGTAAGCAAAAAAGTCCCGGACCTTTTGATAGCGCGGCAATCCTCGGACAAACACGCTCACTTGCTCGCATCCAGACTGCCATTGAGATTTTGGGTAAAAAATAGTATACTCGAGCCATCGAAAAACTAACAACAACATTCATGCCGTCGCAAAAAATCGTCGAGCCTACCGCAAGCGCACCAAAAAAACACCAGCACGCGCCAACCACATCTCTCTTGATCGTATTGATTGTGCTGTCACTCACTAGCATGGTGCTGTTTGTGGCAAGCGATTGGATTATGTCTCAAAAATTTGAACAGCAAAATTTGCTTATCAAAGAATTCATCAACGACGCACCTGCAAAATCAACTGCAGACGAGAAAACAAGTTCAACGACCTCGGTACAACCCACAAAAACCACCACGAACACTTCGGCTGCGCCGACGGTCACAACCACTGATTTTAAAAACACGGTCGCGGGTTATCAGATTAGCTACCCAGCAAGTGCGGTACTTACCGATGACGACGACTCTTGCGTTGTCATCGAGCACCACCAGGGCTATGTCAAAATCGCAAGCAAGGACGCGACATCCAGCTGTCTTCGTTCAGTAACAGGGGCAAAGACAGCAAAAACGGAAAAAATCACCGTTGCAGGCAAAGAATACACAGCAACAGGCTTTACCAAAAAAGGTGCGACTGACAAACTCAGCGTCCACAACGAAACACTCGTGATTACGCTTTCAAACGGCGTCAAAATTGAATACGGTTCATCAATGGATGCAAACTATACCTATGCCGACTACGACAAGATTCGCGAAGCGATTCTTACTATTGTGAAGTCATACAAGACCATCTAGCATTTTTACATGAAGCACGCGCGCGCATCTCTGATTGGTGGAATATTATTTTTTCTTGCTGCAAGTCTTTTTTCCATTCCTCATGAGGCAAGTGCGGGAACACTCGATGACTTAAACAATCAGATCGATCAAAAGCGCCAAGCCCTCCTTGATCAACAAAATAAGATTGATCAATACAATAAACAGATCAGCGAAAAGCAAGGACAGGCAGCGACAATTGAAAATGAAATTTCACTTCTTTCCACAAACATCGACAAAACCCAAGCCGAAATCGATGCAAACGCAAAGAAAATCGATCTCTTGAAGTCAGAAATAGACAAAACCAATCTCGAAATCAGCGCAAAGGAAAAAGACATTGCCAAAGAAAAGCAGTTACTTGCGGCATTTATTGTAGATCTTGCTGAGCGCGATCAAGAAAACCCGATTGAGATTTGGCTAAAAAACAATTCGTTCTCGGATTTTTTGAACGAAAGCGCATACGTTCAGGATTTGCAAAAGCAAGGGCAAACCACCCTTGACCAAGTCCAATCGCTCAAGGCTGATCTAGAATGGAAAAACCAAACGCTCGGCGCACAAAAAGATGAAGTCACTGCGCTGCAAAAACAACTCAAAGACCAAGAAGCAGCACTTGAATCACAGCAAGCCTCCAAACAGGAATTCCTTGACCAAACTCATAACGATGAGCAGACTTACCAAAATTTGCTCAAAGAATCCAAGGCCGAAGTCGATCAAGAAAATGCAGACATCGCGGATATTCAGCGTCAGATAAAAGAGGAAGAGGAGCGCCAACGACAAAATTCTTCCTCCGGCCAAACATCACCACTGGACAGCATTGATCCCAATGGCGACGCCATTTTCAGCTGGCCGGTGCAGCCACTTCGCGGCATCTCTACGCGATTTTGCGACCCAGGATATCCTTTTAAGTACTTGTATCCAAACGGCTGCCATCCCGGCCTCGACATCCCCACGCCTCAAGGAACACAAATAGCGGCAGCGGCGGCTGGCGTTATTCTAAAAGTGCGCTATACAGGAACCACGCAGTATCAATACGCGATCATCTTGCACGATGGGGGATGGACAACGATCTATGGGCACATGACCTCATTTGCGGTGAATGTAGGTGACCGCGTAAGCGCTGGCCAAACTATTGGCACCAGCGGCGGACGACCTGGCTCAATTGGCTCTGGCACATCATCAGGAGCCCATCTTCATTTTGAAACTCGCAAAAATGGGGTAGCGATCGACCCGATGAAAGTGCTGCCGTAAAGCAACGGCTTGCTTCATCACTACAACGAAAATACATCCACGGTAGGAATTCCTATTTCTGGATGAAAAAACGGGCTTTCAAACAGCTGTGCATAGCGACCACTTTCGAGATCAAGCAAGCCCATGCGATTATCAAGCTGGAGAAGTACGTGGCTCGCATCGCCTTTTATTGTATACGAATTAACAGCAATCCTATTACGACTGGTAAACCACGAGAGTTTTATTTCTCCACTTGCTTTTGAAATAATTTTTGCCCAACCGACAAAAAGCGGACGTTTCAATTCAATCAGCGGACTTTCGTATTCTTCAACGAGTCTTTTGTTGACCTTGAGCGGTCCGTACGATGCATCCATAGCGTACGGCGAGATCTTCCAACTTCTCGGATCAATCACATACCGCGCTCGCTGTTCCTCTTTGCCATCTTTAGCATATCCGAGCACAACCACAAACAGTGCATGCGAGTCGGCTTGCGTCCACTCAAAGGCACTTGTCCCTACAGGCAGCTGAGAAAATTCACCGATATTTTTCCAGTTGCCGCTCTGAACATCTTGGATAAATGCCTCATCGCCAAATTGAACCAGCAAATACTTCATGTCCGGAGAATACGAGACCTGAGTTAGTATCTTATTTGTTGGGGCTACAAGCGCCTGAAATGCACCGGTCGAAGAATCAAAAAATTCCAACACGGGATTACCTGAAAATTCCACGCCTTGCCAAGATTGCAAAAGAGTTTTGTCACCACCCGGATAAAATGCGTCGATATGGCTCGCCTTCTTCAGTGTGTTCCCATCAAGACGAACAATTTCCGCTTGTATGGGCGAAGCATCACCAGCATGATCCTGGATCAACAGATAATTTTTGCTAACAACTTCACTAAAATCGCCCGGATGGGCGGTTGGGCGAGGATATGACCTTGTCAATACGAATTGAAAGCAACCAAGCCCCACCAATAAGACAACGACCAGCACAAAGACGCTGACAAAAAAGCGGATACGAATGCGCTTAGGATTTGAAAAATCAGGAAATTCTTTGCTCATACGTTTTGCTTTTTAGTTGTAAGAAGCGAACGATACATTCTGGACAATCTAACTGTCCAGCATACGATAAACACAATAGCGAAAAGGATAAATTGCGGACCAATGATGTACTCAAATCGCGTCCAAATGAGTCTATACATATACCCATATCCTTCTGACAACAACGGGCTCTTGCCCTGCGTCAATAGGCGCAGCGCAACATTTGAGATATCCATTACAAACCAGATGAAAAATGGGAGCTCAGATATCACCCATATTTCCCACGCGCTGCCGCGTGTTGTTGTAATACGAAGAAGCCAGCGAACAATGGCAAAGTTGTACGCGAGAGGAATTGCTATAATAAACGGCATTAGCCAAAACAGCAGATATGCACTGGCGAAGGCTGCTGTCACAAATGATGCAATTGTGTTCACGACGATCAACCCAACAGCCCAGGACACCAACGCGCCGATCTGCAAAAAAAACAGCTTCATCCCCATCCGCAACGGCCAATAGTAGATGAGCGGCCCGATCAGTGGGAGGCGCGCCCAAGGTCGTTTTGCAAGAGCAAGTTCGCGGCCGACCGCTTGCGGATCACCAAACCGGACGATGACTTGCCGAGTGGCTTCGTCAGGCGTCGTACCGGAGAGCGCCAATTCTTGGGCTTCGTCGGCGAGATGTGACTCGATCTCAAGCTTGATTTCTTCCTGCACCTCAGGTTCAAACCGCGTGGCCTGGGCAACTCGAGAGGCGAGTTCACGTAATTGAATATTCATAGGCATGGATTAATTTGCTTGGGCAAGCTGCTTGTAAATACGATTGGCCGCGGCCGTAAATGAATTCCATTCCTGCAGCTGGCCGGCGAGGATTTTTTTCCCCTTAGGTGTGATCGCATAATATTTACGTGGCCGCTTGCCGTCGATTTTCTCCCACCGACTCGAGATATGCTTTTGGTGCTCGAGCTCGTGCAGGGCAGGGTAGAGGCTGCCTTCGCTGAGGTGGAATTCGTTCACGCTGCGCGATTGCATTTCTTTGATGAGTTGATAGCCGTACATTTCGCCATCTGCCAGAAGCGATAGTATCAATGTACGCACAGATCCCTTGAGCAACTCCGTGGAAAAATTCATATATGATTCTGTTAAAAAATAATTTATACCTCGAGGCTCGATACTTAATGTATTGATGTCATCATAATAAAATAGTGAATTCAATGCAAATGACGACTGTGCACAAGGTAGATTTTTTCCTTTTAACCAGAGAGGAATAGAACAATAGGTTTCACTCGATATATGAGGTGCCAATTATGCAAAGCAGCCACATATGACAAAAGCAGGCATACATGAGGTTCTGACGGCTGATTTGGACTTATTTTGTCGCATAAGATATATTGTGCGACATTATTTATTTAGGCTCACCAAAACATTACTACCTCTGCTAGGTCGCCGTGACCTCGCTGTTTATTTGACCTGGGTGATTCTTTTTGCGATCGCGGCGACCAATACATCCATCTCCCGTATCGTCGTCTCGTGCCCGATCGTGATGCGGATGCTCGAGCGCACGTCTTCGGCAGACAAACCGATCGCTTGCAACACGTGCGACGGCTCCAATGAGCCCGCCGAACACGCCGAACCGGTTGATACGGCTATGCCGTCTTGATCCAGTTGCAAGATCAAATTCTCTGCATCGACGCCGGGAAATGTAATATTGATGTTGTTGGGCGTACGCTCAGCTGCCGCGCGAGACCCATTGATATGCGCGGACGGGAACGCGGCAAGCAGCTTCTCTACCCCCGTATCTCTCACTTGTGCGACACTACTCGCCTCTTGAGCGCGATCACGCGCCTGAAGCAGCGCAACCGCTTCACCAAACCCCACGATCGCAGGCGTCGCATACGTACCAGGCCGCAATCCATATTCTTGTTCACCGCCATGCATGAGCGGATTGATTGCCGTTCCCTTGCGCACATACAGCACCCCTACCCCTTTCGGACCGCGTATCTTGTGCCCAGAAAGTGTGAGCAAATCCGCCTTAAGCTGATCCACATCGCACGACAAGTATGGAGCAGCCTGCACCGCATCCACATGAAATACCGCGCCCACTTTTTTCACCAAACGGCCGATGCGAGTGATGGGCTGAATAGTGCCGATTTCATTATTTACCTGCATGACGGACACCAACAGCGTCCGCTCGCTCAGCGCGGCACGCAAGGCGTCGAGCTCAACAATGCCTTCGTGATTCACCGGCAGATACACCACTTCAAACCCCTGCTGCTCCAAAAATTGATACACATGCAGCACCGACGGGTGTTCGATCGCGGTGGTAATGAGTTGCCGACGCACTTGGTCGGCGCGAGGCGTGAGGCCACCATGTGCTGCGAGTACCACACCCTGGATAGCCAAGTTGTTGGCTTCGGTCGCGCCACTGGTAAAAATTATTTCCGACGTCAGACAATTCAAAAATTCCGCCACCTGATCCTTGGCGCGATCCACACCTGCGAGGGCATCAAAACCAAACTGATGCACCGAGGACGCGTTGCCAAAGGCCTGCGTTTCGTAGGGCGCCATGGCTGCGCGCACCGCCGGATCAAGCGATGTGGTAGCTGCATAATCAAGATATAAGCGAGAATGAGACATAGCCGGCAGTATACAGGAAAATTGGCGAAAAATCAATGCTTACATAGTGAAAAATGGTGTAAATCAGGGCTTCATCCGATGTTCTAATCTTTGGCCTGCCTCTAATAATCTTAGCTTTCTTTCTTCTAATTTAGCTAGTTTTTGCCTATCGAAAAGGAAGCGATTATCCTGAAGAGATTCCTGAATATTCCTCAACTCCTTCCGAATATATTTCTCAACGGACTGATGGGAAGCAATAGCCTCAACATTATTGTATAAGTTTTCCAAAGCACCCACAGTGGTTCTGAGTAATTCTTCCTGCTGACTAGAAGAAAGGTTCTCTAGCGCTTGAGGCGTCATGACAACATCTTTGCATGCTTCGTACTGCGCCTTAGCAATTTTAAAAGTCTTCAGAATCCTTTTGAATTGTAAATTTGCACCGCCCTTTAGCCGAGACAGGCTTAATAATTTATATGGATCAGATCGTTTAAAGTCATCGCTAAAATCAACCTCAGACCCGCGCAATGGATCATCTTTTAATAAATTGAATGCTTTTTTAAAATCGCCCTGTGTTATAGCTTCTTTCCATTTATTTAGATGATCTCTTTCTATTGCGGAATCCAAAAGAGGAAATTTGCTATTCCATTCTGTAATTACCTCTTCTGCATTTAGCCAACCCTCGCCACTCCCTTGTTTTATAAAAGAAACAACAACCTCAGCACTTGCTTTTTTATCATAATCTTTTATTGTATCCAGTGTTTTTGCCAATTCAAGATGCAGAGACTTTGTAGCCCCTTCAGCTTCTAACTTTTTCTGCAAAAAAACTAATCCCTGTCTTACTTGTGATTTATCATCATCTTTGTAGTTCTCATATAGTTCAAAAAATTCATCTATCTCCTCTGCTTCCTTCACAAAAAGTGTTTCGTTCAGCTGCTTTTCCCATCTATCAAGCGGAATTTGAGCCAATACCCACCTAAATAGCTCACTTTTTTTTGTAATAACTTTTTTAGCTTCTGGCTCAAGTATTTGTGACAATTTATCATATCCACGAAGAACTCGATCAGCAGCTTTTGTGGATGAAGCAATAATGGATTCGTATTCACTCCAAAGCTCGTTATGCATTTTCGAGCCGGGATTGATTTTCATGACTTTCTCAAAGTAATCATAAGTTCCTCCTCGTTCGATTAACCTAGGCACGTATTGGGTAATACTTCCTGTTGAATTTAAATCTGCAAGGATTTCGTCTTTGCCCAAAAGCAATGCGATTTCTAAAGCAGGTCTCGTCTTCTCTTTTAGGTTCGCAGCATGAGGATTAGTTTCAAGCTCGTATTCCTGTTGCGCGCTCTCTAGGCTTTCAAAACTTGGAAAATATTGAGGATGACCCCAGACCGCCTTCTTTTTCATTTGTGAGAATGTATCTCGAAAAGGCTTGTTTTCAACATGTCCCTTCTCATGATCCTTTTGTCTTGTCAATTCCTTAGCATCAATTCCTGCGCCATTAAGAACAATTAAAGGGAATGTTTCTTTAAAATCAACTTTTTGAGGGTCTAATTTAGCGCTTGGATTATAAAATCCTCCCAAGTCGACGCGTGAGTCAATGTTGCTAAAATCATATTCATCAAAAACATACATAACCACCGAGAGCGGGAAAGATGTATCAACTAGGATAGGTCCCTGGGGCCTTTTGTTTATTTTTCCCTTTTGAGGAATATAGTATTCATACAACTTACCGCCTAAAGCCTGAGGGGAATCAAAAGTAGATCGCTTAAGAAACTCCACTATTTTTAAGAATCGCGTTCTTTGCTCTAGTAATTCCTTGACATAAACCTGTACAACTTCTGGGTGAGCTATCATCCTTTGAGGGTTTTTTTCTTTAAACTTAGTAACAACATCGGCCGAGGTAATCTTTGGATCACGCGTTTTTCGACCCTTTTTATTATATCTTGCGATTAAATCATCTGAGGTAATTAAAGGGTCGTCTTTCAAAAATTCAACAAGCTCCTCTGTAAGCGCAGCATTCTCAAGCATGACTTCCATGCGCAAAATCTTTGCCTTTTCTTGCTTTTCACTCTTCTCTACAATCGTTTCTTGCGGAAGTTTTCGAACACTATCTATATATTTTTCAAACTCAGGAGATCTTTCCATGTTTAAAATGATTTTACGTTTTTACTATGTTTCTATTTCCATTCAAAGCAAGCGATTTAACCTAAGAATACTATGAAAATTGGGTAAAAATCAATTCTCATGATACCCTAGAAGACAAGACGTTAACATGATTGATATGGCATCACTCATTTTTGGCAGTTCGGGCATCGCCCAGCCGCCGCTCGCACCAAAAAAACTCGACAGCGTGACCAACGTCGCGTTTGTCAAAAAAATCGGCCTCCAGGCGATGGAGCTCGCCTTCGTGCATGGCGTATTTATGAAGCCCATGCTCGCCGCCCGCGTGCGCAAAGAAGTCGAGACTGCCGGCATCAAACTCACCGTCCACGCGCCGTATTATATCAACCTCAATCCCAAACCCGGCTCAGATGGCGCCGGCTCCAAATCCATGCTGCTGCAAGCTGCCAAAATCGGTGCGCTGGCGGGCGCACGCGATATCGCGTTTCATCCAGGATCCTATCTGAAACAAGCGCCGGAAGAAGCCTATGAACATGTAAAGAAAAATCTCCTCGAAGTCGCCGACGAGTTGCGTATGCAAAAAATCCCAGCCATCTTGCGACCGGAAATCGGTGGGAAATTGGGCGTGTTTGGCACATTGGAGGAACTCATCGAGCTGTCCAAATTGCGCGACAACATCCGCCCGTGCATTGATTTCGCACATTTGGTCGGACGTACGCAAGGCGCGGTTAATTCGTACGAAGGTTTTTGCGGTGTATTTGAGCAGATCCGGCGCGAATTGGGGTCGGAGGCCGTCGAAGATATTCATATCCAATTTGCTGGCATCGCCTACACCACAAAAGGTGAAAAAAACCACCTCAACTTCGCCGAATGCGATTTTGATTACAAAGCACTGGCGCGCGCGTTTGTGGATTGCGGCGTAGGCGGAATCGCAATTTGCGAAAGCCCGGACAAAGAGCAGGACGCACTGCTGATGAAAAAAGAATACGAAAAAATCGTCGGCGCGAAATCCAAAAAGAAACGCTAGTTTTTACACGCGGTCGTGAGTGAATACCCCGCCGCTTCTGCATCTTGGGCAGTTTGAAAATACACGCGGTTTTCTTCGCTAATCCGTTGCGCAGTCTTGCAATCTATGGGATAATACTTTGTCCCTCCGGAACTGGCCACAAATGCGCCTTTGGGAGGAGTGGCGGTATCGGCAGGCGAGGACGAAACAGACGGCGCACTCCCCTCTTGCAGCCGCGCCAACGACTCCTGAATTCGTTGCTCGATCGGCGCACCGTCGGCGATGTGCAGCGGCTCCTGGTGATACAGGACCGAAATCCGGCCGAGCGCAAATGACGCCGAGCCGACCAACAGGACACACAAGGTCGTGCCGAGCTCGCGCTTATACTTTGCGAAAAACCTTTTCATATATTCACTCTAGCAACCCAAGATTAAATTTTGTTAAAATGACGATCGCATTTGTCCTCGGATCCAATCCCCAACTCTCGGTCGCTGAAATTCGCGCGGCTCTTGCCAACCGCTCAATCTCGCACCAGATGCAGCAAATCAGCAATTCCATCTGCTTGGTCAAGACCGAGGGAGACGAAAAAAGTTTTCCACAGCCCCAACAATTGCTCAACACGCTCGGTGGCACGGTCAAGATTATTGAAGTGTTTTGGCAATCCCCGGTCATCGGCGGCAACAAAGTAAATTTTCTCCAAAAAAACCTCGCGGCAATCACCGCGCCGCTGCTCGCGATGAAAAGCAAAAAAATCACGGTCGGCACCAGCGCATACGGACACGGATTTTCCGTGGATGAAATGCGCGCCGTCGGCATGTCGATCAAAAACGAACTGCGCGCGCACTCCCGCAGCGTGCGCTTTGTCCGCGCACAAAAGAAAACCTCACTCGACGCCGGCTCAATCAACAAAAACCGCCTGCTCGAAGAAGGCGGCGCCGAACTCTGCTTTTTTGTCGACAAAGGATTGCTCTTTTGCGGCATCACGCGCGGCATCCAAGACATTGATTTCTACACTCTGCGCGATGTCGGCCGCCCGCGCCGCAATATGAAAATCGGCATGCTCCCACCCAAGCTCGCGCAAATCCTCCTCAACCTCGCAGGCGCCAAGCCGGGCGCGCGCATCCTTGACCCGTTTTGCGGCGTCGGCACCGTGCTGCAAGAAGGTATGCTCGCGGACTACAACATGACCGGCTCGGACCGCGACCCGTACGCGATCGAACTCGCGCAAAAAAATGCGGATTGGTTTGTGACAACCGCACTCGAGCGCATCAAGCGCACGGTCAACCCGCCACGTCTGTCCCAATCAGATGCCCGAGACGTGGGCAAAACCTTTCAAAAACACTATTTCGACGCCATCGCCACCGAGTCCACGCTCGGCCCGGCGCTCGAGACATTTCCCTCCGACACCCAAATCGCTCAATTACGTAGCACCCTCGAGCCGCTGATCGGCCGCTCGCTGCAAGCGTTTCTGGAGGTCCTCAAACCGGGCGCACGCATCGCGATCACCTTCCCGTTTTACCAAGACAAGCAGGGCAAACGCGCGTTTGTCATGAGCGACGGATTTATTGACAAAGTCCGAGCGCTAGGCTATGATGTTGTTCAGTACCTCCGACCCGAACAAGCAACACCGCGGAATTCGCTGCTCTACGCGCGCGAAGACCAGGTGGTGGGTCGAGAGATTTTTGTTTTCCAGGCGCGATCCCGCGCTACAAGCGCACGATAACGCATTTTTAATTCACCTCAATGGCACATAAAAAAGCCGGTGGCTCTACAGCAAACGTACGCGACAGTAATTCCCAGCGCCTTGGCGTCAAAATCTTTGGCGGCCAGGTCTGCAAAACAGGCAACATCATCGTCCGCCAGCACGGCACTCGCTTCCGCGCCGGCAAAAACGTGGCCGTCGCCAAAGACTTCAGCCTCTTCGCGCTCCAAGACGGCATGGTCAAATTTACCATCCGCAAGACCGCGCGCTTCAACGGCCAACTCCGCCGCGCACAGTATGTGCATGTAGTGCCGATGAACGAAGAAGTTGAGAAACCAGCGAAAGTGGCGAAAAAGGCTCCTGCGGCAAAGAAGAAATAGATTCAACAAATTAAAAAACACCTCTCACGGAGGTGTTTTTTAATTTCAGATCCGCCGTTGACGAGATAAAAATTCAATGATATAGTGCTCTTTCCGCTATAATATGTCTAGCGGATCAACAAGGAGGTTGCTCATGACAAAAGACGCTATGCTTCGCTGGCTCATTGCGATTGTAATTATTGCGGCGCTTATCTCGTTGATAAAATACGCTGTTGCGCATGATGCGCAACAGCGGGAGAATGAGAGATTAGCTCGCATTGCAGCTCTTGCTGATACCTTGAACAATGCAGGGGTTATAGGTGAAAAACCACTCCTTTCAACAGGAGTTTCACAAGGAATCAACGGCTCGCTCTCCGGCGGAAGCTTTTTCTTCGCCGGCTCCGTCACGGGGAAAATTCAATCTGAGCCGTATCTTTCGTTTCAATGGAAAACGAATGGCGAAAAAGTATTCATTACCACCCTTCCTTGCAGCAAGTTTGAATTTCAACTCAATGAAGCAGCGCAAAACCCGAGCATCCAATTTATATTTGAACAGGAGCCAAATTGGCGCGTTGATGAAACACACGAAGAGCCAAACTATTACACCATGGAGGACATTAATCTCCTCAAAAAAGTAGTGGTGAAAATTTCCAGTTCACAACTGCGGCAAATTTCTCTCGGCGTGAGCAAGCCACTTGCTGAAGAGAAGTTTGATCACTAATACGCGTCCATAAGCCCGATATCGATATTGGGCTTATTTTTATTTTCCCATCTCCACCACATCCCGCCCCTCGTCCAACGCGCGGTTGACCATTTTGTCCGCGAGCTTGTTGTATTCGCGGTAGACATGCGTAAAAGTCACGCGTTCAAATTCGCCTGCGAGGCGGCAGGCTTCGAGGTAGCGCGGGCGCAACTCAGCGTTTTTGACGCGAAATTTGCCCAGCATTTGGTTGACGATCAGGTTGCTATCCATAAACACCGCGACTTCGCGCGCGCCCAGCTGGCGGCACAGCAAAAAACCGCGAATCAGGCCTTGGTATTCAGCTTGGTTATTTGTAGTGACGCCGAGATAATACCCCGCGCGCGCCAGCACGACTTTGCCTGCTTCATCAAGCACGACCGACCCGCTCGAGGCTTTGCCGGGATTGCCCCGCGACCCGCCATCAGTAAATAATTGCACACGCATGCACGCCGTCTCCTTGCATTAACTAATAGAAAAATCCGCATCCACGAGCTCGATTTCCACACTGCGCTCGCCGCGCCATTCGTTGACACGCAAGCGGCCAACCACATCCAATATTGATCCTATCACGGCCGATTTCAAGCGCTCAGCTGCGTAAAATCCCACCGCCGCCACCCGCGCCCGACCGCCACCCGCGCCCGCAAAAAACAATTTCAGGTGCTCATTTTTCTTCCCCATCACGCGCGTATCCACCACTTCCATGCCACGAAACACGAACAGCGGCTCTTTATTGTCCTGACCAAACGGCTGAAATCGCTCCACCTGCTTCACCAGATCCCAGCCAATATCCGCAAATCCGAGCTCGGCCTCGATAGCCAAATGCGGACCCGCCACCACGCCGCCGGCCGCAAATTGCTCAGCCGCCACGCGCTCCAGCAGAGCCAAAAATTCTTCCACGTGTTCATTCTTCAGCGAAAATCCGCACGCGCCAGGATGACCACCAAACCGGGTAAGCAAGTGCTTGCCCTGCGTGATCGCACGCGTAATATCAAACTCAGGAATACTTCGGCCGGACGCCACGGTCTCATCCGCGCGACGTTGCATCACGATCGCGGGCAGGTGGAATTCGTCCATAATCTTGGACGCGACGATTCCGTTGATCCCAGCCGGCCACGCAGCCCCGCCTATCGCCCACAAGATCGACTTGTCCGTGCCGCGCGCGAGGATCTGATCGCGCGCTTCTTTGCTGACGGTTTCGGTCAGCTGCTGGCGTTTGCCGTTGAGCTTGTCGAGACGCAAGGAGAGCGCGTCGGCTTCGAGTAGATCACCGGTCGCAAGCAAATCAAACGCGAGTTGCGCATGCGCCAGCCGCCCGGCCGCATTGATCCGCGGCACAATGCGAAACGCCACATCGGTTGAGCTGAGCACCGCCGGTGGCGCACCAACTCGCGCCACACCAGCCGCCCGCTCGAGCAATTTTTGAATCCCCGGTCGGCGGGTTTTATTTAACACAATCAGTCCATATTTCACCAATGTCCGGTTTTCCGAGCGCAACGGCACGCAGTCACCGATCGTGCCGATCGCGACCACATCCAGGAGCCATTTTTCAAACGCCGTGCACTCCGCAAGAGTCTTGCCGCGCTCAGCGCCGACGCGCCGCAATAACAACTGCGCGAGCTTAAACGCCACTCCCGCCCCACACAACACCTTGCACGGATACGGGCAATCCGCACGCTTGGGGTTCACGACCGCCACCGCAGCCGGCAACACCGGCGGCACCTCGTGGTGATCGGTAATAATCACATCCATCCCGAGCGTAGCCGCATACGCGACCTCATCCACGTTGGAAATCCCACAATCCACCGTGATCACCAGCTTCACTCCGCGCGCCGCGATCTCCGCAAGCGACTCCCGCCGCAAGCCGTGACTTTCTTTTTCCCGATCCGGAATATACAGATCGACAGCTGTGCCCAAAAATGCAAATGTCTTGTGCAGCACCACGCTTGCGGTCACGCCGTCACCGTCAAAATCTCCAAACACCAAGATTTTTTCACCTGAACGCAACGCCGCGCTGATCCGCTCCACCGCACGCTCGGCGTCTTTCAGCAATGCCGGATCATAAATATGTTCGGCAAATTCCGAACGCAAAAATTCATCCACCGCCTGCGGATCGCGCAAACCGCGGTTGGACAACAATTGCAGTTCCAAAGGCGCCAGCCCGGGAAGTGCCGCACTCAGCGCGCCCTCAAAACGCGGCGCCACCCGCCATTCTTTCAATCGCAGCGATTTCCGCTCAGCGACCGCGCCGACCCGCAACGGATCAAACTCGACAGCTCCATCGACACTCATGCCAAATACGCCTCGAGCGCCTCGCCACTGCCTGCGGCCATCGCAGCCGACGCACCACACGCATTGCCTTCATCAGTATCCAGATGTAATCGCAAATCAAATTGCGCATCAATGCGCACAATCACCTGATCAAACACCGCGCCCCGCTCACCCGGCACATGCACAGCCACCAACGCACCTTGCGTCACACCGAGCGACGCCGCTTGCGCAGGGTTGATATGAATGTGGCGTTTGGCCACGATCGCACACGCGCGATCCGACACCATGCCCACAGGCCCGCGCAACGTCACGCTCGCAGCATCACGCAAATCCCCGGACATCCGCACCGGCGGACGCACACCCAGATGCAGAGCATCCGTCCACGCAAGCTCAGCTTGTGTATACGCTCGCAACGGCCCCACAATCCGCACGCGTTCAAATTCACCGCGCGCGCCAACCACGCCCACCGTTTCCACAGCTGCAAACTGACCCGGCTGGGATAATTCTTTTGCCACATGCAATTCAGCTCCCACGCCAAACAGCATCTCAAAATCCGCCTTCGTCAAATGCACGTGTCGCGCAGATACCTCGATCGGAATCACCTGACTCGGGTTCGTGCCCGCATTCATTTCAGTCATTTAGATTAATTTAATAATAGCTCGCTTGCGCTGCTGCTCGATTTCATCCCGCGTCAAAAACCCGGTCTGCGCACCAACAATAGTCACTGCCGACGCTGCATTGATCACGCCATACGCAAGTGCGGTCTCCATATTCCAGCTGGACAAAATCATCCCGGCCGCCAACGCCGATCCAAATGCATCTCCGGCACCGATGGTATCCACTGCCTTCACCTGAAGCGCTTGCGCATGATACGTCGATCGGCCATCAGTCGCATACGCGCCTTGTTCGCCATCAGTGATCACAACCCACTCCGCGCCAAACCCGCTCAGCTGCGCAAGCAAATGCTTGATAGAAAAATTCTTCTCGCCCGGCGTCTCGCGCGCCACGATTTCTGACGCCTCATCTTTGTTGACCAACAAAATGCTCAATCGCTTAATATACCCCCGCAACTCGTCAATCGGGAGTGACAACTGCGGACTTCCCGGGTTGGATACGAGTGCAATCTTTCGGCGCGCAGCGTATTCGGCAATCACATCCCATTCGCGCTGCCAATGCGCACCTTGCAGTGCACACACATATAGCAACCGCGGACTAAGCCGATCAAGAGCATCCGGCGAGGGCGCCACCAACGCTTCATTTGCGCCTCTGTACGGAAATGCCACATGCTCGCTTTCAGGAGTTTTGATGACCACTGTCGAAAGTCCGGTTTGTAACACAGAATCGCGCTGCATGAGCGTGGTGTCGATATGTTGCCGCGCAAGCTCTTCGCTAATTTTTCGCCCTTGATCATCGTTGCCGACACGCGCTGCAATCGCCGTGCGCACACCCAGCTTCGTAAAAGCAACCGCCGTGTTTGCTGCACCGCCACCCACCCCGACAGTCACCGCCTGCACCGGCACTTTTGCACCCAATTCAAAGGCCAACTTGCGCAACGACAATGCATCTTCCGGCGTATCAACAAAAACTCCGCCCTCTGTTTGGATCACCACATCTTGCAACGCGCTTCCGATTGTAATTACGTCCACCATGGATATAAAATTAACGCTAAATGAGTAAACTCTTCTCGGTCATTTCGGGCGGTTGCGCAATACCAAGCAGACTCAAGATCGTCGGCGCCACTCGCGCGATCGAACCAGCCACCGGACGTTCGTGCAACGGTATTGCAACCTCTTCAGCTGACCACGCGAAATCTTGACCCACAATGCAGCACGGCACCGGGTTGTTGGTGTGCGTCAGCGCAGATTGGCCGGGGATTTTCGCTTCCACGCGCTCAGCATTTCCGTGATCAGCCGCAAGCACCACCACCCCGCCGCAGGACAACGCCACATCTACGATTTTACGCACCGCGCGACTCACGTGATTGACCGCGGCGCAAGTCAGCTTAAGATCACCGGTATGCGCGACCATATCAATATTGGGCAAATTGGTGGCAAAAAATGCATACCACCCCTGAGATACTTTTGAAATAATTTGCGAAGCGATCTCTGGCGTCTGCATGCGCGGATGAAACTTGTACCCGGCCACATGATTCGCTTCAACTAGCTGCGTTTTTACATTAGGAAATACCGTGCTCGAACGGCCGTTGAAATAATACGTCAAATAGCCGTATTTTTTTGTTTCCGCCACATAAAATTGGCGCATATCCGCATGAGAAATAGCTTCAGGCAAGCAGTTGGACAGCACCCCCTGATCAAGCTCACTCACTGGCCGGCCAGCAGAAAGCATGGTATGTCCAATTTCCGATCCATCCACCGAGTGCGGCGCCTCAAGTGCAAACGTCCGATACTGCGAAGTCAAATCCCGCAGCGTACTGTCCGTTGCTTGAAAAAAGGGGTTGTTGTCTGCGGCTGGCGCAATCCCCCAACCGTCGATGATCACCAAAATGACCGGCGCATATTTTGGAACTGGTTTTTTTGCAATAAACATGAGCGGATGTTATTTCATATAGATAAAACGAGTGCCCGCACGACGAAGCTCATCTTGAATGACAAGCAGGCGGTTGTATTTTGCCAAGCGATCCGAGCGCGACATCGAGCCAGTTTTGATCTGGCCGCATCCGGTCGCCACTGCAAGATCGGCAATAAAGGAATCCTCTGTTTCGCCTGAACGATGCGACACCACGGACGCAAGGCCGTTGTCTTGAGCAAGGTGCATAGCGGCGAATGTTTCGGTAAGTGTTCCGATTTGATTAAGCTTAATAAGCACCGCGGTTGCAGCTTTTTGAGTGATTCCTTTTTGAATAAATTCACTGTTCGTAGTAAATAAGTCATCTCCGATAATCTCTACATTCTGCCCTATTTCTGCAGTCAGAGCAGTCCAACCCGCCCAATCATCTTCAGAAAACGGATCCTCGATCGAGACAAGCGGGTAGTCAGTCACCAGCTTCTTGTACTCTGCAAGCAGTTGAGGAGTCGAATACGTTTGTTGTTCATGAGTGAATTCATAGGCGCCGTCGCGATAGAGTTCAGACGCAGCAACATCGAGTCCCAAAGAAACCTGCGCGCCCGGCTTGTATCCGGCGCGCTCGATAGCCGCAACCATCAACTCAAGTGCATCGCGATATGACCCCAGCGATGGTGCATACCCACCTTCGTCGCCAACCAGCGTAAGAAGCTGTTTCTCGCGAAGCAACTCGCCAAGCCGAGCAAAAATCTCGGCCGTCATCTGGATCGCCTGCGGAAAATCCCCAGCCCCATGCGGAAGGATTTGAAACTCCTGAATATCCAATCCACCGATGGCATGTCTGCCACCATTCAGCACATTACACAGCGGCATCGGCATCACAACCGAGCGGTCATCGCGCTTCTGCACACCAAGATACAAGGATTCGAGGTGGCGATAGAGCGGAAGTTTGGATTGGCGCGCGGCAGCGACAGCGGACGCACACGAAACTGCCAGCAGCGCATTTGCTCCCAAGCGGCTTTTGTTGGGAGTGGCATCCAACGCAATCAACGCATGATCCAGCGCAGCTTGATCCCTCGCATCCATTCCCATCACATGCCCAGAGATTTCTCCTTCCAGATGCGCAATTGCCTTCAGTACGCCTTTGCCGGCAAATCGACTCTTGTCCTGATCGCGCAACTCCAACGCCTCGCGCGTCCCGGTAGATGCTCCGGATGGCACAAAAAATACGCCGACCGCACCACCGCGCAGCTCAACTTCTGCCCGAATAGTTGGATTACCGCGAGAATCAAGAACTTCAAGACCACGAATGGCCGCAATTTCAAACATGGTAGCGCTCATAATTTTTTTCATATGCTTCAATGCACGGAAGCGTGCCTCGCTCGAGCAGCGCAAGCGTTGCCCCACCTGCCAAACTAATGTGATCAAACTGTGCGGGGTCGGAATACAATTCAATCACGTTGGTTGTGTTCCCGCCGCCTACCAATGTGTATCCCTGAGCGGCCGCAAGCGCTTGAATAATTTCTTTCGAACCGGTCGCAAATTGTGCTTCTTCATACAAACCCATTGGCCCTTTCACAAACAGTGTCTCAGCCGTACTGATCAAGTGAGAAAAACGGGCAATCGTCCGGCTTCCGATATCTTTGATGCGATACACCGAAGGCAAATCCGCAACCGCAATTTCTTCTCGCTTTCCATCATGATCAATAGCAACATCAAGCGGAGGCTCAATCACGCCCGGATACTCGCGCATGAGTTGCTGGATTTCAGGCAACAAATCAGCAAGTGAGCTTTTGGTGAGCGAATCCACCTGATGAATCACTCGCTCTTCCGCCCCGCCCAATTCAATTCCTTGAGCAACGAGCGCGAGGTTGCCAAGCATGCCGCCGGCGAGAATTTTGTCTACTCTCCCCTCGTGGAGCATGCGTCGCATCACGCCAATGTAATCATCAATTTTTGCTCCGCCAAGCACCAGCACAAATGGCCGATGCGCTTCGCTTGCAGCCTTTTTAATTCCCTGTATTTCCTTGAGCGCCTCATCGCTGACTACGTTTGGCACTCCGGTAAACCCGATCATACTCGCATGATCGCGGTGAAAATTGGTAAATGCATCAGTGAAATACACGTGTATCAATGGAGCAATGCCGCGCACCAAGTGGCTAGTTGCGTGTTCGTCAGGTGAACGCTCAAGCATTTCTTCCGAAGAAAAACGCGCATTTTGCAACATCAATGCCTTGCCGGGCGCGACCGCAGTAATCATCTCACGCACTCGCGATCCATACAGATCATCACAATATGCGATCTCACAGCCAGCAGCAGCCGAGAGCAGTCGCACATGTTCTTCAGTCGGAGTAAAATCCGACTTTCCCGGCCTGCCTTGATGACCCAAAATCACCACTCGCGCACGCTGCGCAAGCAAAAAACGGAGCGTTTCCGCGCTTTCTTGCAAGCGGTCATTCATGACCACGAGTCCGGTCGCAGGATCCACCGGACTATCCAAATTGAGCCGCGCCAACACTATTTTTTCTGCGAGTGAGACATCGCGGACACTCAAAAGTGGCATCGCGTTTTAGAAATTAGTTTTTCATTTTATCACCGACAAACTGCACATAATCAATCAGTCGAGTGCAGTAACCCCATTCATTATCATACCACGAAAGCACCTTGACGAGATTGCCACTCACCACAAGAGTGAGCGACTCGTCCACAATGCTACCATGGGGATTTTTTCGAAAATCCGCCGAGACCAACTCGCGCGACTCACACGCCAACACGCCGGCAAGCTCCCCAGCTGCGGCTTCGCGCAGTGCCGCATTTACTTCTTCGGCCGTAGTCGCACGTTCGACTTCACACACAAAATCAGTGATCGAAACCGTCGGGGTTGGGACACGCACCGCATGGCCATCCACTTTGCCCTTGAGCGCCGGAATCACGCGTGAAATTGCCTTTGCCGCACCGGTAGTAGTTGGAATCATAGACAATACTGCACTTCGCGCTTCGCGCAATTCTTTTGCCGGCGTATCCACTAATCGCTGCGAATTGGTATAGCTATGCACGGTTGTCATCATGCCTTTGACGATGCCAAATTTGTCGTTCAGCACTTTCGCAAGAGGCGCAAGACAGTTGGTGGTGCATGAACCCATCGACGTCATCTGGTCGCGCGCAGGATCAAATCCGTCCGTGTTCACCTTGTAGACAAATGTCCGCATATCCGACTCTGCTTTGCAGTTTGCTGAAAGCACCACTGCTTTTGCGCCGGCCTGGAGGTGCTTGGATGCGCCTGCGCCGTCGGTAAAAAAGCCCGAACTTTCGATCACGACATCGACTCCGAGTTCTTTCCATGGCAGTTGCGCCGGGTCTTTTTCTGCAAATACTTTAATCTCTTTTCCGTCTACGCGCAGCCCGTCCGCAGTCGCCTCAACTTGCTTTTCAAATGTCCCATACACCGAATCAAATTGCAGCAAATATGCGAGCGTTTTTGTATCAGTCAGGTCGTTGATTGCCACGAGTTCGATATCTTTGCGAGCTGAAGCGATTTTGAATGCGGGGCGACCGATGCGGCCAAATCCATTGATTGCAACGCGGAGTGCCATGGGAATATGTTTAATTTTGTAATATTACGCCTTACCAACACTGCCAAACAAGCGCATTTTTTGCTCCACAAGGGCCTGCACTGCCGGCATAGTGGGCGCAAGCAGTACGCGCGGATCAATTTCGTGCGGATGCTCAGCAATACTTTTGCGCAACGCGCCGGTAAATGCTAAGCGAATTTCAGTGTCAATATTGATTTCTGCAATTCCCGAGGCGATCGCCGTGCGAATATCCTCTTCAGGAATTCCAGAGCCGCCATGCAGCACAAGCGGAATACTCACCGCCTTACGAATTTCAGCCAAACGCGCCAAATCAATCCGCGGCTCATCCGGAGAAATGCCATGAATATTTCCGATCGCCACCGCCAAAAAATCTACGCCGGTACGGGCGCAAAAATCCGCAGCTTCAGACGGGTCAGTCATGTAGTCACTCGGTTGCATCTGCGCAGCGTCATGCGCGCTTTTGGGCAAGCGACCAAGTTCAGCCTGAACAGTCACTCCTTTGGTGTGTGCATAAGCCGCAACACCTGCCGAGCTTGCGATATTTTCTTCAAACGGCAGCTGTGACCCATCAAACATCACCGAGGTATACCCACCATCAATACACGCGTGTGCAACTTCCACGCTGCGGCCATGGTCAAGATTGAGGACAAGCGGGATTTCCGGCGCCTGAGCAATGACCTCGCGCACAAGCCGGGAAACCAACTCACGATCTGAATACGCAAACGCTTTTTCTGAAATCTGGACAATCGCTGGAGAACGCAGTGCCACAGCCGCACGCACGACCGCAATCGCCGTTTCCATATTAAATACATTAAACGCACCGACAGCATAGTGCTCACGATACGCGCGACCCAACGGCTCTTTTGCAGAAACGAGCATATGATTTTTATTCCTCTAAGGCGGTTAAAATCTGAAAAAATGACGCGGGATGCGTACTCGCGCTTCCCACAAGCACACCGTCAACATCTTGACCTGAAGCAAAGGCATGCGCAGTTTGCGGCTGGACATTACCGCCAAACAATACGCGCAATTTTCGCGCTGCCGTATCTCCGAGTATAGTCGCAACCGTGGCGCGAATATGCGCAGCAACTTCTTGCACGCCTTCCGGATCAGCTTCTTGGCGCCCAACGCTCGAGCTCAATGCCCAAATCGGCTCATACGCAACAATCAAACCCTTTTCTTCCGGCCAGGAAATCCCCCGCAACCCCTCGGTCAATTGTTGCGCAATAAATTGCTTGGATTCCTGCTGCGCATAGACATCAATTGATTCGCCCACGCAAAGGATCGGCGAAAGATCATGCGCCAACGCGCGGGTGATTTTTTGGGCAATGTTGGTGTCGGTTTCTCCGCGATACATCCGTCGTTCCGAATGCCCAACCAGCACATATTTTGCAACACCGGCAAGCATGGCCGCACTGATCTCGCCCGTAAACGCACCCTGCTCCTCCCAAAACACGTCCTGTGCACCGAGCACCACTTGCGCTTGGGCATGCGCAATCACATCATGGCACACATCGAGCGAAATCACCGAAGGACACAGTACGATTTCCTGCCCGGGACGCGGGGCATCTTGAAGTAATGGCAAAAATTCTCCCAAATACGCACGAGCCTGCGTCGTGGTCATGTTCATTTTCCAGTTACCAACGATCAGTTTTCTCATTTCTGAATCTCCTCTACGTCCCGCTCTCCACGCAAAAATGCCGCAGCATCTTCAGGCGACACCACATTGATCACAATACCGGTCGCAAGTTCAAATCCACCTCGCGTAGATAGTCGAGGCAAAATTTTGAGATGCCAATGACTATAATCATAATTTCCGTTGTGGTGCGGAACAGTGTGAATATAATAGTTAAAGTCGGGATTCTTCAATTTTTCATGCAATCGCAGCAGTGCATCCTTCAAAACCTGAGCCAAATCACGCAGCTGCTCATCGTTGGCATCTTCATATCGCGGCGTGTGCCAGAGTGGGTAAATCACAATTTCAAACGGATTGCGAGAGGCAAATGGCGCCGTACTCAAAAACGATTTATTTTGCATGATCACGCGTTTTTTGAGCTTTATTTCAGCAGCGATCATCGCACAATGCCCGCATGTACCATGCTTTTTCTGGTATTGTTGCTCAAAATACAACTCTTGTGTCACGTAATTTGACACCACCGGTAGTGCAAGGAATTGAGCATGTGGATGCGCGAGCGAGGCTCCAGCGCTTTCACCGTGATTGTAAAAAAGCTGGGTGTAGCGAATAAAGGGAGTTTGTTTATAAAACATAATGCGCTCTTTTTGAGCTTTAAAGAGCAAAAAAAGCTCTTCGTTCGAAAGTAGCGCGGGATGTTTGTAGTGGTCGGCGGGGGCAATAATTTCATGAAAACCCGTAGCCGGACCGAATTTGTACATGTCTTCTCGCTCGAGCACAAACTCAGCCGCAGGCGCAACAGCGGGAAACTTATTTGCAAATACACGCATAGTCCAATTGGGCGTGTTGGGTTTGCGTGCAGGATCTGGACTGTACGCAAGCGCCTCAGGCGGCGTCAACGACTCTTTGCCTTGCTCAAACGGACACTCATGAATGGAATTTTGCACGCGCTCAGTCGTACGGATAAAATCTTGCGGTCGCTTTGCTCGTTCTTTTGCAATAATCACCCAATGCTCGTTGACAGGATTTTGACGAAGCTCAGACATGCCAGTGTGTTAGAAACTATTTCATTTTTTTCCGCTTCTGCGGTTCTCGTATGCATGTAGCATAAGATTTTTTGCCACGCGAAGCAAATCAGTGGTGGTGTGGACAATCGCCTTGAGCGGCCGCAATCGACTCCCTCCCACGTGATACCAGTGCACCGGCAGCTCTTCGATCGCGTACCCCAGCCTGCGTGCAATCGCAAGTATTTCAATATCAAATCCCCATCCTGTAATTTCTTGTAATGCAAAAATTTCACGCGCCGCCTCTGCACGAAAAGCCTTAAACCCACACTGAGTATCATGAATCCCCGGCAGCACCGTCATCCGGATGAGCGAGTTTGCCAACCGCCCCATCAATCTGCGCAACCACGGCTGTCGCTCTTCAATCACCGAACCTACCACATGGCGCGACCCAATAACAACATCAACGCCGGCGCGCAAACGCGGCAAAAATTGATTGATTTCTTCGATGTGCGTCGCATTATCCGCATCCATAAATACAACAAACTCTCCAGCCACACACCGCACACCTTCCCGCACCGCCGCTCCCTTTCCGCTTTGCGACCGATCAAGCTCCAACACGCGCAAGCGCTGAAATCGCGGAGCAAACGAACGCGCAACGGCCGCCGTGGCGTCGTGCGAGCCGTTTTCAACAACCAAGACTTCCACCGACAACTCATCTGCATGCGCAGCACAAAATGCCGCAATTGATTGCAGCGTAGGTACCAACCGCCGTTCCTCATTTTTTGCCGGGATGACAATGGAAAGGTCGACTGGTTTAGATTGTTCGCTCATTGCTGGCACGATTTTTGATATCTAAAAATTGCTGCAGCAGCAGCTCCGCGGCTTTTGCGTCGTCTGACTGATGCTTTTTTGTAAGAAAATGTCCGGCCGCCGCACTCGTAAATTGCTCATTATGCGCATAAACCGTTATTTCGAGGCCGGCGCCGCTTGCCGCTTGCCGCAACCGATCCATAAACTCGTCGACTCGGGCAGTTCGCTCATTTTCGTGCGACACACCCCCGCGAAGCGAGTATGGCACGCCAACCACCACACATGCGACCCGCTCGCGTCCGCACAAATCAATGACTTGTTGCACGAGCACCGACAATCGCTTTTCTTTTAAAATCCCATACGCATGAGCAAGCATACCGTGTTCACTGAGCGCAATGCCAGTCTTTGCAGCGCCCAGGTCAACTGCCAAATATGCCCCGCCGTCACCGATCAAGGTAGTTGAGTCAATACTTCCGGGCCATTATCAGTGACTGCCACCGTATGTTCCCAATGACTCGACAACGAGCCGTCTTTTGTCGCCACCGTCCAGCCGTCTGCAAGCCAATCCACTTCATAGGAGCCCGCCGCAATCATTGGCTCGATCGCAATTACAAGCCCCGGTCGAATAACCGGCCCCTGAGTTGCTCTGCCCTACTTAGGAACTTGGGGGTCTTCATGCAACTCAAATCCCACCCCATGCCCCACCAGATCTCGAACCACCGAAAACCCGCGCGACTCCACTGATTCTTGCACAGCCGCACTAATAGCGCCGATCTTATTTCCGCTCTGAGCTTGCGCCACACCAACCATTAGCGACTCAGACGCAACCGTGATAAGCTCCTGTGCTTGTGATGAAATACGCCCAACGCCTGCTGTCACTGCAGCATCAAGATACATTTTTTTATATATCAAACCAAAATCAAGACTAATCAAGTCACCCTCTTTCAGTAGGTAGTCTCGCGGGATTCCATGAACAACTTCCTGATTCAGAGAAATGCAAATCACTGACGGAAAGCCTTGATATCCCTTAAACGCTGGCTGAACATGATACGTATTCAACAAGCGCTCAGCCTTTTTTTCCAAATCCAACACCTGAGCGCCCGGCAAGCAATCATCTTTCAAAAGTTGCAACATCTCAGCCAAAAACCGACCTCCGACACGCATGTCCGCAATCTGCTGCTTGGTTTTTAACCGAATACTCATTGGCGCAAACCTAATGCAGTGACGATGGATTGATAGACCTGCTCCACAGGCTGATTGCCGTCAATGTCATAAAAAGGGTACTGATGGCGATACTGCTCGATAATTGGATTCACGCTCGTCCAATGCCACTGGAGGCGCTTTCGAGTGGCCTCTTCGGAAGAATCAGAGCGCTTTTTGAGTTCGCCCCCACAATTGTCACAGAGCAACAGTTCAGTCGAACCAAAAATTTTTCCGCAATTGCTGCAAACTTTCCGTGATGCCAAGCGGCCAATCGCCGACTCTTCAGCAAGGTTGATATTTACTACAACAGCGCTGGATTTGCGTCCAGATGTGAGAAGCATGTCTTCCAGAGAATCGGCATTTTCTTTTGTGCGAGGGAAACCGTCGATTACGAGCGGCTTGCGTTCGTCTATTTTGATCAATTCATCGAGCACGATCGGGGCAGTAATTTCATTTGGTATCAACTGTCCGCTTGCCAGAATCTCTGAAATTTTGCGTCCGATTTCCGATGATTCTTGTGATTTTTTTCTCAGAAGGTGTCCAGCATCTAAGCCGACAAAACCGAGTCGTTCTTTTAATAATTGTGCCTGGGTTCCTTTCCCAGATCCTTGAATCCCCATGAGGATAATCGTGATGGGTGCGCTAGAATCCATCGTAGTCCCTCATTAAGAGCTGAGATTCGATTTGCTTCGACACTTCAAGCACCACGCCTACTACGATCAACAATCCCGTGCCGCCGACTACGAGACTAGTTGAATGCGTCAGGATCTCAGTCAAAAATGGCAGCACGGCAATACCTGCAAGAAACAGCGCGCCAAGTACCGATACCCGATACAAAATCATGCTCAAATAGTCCATCGTGTTTTTTCCTGGCCGAATACCCGGGATAAACCCACCGCTTTTCTGCAAATTTTCTGCAATTGCCTTAGGATCAAACGTGATCGAGGCGTAAAAGAATGTAAACAGCACAATCAAGACAAAATAAATCGAGCCATAAAAGAGTTGGTTAGCAAACAGCAGCTTCACCGAGTTGGCAAGATGCGCAATGGTTTCATTTTTTGAAGTCAAAAAGAAATTGGCAATCACGCCGGGAAAGAGCATGATGGAAAGACCGAAAATAATAGGAACCACGCCTGACTGGTTGACCCGAAGCGGCAAATACGTCCCGCGGCCGCCAGAGAGCTTGCCGCCCTGCATTCGCCGCGCGTAGGAAACCGGAATATTACGCTGAGCCTCAGTCATAAATACCACTGCTGCAATAACCGCGACGCCGATCAACAAAAACACGCCGAGATTGAGGAGGTTCGAAGAGTCAAATGAGACGCTCGATTGCTGAATCGTTGCCGGCAAACGCGCAATGATTCCGGCAAAGATCACAATAGAGACACCGTTGCCAATTCCCTGCTCAGTAATGATCTCACCAATCCACATCAACAGCAATGAGCCGGCACAGACAGTCAAAAGCGTAGTAGCAAGCTGAAAGCCCGACAAGTCGCCAATTACTTGCGAACTTGAGCGACTAAACAGCGCAAGCGTTCCGTATGCCTGAAGCAATGCAAGTGGGACTGTGAGCCAGCGGGTATACTGGTTGAGCTTGCGACGCCCCTCTTCTCCATCTTCTTTTTGCATGCGCTCAAAGCTCGGGATAATCAGCGTCAACAACTGCATAATAATCGATGCAGTGATGTAAGGACTGACGCCGGCCATCACGATGGAGAGATTTGAAAGACCACCGCCGGAAAATACATCTAACAAACCAAAAATCTGATTTTGGTTAAAGAAGTTTTTGAGATTATCAGCATCGACTCCAGGGATTGGGATATGCGCAAGGGCTCTGAATATCACCAGGAGGCCAATCGTAATAAGGAGTTTTTTTCTGAGTTCAGGAACGGAAAAAATCTGCGCTAATTTCTTCCACACGGTGTTGAGTTATTTATTCTTGGGTTTTAATCAATGTCACAGTACTGCCGCTTTTTTCAATCTTTTCAAGTGCACTCTTGGAAAATGCATGCGCTTTGATCGTAAGCTTTTTTGCAAGCTCGCCCTGGCCAAGAATCTTCAGCAATTTCGTTCTGCTAGGAATCAATCTCTTTGCGTCCAAAGAAGCGATATCAACAATTTCGGCATCCTTAAACAGTTCGTTCAACGTATCAAGATTAACCACTGCATAGCGAGTAGTTGTTGGATTTTTAAAGCCGCGTCTCTTTGGAATGCGACGCATAAGGCTATTCTGACCACCTTCAAACGCCTTTTTACGACTGTACCCTGAGCGTGCTTTCTGACCTTTGGTGCCGCGACCAGCGTAAGTGCCGCGACCTGTTCCGTGACCACGTCCAACACGCTTAGAGTCTTTCTTTGCTTTAATTGGATGAAATTCGTGAGATTGCATAAATGGAACCTAAAAACTCAAAAATAAATTACTTCGCTGGCTGCACTTGGGGCTCAACAGCTTTTTTGCTGCGAACCTGAAGTTTTTCAATTGAAATTCCTCGCTCAGCAGCAACCATCTCTGCGTTTTTCATTGAACCAAGAGCCTGAATAACCGCTTTTGCCGTGTTAATCTTGTTGGTAGAGCCGTGAATCTTTGAAAAGACATTTTTAATGCCAGACAATTCGATTACCGAACGCAGCGCGCTTCCTGCAATAATACCGGCGCCCTGAGGAGCTGGTTTCAAAAAGATAGTCGTTGAGCCAAACTTATTGCTCAATTCGTGCGGAATTGTTCCGTCGACAATCATGAGCTCGGTGATGTTCTTTTTTGCGCGGCTCGTTGCTTTTTCCATGGCAACCGATACGTCCGGACCTTTTCCAACGCCCAAGCCAATCTTGCCTTTTTTGTTGCCTACAACGACAACGACGCGGAAACGAAAACGACGACCACCTTTGACAACGCGAGCCACGCGAGCCACATCAATCGTCCCTTCGGCGACTTCACTCCGCTCTTTGTTCTTTCTCATAGAAGTTCTCATTAGAATTGCAGCCCACCTTTCCGCGCACCTTCAGCAAGTGCCTTCACGCGCCCATGAAAATGATACCCGTTGCGATCAAATGAAACAAGAGTGATTTGCTGCTCTTTTGCCTTTTTCGCAATTTCCTGACCAACCAAGTCTGCGAGTTCGGACTTTGTACCTTTAGGAGATTTGCCCAGAGAAAAATTTGACGCACTCACCAATGTTTTTCCTGCGACATCATCAATAATTTGTGCATAGATGGTGGTGTTTGAGCGATACACCGAAAGACGAGGACGTTCGTGCGTGCCTCTAATACGAGCGCTGATGCGAGCTTTTCGCGCGAGTCTACCTGCGAGTTTTTGATTCATCTGTGTCATATATTATTTCCCTTCAGCTCCGCCTGATCGCTTGCCTTCTTTGCGAATGACATGCTCACCAACATAGCGAATGCCCTTGCCTTTGTATGGCTCCGGTGGCTTTAATTTTCTAATTTGAGCAGCAAATTCACCAACAACCTGTTTATCAGATCCGGAAACAGTAATAATATTCTTTTCTACAGCAACTGTCAGGCCGGCAGGAATCTCCATCACACATGGATTCGTAAAGCCAAGCTCACAGGTCAATTCTTTGCCTTGTACTTTTGCTTTGTACCCAACACCCTGAATTTCGAGCTGCTTTGTGAAACCGGCGCTCACGCCCAGAATCATATTTGCAAGAAGCGCCCGGGTAGTGCCCCAAATAGTCTTGAGCATCTTTGTTGGAGAAGTTACGCTGAGGCGAATTTCCTTTTCTGCTTTTTCAATCGTCACAGAAGGACTAAAATCAGCAGCCAATGTGCCCTTTGGGCCTTTGACTTGCACATGATGACCGGTGACTTCAATCTGCACCTGATCTGGAATTGCGATGGGTTGTTTACCTATGCGTGACATAAAAGCTTAATTACCGAATAAAAAATCAAAATTCACAATGTCTCCTTGCTTCACTCGATCCAGCTTCCATGTACGTCCGTCTTTGCGAAGAGAAAATATTACTGTGTCGGTTCGCTCGCGGTATTGATGGCTCGAATCGATCATCGTCCAATCAACCTCTACGAGCGCCGTCTTGTCTGATATTGTCGTCTTTCGAATATGCGCTGATTTCGGAGGAATTTTATACACGATTGCAAAATTTTGCTCCGCTTGTTGATCAAAAAAAGCTGATTCTGCGACCGGCTTTCGTGCCTGAGATGCTTTAATAAAAGAAGAAAGCACTTGTTCAGGAGACTTTGTAAAAAGAACAGTTGCGATAGCACCCACGATACCAGGCACAACAACGATACCAATTCCGAGAAGCACAAACTTCATCCACCGAGACGAAGTGGCTGGAGCCTGTACTCCAACGGTTTCTTGAGCTGGTTGTTGCGGAGGGAGGGTTTCTTCCATGGGTTTACCAGACCGCACAAAGAACTTCACCGCCGACGCGCGCTTTTCTTGCATCGCGATCAGCCATAATGCCCTTTGACGTAGAAATAATTGACACGCCCAATCCATTCATTACGCGCGGTAGTTTCTCTGATGGGGTGTAGTAACGCTGACCTGGCTTACTCATGCGACGAATATGATGCAATACCGACTTACCTTCTGGAGTGTACTTCAAGGTAACAACCAGGTGCCCCTGAGGAGATACTTCGGACTTTTTCAGATTCTTCACGTCAGCAATAAAGCCCTCTTCTTTCAATACTTTCGCCACAGCAAGCTTCATTTTTGAAAAATCAACAACAACCTCGTTGTGGTGAACAAGGGAAGCGTTTCTAATGCGAGTGATCATGTCAGCGATTGGATCTGTCGTCATACGTGTAATTAGGTAAGTTACCAAGAAGCTTTTTTGATGCCAGGGATTTCGCCCATATTGGCATAATGGCGGAAGCAGATACGGCAAATCTTAAACTTGCGCATATACCCGTGCTTTCTTCCACACAACTGACAGCGACTTACGATGCGTGTTGAAAACTTGGGTTCTTTTTCGCTTCTTGCGATAACGGAGGTTTTTGCCATATCAATTCATCTAGTATAAAAGTTATGCGGTTGCTGCTGGAGCGCTTGCTGCCTTTGCCTGAGCGGCCACACGTTCGCGGGCGCGATCACGCTGTCTGCGAGCCTCTTTCATGCGCTTCACATTTTCAAGATATTCCTTTTCTTGCTCAGCGCTTCGGAAAGGAAAACCAAGAAGTTTCATCAGGGCAAATGATTCTTTTGTGCCTGATGATTTCAAAGAAAATGTCACTTCGAAGCCGTGCAGCTTGTCGATTTCGTCGGACATCATTTCCGGGAAAGCAAATTGCTCACGGAACGCAAGAGTATAGCTGCGACCTGCAGGGTCAAACGAATACGGAGAAATTCCTTGAAAGTCACGCACACGAGGTAATGCAATGTTGATGCACTTTTCAATGAAATCATACATTCTCTTGCCTCGAAGTGTCACTTTCATGCCGACTACCTGGCCTTCGCGGACATGAAACGCAGCAATTGACTTGCGCGCCTTTGTGAGAACCGGCTTTTGACCGGTAATACGCGTGAGCGTGCTCTGCATCACATCCATCAGTTTTTGATTGTCAAGAGCCTTGCTGGTGCCAAGGTTGAGCACAACCTTCTCGATGCGAGGAACTTGCCAGATGTTTGTATAGCCAAAATCGCGCATCATTTGAGGTGCTACAACTTCGTGATAGGCTTTCTTGAGTTCTTTAACAGGCATAAATTTCTGAAATTAACAGTATGTTGCTTATGATATCTGCTTTTCGCATTTTTTGCAAATGCGCCGCTTCTCTTTCCCGTTGACTACAAACCCGACTCGAGTTGGCTTGCCACAGTGAGGACAAACCAGCATGGCGTTTGCCGCAGAGATAGGACCGAAGAATTCAATCTTCTGACCCTTTTTTTCTTTGCTCTGAGCGCGGATATGCTTAATAACCTTGTTGACACCGTCAACAACAATTTTATTACGAGCAGGGAACGCCTGGATGATTTTCCCCTTCTTCTTCGTGTCTTTTCCTGATGTAATGACGACTGTGTCGCCAGTTTTAATCTTCATTAGAGTACCTCGGGTGCTAAAGAAATAATCTTCTGATATCCACGTTCGCGAAGCTCTTGGGGAATAGGTCCAAAAATACGCGTGCCCTTCATTTCCTTGTTCTCTTTGGTGATAATCACGGCTGCGTTATCATCAAATTTGATATAAGAGCCATCTTTCCGGCGGAATGCGCGTCGCTGACGTACAATGACAGCATGCACAACATCGCCTTTTTTAATTGCGGCGTGCGGATCTGCAGACTTTACGTTTGCCGTAATAATATCACCGATCTGACCATAGCGATGATCGGTTCCGCCCAAAATCTTGAAGCAAGAAATAATCTTTGCTCCCGTGTTGTCCGCTACTACTAATTGTGTTCGCAATTGAATCATTCGGGTAAATTACGAGTGCTTGATAATTTCTTTCAATCTCCAGCGCTTGAGCTTGGAGATTGGTCGAGTCGCCTCAATCAGAACCAAATCGCCGACTTGAGCTTGAGATTTGGTATCATGAACATGAAAATTTTTCACAACTTTGTGCTGCTTTCGGTAAATCGGGTGAGTCGTGAAACGCTCAACTGAAACAACGATCGTCTTTTGCATTGCAGTGCTCAAGACCTTACCTTCCAGTGTTTTGCGCGTAAGCGGAGCTGCCTGAGTTTTTGGGGTCTGCTGTGTCATAAAAAAAGTTAGTTCTTTCCAGAAATCATCTGAAGCGCAGTCATGATCTGAGCAATTTCTCTCTTCAAAAGGCGAAGAGATTGATTGTTCTTAAGCTCACCCAAGCGCAGTTTAAAATTCTTCTCACCAAGCTCTGCCTGCTTTTCTTTCAACAGCTTGCGAAGATCTTGTTCAGTTGAGGTGCGGAGTGTGTTCATATCCATACGGGTAAATTATTCCTCTTCACTTTCTTCTGCATCTGCAGCAGAATCAACAGGAGCCATTTTGCTAATAAAACGCGTCTTCACGGGAAGCTTATGTGCAGCCAAACGAAGTGCTTCCTGCGCAACTTTCAATTCAATACCGTCCATCTCAAACAACATAGTACCCGGCTTAACAGGAGCTGCAAAGAACGCAACATCGCCTTTTCCAGAACCCATCGGAACTTCTGCTGCTTTGCGAGTAATCGGCTTGTCCGGAAAAATGCGAATCCAGATCTTGCCGCCGCGCTGCACAAAACGAGTCATTGCGCGACGAGCTGCTTCGATTTGGCGAGAAGTAATAAATCCATGCTCAACAGTCTTAAGGCCAAATGTACCAAAATCAAGCGTAAAACCTCTCGTAGCAATCGAGCGATTCCGGCCTTTCTGATGCTTTCTGTGTGCGACTTTTTTAGGAATCAACATAAAAATTAGTTACGTGGTTTTTGCTGTGCTTGAGGAGCGGCTGCTTGCTGCTTCTGCGCCTGGTCAAATACTTCACCTTTGTAAATCCACACCTTCACGCCAATAGCGCCATAGGTAGTTTGCGCTTTCACGCGAGCGAAATCAATATCAGCTCGCAGGGTATGCAATGGCATCTTTCCTTTTGCAAGCCATTCACGACGAGACATTTCAGCGCCGTTGAGGCGGCCTGAGACCATAATCTTGACACCCTTAACCGCAGAAGATTGTGTTGCTCGCTCAATCGCCTGTTTCAACGCACGACGGAATGCAACGCGTTTTTCAAGCTGTTCTGCAACCATCTGGCCGAGCAGACGAGCATTTGCATTCGGATCGCGAATTTCTTCAATATTGATCTTGAACTCTGCCGCGCTTGGAATATGCTTCTTAATAAATGCACGGAGCTCTTCGATGCCTGTGCCGCCACGTCCGATGATAACACCGGGGCGTGAAGTGAAAATGTTGATGCGAGTTTCTTTTTCTGATCGCTCGATACCGACCTGAGCTATGCCAGCCTCCTTCAACTTCGACTCAACCAGTTTGCGAATAGCAATATCTTCAAGAAGATAATCAGCATACTTCTTGTCATGAAACCAGGTGGATGTCCACGTCTTGATGATTCCTAATCGAAAACTAATTGGGTGTGTTTTCTGTCCCATTTATTTACCCTTTCCTTTCGGTGAAGCTGCTTTTGCGGCACGAGGCTTTCGAGCAGGCTTTTGTTCAACTTTTTCAGAAACTTCTTTATCCGATTTCTTGGGAGCAACTGATCCAGAAACTCGCTCATCAAGAACGATCGTTACATGACTCGTACGCTTCAAAATGCGATATGCGCGACCTTGAGATCGTGGCATCACGCGCTTCATAGTAGGGCCTTGATTCACAAGGATTTCTTTAATAAAAAGCTTGTTCTTGTCCAGCTTGTTATTATTGACTGCGTTTGCAACTGCAGATTGCAAAATTTTTGAAATAACAGGAGTAATCGCTTTGCGCGTAAAAAGCAAGGTGTTGCGAGCATCTTCAACGTCGAGACCGCGAATTAAATTCGCCACCAGCCGTACTTTGCGGGTTGCCATTCTGATATGTTGCTGACTTGCTTTTACTTGCATATGAAGTCCTTGTTAGATCTGGATTATTTTGCTGGAGCCGCTGCCGGTTTCTGCTTCTCTGCTGCTGCCTCTTCACGAGCCATGCGACCACCGTGCTGAACGAATTTACGTGTTGGTGAGAATTCGCCAAGCTTATGACCAACCATGTTTTCAGTGATCAGCACAGGAATATGATCACGACCATTGTGAATAGCAATTGTATGTCCAACCATTTCTGGGAACACAGTTGATGCACGAGACCAGGTCTTGATCATTTTTTTCTCGCCAACTTTCAAAGCCTTGATCTTTTTCATCAGCTTCTCGTCTACAAATGGTCCTTTTTTGAGTGATCGTGACATTATTTCTTCTTCCTTCTCTTGATAATATACTTGTTGGAAAGCTTATTGCGCTTGCGAGTAATCTTGCCCAATGCAGGCTTGCCCCAAGGAGTTCTCGGCTGCGGCAAACCAATCGGCTGGTTTCCTTCACCACCACCATGTGGGTGATCAACTGGGTTTTTCGCTTTACCGCGGACTGTTGGTCTGCGACCAAGCCAGCGACTGCGACCTGCTTTCCCAATCACCATGTTGGAGTGGTCCAGGTTGCTTACCTGACCAATACTTGCGAAACAGGTAGAAAGAAACAGACGGACTTCGCCTGATGGAAGCTGGACTTGAGTATAGCGGCCTTCGTGAGAAACAATGCGAGCAGAAGAACCTGCCGAGCGCACCATGCCTGCGCGTGAGTCAGGCTGCATCTCAATGTTGTGGATCATAATACCTTCAGGAATATGCTGGAGTTGCGTTCGGTTTGCTGGCTTAATGTCAATTTTCTTTGAAGAAACAACAACCGTATCGCCAACCTTCAAACCATCAGGAGCAAGGATGTATTGCTGCTGGCCATTCTGGAACAACAAATGCGCAATAAACGCAGTGCGGTTTGGATCGTATTCGATAGACTGGATAGAGCCTTGAATATCTTGGACAGGTTGATCAAACGTGACAATGCGATAGCGCTTGCGAGCACCGCCGCCACGATGATGAACGGTGATAGTACCCGAGCGATCACGTCCAACTTTTCTTGTTTTTGAAGCCAGAAGAGCCTTCTTTGGCTTTGTTTTTGAAAGCTGTGAAAAATCAATGGTAGTGATGTACCGTCGAGAAGGAGTTACTGGTTTGTAGGATTTAATTGGCATGGATCAAATATAACATGGATAAATGCTCGAGGCAAGCTCTAGGAGAGCGAAATAGTGTCTTCTTTGTGGATAGTCACGTATGCCTTCTTCCAAGAGGTCGTCTTTCCGACGGAAACACCTCTTCGCTTTGGCTTTGACTTCACGCGCAAGGTACGTACAGCAAGGACTCGAACACCGAAAAGGTGCTCAATCGCAACCGTAATCTGATTTTTTGTTGCGAGTTGACCGACTTCAAACACATAGGTTTTGTGTTCTTCGCTATGAGCGGCTTTTTCAGTTACATGAGGAGCTCGCACAATGCGATATTCAAAACCAACAAAATTCTTGTTCAATTCTGCTTTTTTTGGAGCCACTTTCTTGGTTGCCGACTTCTTTGCTGCAGGAGTTTTCTCTTCAGTCGCCTTCTTCTCAATTGCTGGTTTATTTGCCATAATGATTATTTACCGGTTCCTTTCTTTGAGGACTCTTTTGACTTTTCCCAAAGCTCAAGAGTCGCTTCATCTGCAACAAGATATTCGTGAGCAGAAACATCGTATACATTCAAATCAGAGGCGAGTACGGAAGCAGTTGATTCAAGATTTTTCTGTGCGCGGAAGAGCTGGCTGTTTTGCTTTGCAGTTACAAACAAAACCGAAGCGTCTTTTGCAGGAAGCTTGTGCAGTAAGGAAACAAGTGGCTTTGTCTTGTGGTTTTGAAGCTCAAGACTATCGAGCACAACAAGTTTTTCAGTTGCAACTTTGTCAGACAGCAACATCAACAAAGCTTTGCGCTTCGCATTCTTGTTGATTTTTTGCGTGTGATTGATATCGGTAGTTGGACCAAATGTTACACCGCCTTTTCTCCACAGCGGAGAACGGATAGAACCATGACGTGCGCGACCAGTTCCCTTTTGTTTCCATGGTTTTTTTCCA
>CAYNWW010000001.1:0-41678 GCA_964401055.1 uncultured Candidatus Saccharibacteria bacterium | reverse complement strand
ACGGCGCTCACTCTTGTATTTGGTCTTTGCAGTGCTTCGGCGAGTGTTTGCTAAAAACGCAGCAATTGCATGCCACACCACATCTTCTTTCATTGGCACGCCAAACACATCCTCAACGAGCGCGCGCTCCTTAATCTTTTTGCCTTCTTGATTGTAGATTGAAATTTTGTTCATAAACCTGATTCAGGGAAATTAGGAATTCTTGGCGGTTGAGATTTCGACAATCGAATTGTTTGGACCAGCAAATGCACCTTTAATTGCGAGAAGATTTTTCTGAGTATCGATCCAGAGAATTTCAAGGTTCTTGGTAACTACGTGCTCTCCGCCCATGCGACCAGCCATACGTTGACCTTTAACTGTATGCTGAGGGAAACGACGACCAGTCGAACCAGGCTTACGAAGCTCGTGACGATGACCGTGAGTTCGAGGACCGCCGCCGAAATCGTGACGCTTCACAACGCCCTGAAAACCCTTACCTTTTGTAACACCACGAACATCAATCATGTCGTGAACCTGAAACTGCTCAACAGAAAGCGTATCGCCCAAAGAAACTGAAAGCTGTTCACCTTTTTTGTTCGCCATGAACTCTTTAAGTACTCGGAACTTTTTCTGAAGAGGAATTTGCTTCTTCTCCCCTGCTTCTTTTGTGGCTTTTTCATCAAAACCAACTTGAACAGCCTGATAAGCGTCTTTCTCAATGGACTTGATCTGAGTAACCACACACGGACCAGCCTGAACAATCGTGACCGGCTGGACGCGTTCTTGCTCATCAAAGAGCTGTGTCATTCCAATTTTTCTGCCAAGAATAAATTTCATACAATTCAATAAAGTAAGAGGACGCTCGGCTCGAGCAGATCCAGAATTTCACACACTACATCTTGATTTCAACATCAACTCCAGCTGGGAGATTGAGTGTTGAAAGTGCATCAATGGTCTTAGGAGTTGGGGAAACGATATCAATCAAGCGCTTGTGAATGCGCATCTCATACTGCTCACGTGAATCCTTGTCGATAAACGGAGAGCGGATAACCGTATAGATTGACTTCTCCGTAGGAAGTGGCACTGGACCCAGAATGCTGGCACCGGAACGCTTTGCAGACTCTACGATCTGATGCGCGGATTGATCCACGATCTTGTGATCATATGCCTTGATTTTGATTCGGATCCTAGATTTTACTTCTTCCTTTGCATCCATTTCCATGACTCCAAAAACTGCTGATACTTAAATAATAAATTTCCACGAAGAGATCCTGCAGAACCGAAGTCCTGCAGGATCTCTTAGATAGCTACTTCACAATCTTAGTTGCAACACCTGCGCCGACTGTACGACCACCTTCGCGAATTGCGAAGCGCATACCTTGTTCCATAGCGACAGGGGCACCGAGAGTTACAGTAAAGGTAACGGTATCACCAGGCATTACCATTTCTGTATCTTTTGGAAGTTCGATTGATCCAGTCACATCTGTGGTGCGGATATAAAACTGTGGCTTGTATCCCTTGAAGAATGCTGTGTGGCGTCCACCTTCATCTTTGTTCAAGATGTAGACTTCTGCTTCAAAGACACTGTGAGGAAGAATTGAGCCTGGCTTTGCCAAGACTTGACCGCGCTGAACATCTTCTTTTTTCGTACCGCGAAGCAAGATACCTGCGTTGTCACCAGCTTGACCTTCATCGAGCTGCTTCTTGAACATTTCGATGCCAGTCACTGTTGATTTCGCTGTTGGAGTAATACCAACGATTTCTACTTCGTCGTTCATCTTGATCATACCGCGCTCGATTCTTCCGGTGACGACCGTACCGCGACCTTCAATGCTGAAGATGTCTTCGATCGGCATCAAGAACGGCTTTTCTACATCGCGTTTTGGCTCAGGGATGCGTTCGTCAAGAGCTTTGACCAAGTTGAAAATGCATTCTGCGTCCGGACCATTACCCTGAGACTCGAGAGCCTTGAGTGCTGAACCGCGAACAACTGCTGCATTTTCTCCATCGAATTCGTATTTGGTCAACAAATCGCGAATTTCGACTTCCACCAAGTCCAGAAGCTCTGGATCGTCAACCATATCAACTTTGTTGAGAAACACAACGATCGTAGGAACACCCACCTGACGAGCAAGCAGGATGTGCTCTTTGGTCTGAGGCATTGCGCCATCAACCGCGCTCACCACGAGGATTGCGCCATCCATCTGCGCAGCGCCAGTGATCATGTTTTTGATGTAGTCAGCGTGACCAGGGCAGTCAACGTGTGCGTAGTGACGCTTGTCTGACTCGTATTCTACGTGTGAGGTAGAAATCGTAATACCGCGCTCGCGCTCTTCTGGAGCGTTGTCGATTTCATCGAACTTACGAGCTTGTGCTTGACCCTTTGAGGCGAGACACGTCGTAATCGCAGCCGTCAAGGTAGTCTTGCCGTGGTCGACGTGACCGATGGTGCCGACGTTTACGTGTGGCTTTGTTCGCTCAAATTTTGCCATTCTGTTTTGTCTCCTGCGATCCGGTGGAATACACCTGATGCGATTAATTCTCGGATAAAATAAAAAATTACGGACAAAAAGTGCTGATTGCTGTGTGTAATATACTCTATCTAAAATGTGCTGTCAATACCCCAAACACGAGATTATTGCTTCGGGGCTGGGGAAAATTCTTGGTCGGGAATTGCAGGAGAAAACAGGCGTTCCTGGGCGGATTCCATAAGGGGCATCATCGGCGCTTGCACTTGCTGCTCGACTGGCACTTCTTCGCTTATCTGAGGCAAATTTTGACCACTCTCTGTCACTTGATTTTGGGCAATATCAAGGTCTTGAAATTGGACAAGCGGCTCTTGCGCGCGCTTCTTTGTGGCCTTTTGAAAAGACTCATTTGCTCTCCGAACGATACTTTCGTGAATATTTCCAGCAATTTGGATAGAAGATTTTTTATTTATTAATTTTTCATATTGCTCAAAACTCAACACCACCATTGTCGGCTCATCGTCTTCGACAATGATATAGGTACCTTGTGCACGTTTTACCAAATCTTTCATTTTTGAAAAAAATTGCGACATGAGAATCAAGAATAAATGATAAGCCCTACTCTCGCTCCACCCTATCATCAACCTTACGAGAAAGTCAAAAAAATCCCCTCCTGACCTGGAGGGGATTTTTGTCTATCTGGGACTATTTTTTCCCAGCTTCTGCTTTTTCACCAATGATCTTTTCGAGTACGTTGCGAGGAACTTCTTTGTACTCGGCAAATTCCATGGCGTAGTTTGCGCGTCCTTGTGAGATCGAGCGCAAGTTGGTTGCGTATCCAAACATGGAAGACAGCGGAACAAGAGCTTGAATCACTTTGACCATACCGCGCTGAGTCATGTTTTCGATTTGACCGCGCTTCGCGTTGAGATCACCGACAACATCACCCATGAATTGCTCCGGAGTGGTGACTTCCACTTTCATGATCGGCTCAAGCAACACAGGACCTGCGCGACGAACTGCTTCTTTGACTGCCTTTGATCCGGCAATAGTAAACGCAGCTTCGGACGAGTCGACATCGTGGTAGGAACCGTCGTAGACAAACACTTTCACATCAAGAGTTGGATAGCCGGCGATCACGCCAGTCTTCAACGCCTCTTCAGCACCCTTGCCAATCGGAGCGATGTATTCTTGAGGAATCACGCCGCCACGAATTTCGTTGATAAATTCAAAACCCTTGCCTTTTTCGTTTGGCTCTACGCGCAACCAACAATGACCGTACTGACCGCGACCACCGCTTTGCTTGATGTGCGTGCCTTCAGCTTCGGCAGTTTTAGTAATGGATTCTTTGTACGCAACTTGCGGATTACCGACGTTGGCGCTCACTTTGAATTCGCGGAACATGCGGTCCACCATGATTTCCAAATGCAATTCACCCATGCCGGCAAGAATCGTCTGTCCGGTTTCTTCGTTACCGCTGACGTGAAATGTCGGATCTTCCATTGCGAGTTTGCGCAAGGCGACGCCCATTTTTTCTTGGTCAGCTTTTGTCTTCGGCTCAACTGCGAGTGAAATAACCGGCTCGGCAAATACGATTTTTTCCAAAATGATTTGCTTCACATCATCGCAGAGCGTATCGCCAGTGACGGTTTCTTTCAAGCCAACCACTGCGCCAATGTTGCCGGCAGTGATTTCTTCCACTTCTTCGCGATGATTTGCGTGGAGACGAACAATACGACCGACGCGCTCTTTCACTCGCTTGGTGGAGTTGTAAATATAAGAACCGGATTTCAATGTGCCGGAATACACGCGCACGAAGGTCAAAACGCCGATAAATGGATCGCTCACGATTTTGAACGCGAGACCCGCGAACGGCTCAGAGAATTCAGGCTTGCGGATTTCTTTTTCGCCGGTTTTTGGATTAGTACCTTCCGTCAATGGTTTATCGAGCGGGCTTGGGAGGTAGTTCACTACACAATCAAGCACGAAACGCACCATCGCCGTGCGGCCATCTCCACCGACTGTTGGGAAAAATTGGCCGGAAAGCGTCGCCTTGCGCACCAATGCGCGCAGCTCATCAACGGTGAAAGTACCGCCGTTGAGATACGTTTCCGTCGCAGCATCATCAAACTCAACAACTTTTTCAATAAGCTCGTCGCGATACTTTTTGACCTTGTCTTTCATGTCAGCCGGCACTTCGACTTGCTTCCATTCCGTATGTTCTTCGTTGGCATATACCCAGCCAACTTCGTGCACCAAATCAACCACGCCTTGAATGTCTTTTTCAGCGCCGATCGGAAGCGCGATCGGGAATGCATTGGGGCTCAAGCGCTCACGAATCGAAGCGAGCGTTGCATAAAAATCACCGCCCACGAGGTTGATCTTGTTGGCAAAACACATGCGCGGCACATGATATTTGTCTGCTTGATGCCACACAGTTTCCGACTGGGGCTCAACGCCCATTTTGCCGTCAAACACCACGCACGCACCATCAAGGACGCGCAACGAACGTTCGACTTCCACCGTAAAATCCACGTGACCAGGCGTGTCGACAATGTTGATCTGGTGATCTTTCCAGAAACAAGTTGTCGCAGCGGCTGTAATAGTAATGCCGCGCTCGCGCTCTTGCTCCATGAAGTCCATGGTTGCTTCACCTTCGTGCACCTCACCGATTTTGTGCGTGACGCCAGTGTGATACAAAATACGCTCGGTGACGGTTGTCTTCCCGGCATCGATGTGTGCGATGATTCCAATGTTACGGACGTTGAGGAGCGAGGCGAGAGTTTTTTCCATACAAGTAAATTAATTCTTCAAACTGTCTTGCGGACGTTTTACTACAAAATAATACACAATTGCGCCAATCCAATGAGTAAACAGAAGAACAAGAATCCAGAGAATTTTTTCTTCAGTCTTGAGTGAAGTGCGAGTCAGACAGTCGATAATGGCCCAAATCCACAAGATCAGCGCCCCAATCGAGAATAAGGCCATCACTGCCATGAACGCAAAAAATGATAATCCGACAAACAGCCCGGCTAGATCACCAGCCGAGCCACTTGCGGAACCGATCGCATGCGCCATATGTGGATGAGCGTAAAATCCCGATCCCATATGTTATGCGTAGTGTGCGAATGCTTTGTTTGATTCTGCCATACGATGCGTGTCTTGTTTCTTTTTGATTGCGGTGCCGGTGTTGTTGGCCGCATCAAGAAATTCTTGTGCAAGCTTCTTTTCCATAGGCAGACCTTTGCGAGATTTTGCTGCGCCGATAATCCATCGCATTGCGAGCGCTTCGCGACGACCGCCACGAACTTCAACCGGAATCTGGTAGTTGGCACCGCCGATACGCTTTGCCTTGATTTCTACCATCGGAGAAGCGTTGCGCATCGCTGCGTCAAACACGCGCATCGGATCTTTGCTGGTTTGCTTCTGAATCGCATCAAGCGCGTTGTACATGATTTTGCGGGCAACTGTTTTCTTGCCGCGCTGCATCAAGTGGTTGATGAATTTCGCAACGAGCAAATTGCCGAAGCGAGGGTCGGGTGCGATTTCTCTTTTTGTAGCGCGTGCTCTGCGTGACATGGCGTGATAGTAATGAGTAAAATAAATTATGCTTTGTCAGTTGCTTGAGGAGTTTTTGCTCCGTATTTGCTGCGGCTCTGGCGACGATTTGCAACGCCGGCAGTATCGAGCGTGCCGCGAACGATGTGATATTTCACACCTGGCAAGTCTTTCACGCGTCCACCGCGAACGAGGACAACGGAGTGTTCTTGCAAGTTGTGACCTTCGCCCGGAATATAAGCAGTAATTTCCATACCGTTGGTCAATCGAACGCGAGCGAATTTACGCAATGCTGAGTTTGGCTTTTTTGGAGCCATGGTACCAACTTTGACGCACACGCCGCGACGGAATGGCGCACCTTTTTTAGCGCGAGACGGACGACTGGTCAACGAGTTGAACGCCTTCTGCAATGCAGGAGATTTGGATTTATTCTTGAATTTTGTTCTTCCTTTTCGGACGAGCTGATTGATCGTAGGCATACCAATAAAAACGTTGATTAAATAAAACGCGATACAGACACAGTATCAAAGTCCGGAATCGTTGTCAACACAAATAAAAAACTCCTTCGAAAAGGAGTTCTGAGCACCTATAATAATTGGATACTGGCAATGCCGGCTCCCCGCTCGACGCGAACTTTTCTGATCCAGCCCCGCTTTTCGAGTCGTAGGAGCAGATGAATCACGCCCGAACGAGAACGACCCGTCTTCTTTTGAAGCAAATCAACCGGCTCATAAATCACTTTATTTTGATCTGCCATCACGCGCAATTGCCTTATCCACGCAGTCAGCGGCCATTTTTCTCCTGAAGACATGATGCGCACTCACACTTTCAGTTCGAGAAAATCGCTTGCCATCTGGAATTCGCCCCGAAACCCAGCACGGCGGCATTCGCGCTCGATATCTGCGCTTGAATCAAGACCCGAGTGATGAAACACCACCAGGCGCTTTACCCGCGCCGCTCGAGCAATATCCCCCATGACACGCGGATTGAGATGTCCGTAGACACGAGGCGCCTCATCGTCACCAACACGCGCGCTGCATTCGCAGATAAAAAGATCTGCATCAGCCGCTGCTGCTCGCACGCCAGCACAATCACCCGTATCTCCGGAAAACGCAATGACTTTTCGATCAACCATGAGGCGAAAACACAGTGCGGGTGTTTTACCAAATCCGTGATAAGCCTGAAATGTCTGCAACAACGCGCCTTCATCCAGATCAAACACACGCGTGTCGCGATCCTGATCAGTGGCAAAAAAGGACAGATTTGGCCAACCCACACTCGCCCCGTATCCGGCCAACATGGGCCGCAATGCTTCTTGCGACTCGGGAAAATGTGCATTCCACAATGCCAGAAATGACGACCGAATCTGATCCGGACAATACACTCGAATCCCTCGACTCGCCGCCTGACCTGCGACCCAAAAAGGCTTCACCTTAATCGCGAGCAGAAAATGCGGGAATGCATAATGATCCGGATGCGCATGAGAAATCGCAATCTGCGTCACATCCACCGGGTTCACATCTATCTGTTCAAGGCGATCATAGATGCCCTGACTGCATTCGAAAAGCAGCATACTTGCGTTGCCATACCGCACCAAAAACCCCGGCGGATGCCGGTGTCCCAGAGATGGCACAGTAGGCACACAGGTGCCCGAACCAAGAACGGTTATCACCATACTCATGAAGAACCCTCCTATTACCGAGGCACTATACTCCTTTAGAGGACTTAATTCAACCACCAAATGCCCAAATTCAAATACGACGCAAACAAGACCCAACAAAGGTACGGCACGAGGAGCAAAGCGGCGCGCCAAGAAAGTCGAGCAAAAAGCACTGTTGTCCAATAGATCGCAGCTGCCATTGCAATAATAATAAACAAAGCGCCAAGTGGGCTGTGCGCTCCAAAAAATACAACCGACCAGCTAGTATTGAGCGCTAACTGAACAAAAAATATCCAAAGTGCGGTGCGCACATCAGCTGTACGCGATGAAGTCTGCACGCCAACTCTCCAGACCAACAACGCCGCCACGGCCATTAATACATAGAGCGTCGTCCACACCGGCCCAAAAATCCAGTTGGGTGGGTTGAGCGGCGGCTTTAACAATGACATATACCAGGTCGGAATTTCAGACACACTGAATAGTGATCCAATGATTCCGGTCGCAACAGACGCGGATAAAAATCCAAGAAACGCGAGCAATGAACTTTTTTTCATAGAGAGCTCTGTTTATTTTGCGATAAATACATTGACCGCCTGAAGCACAAAGCCAAAGCCTGCATCGAAGAAACCAATTCCGCTCGTGCGATCCAGAATCAATAGTAATAATAGCACAAACGGGCCAATTCGTTCATATTGAATTTTCATATCTTCCCAGGATTCGGGCAGCAGCGACAGGAAAAACTTCGATCCATCGAGTGGCGGAATAGGGATCAAATTGAACACGCCCCACAGTGCATTGATGAGTACCACATCAGCAAAAAATTGCACTGCCGCGTTGCCGGCATCGATCTGACCTTGCGCCAGGGCAAATTTCAACACAAGCGCACACACAAACGCGAGCGTAAAATTGGCTGCTGGACCAGCAAGCCCGACAAGCGCCGATCCCCATTTGCGATACTTCAGATTATCGGGGTTAAACGGCACCGGTCTACCCCACCCGAATCCGATGGTCAAAAAAAGCAGCAAACCAAACAGGTCGATATGAGCCAATGGATTGATAGTTAGACGGCCGCGATCGCGCGGCGTGTCATCCCCAAGCGAGGTCGCCGCCCAGGCGTGGCTAAACTCATGAAATGCGAGCGAAAACAGCATGGCAACGACCAGCATGACAAATTGAAGCGGATTTGTTGACAACAGATCAAACATGACGTATTCTACATAAGAATTTCTATATAAGATCACTCACCCCTATGGCACACAGCTGCGACCTTTGTGGCAAAAAGACCGAAACCGGCAATAAGCGAAGTCACTCCAACCGCGCTTCTCGTCGTACTTGGAAAGTGAATTTGCAAAAGACAACAACTGACGGCAAAACGTGGTTTTTGTGCACCAAATGCATGCGAACTGAGTTCAAACAAGTCTAAGGATAGCACAAAGATTCAAAAATTGCGATAAAAAAGAGAGAGCTTGCTGTTTGCAAACAGCAAGCTCTTATTTTGTTGCCACAGTATCAAAGAGTGATAGGACGTGCTCGCGGTTTTCGTAGCATTCCATCTGGAGGAACTTCCGAATAATCCGCTCGATGTATTGCATGGGATGATATGCCTGCTCCTGTTGAGATGATTCAAACACAAGAGCAGTCGGCAAATGGGCAAATATTTGCGCAACGAGAACCAGGGGATCACCAGAGAGGCTAAACTTTTTCTTCCTTAGCTCTTCCCAAATCATTTCATGGAGAACCCAAGTTTCCACCCCCTGCGCCATGCCCACGTTGATAATACGCGCAAGGCGGCCAATGAATTCTCCGCGATCAAGTAGCGAATTAAAATCGCGAACTTCAAGCTCTCCGAAAATTCCCACAACATCATGGGCCAACTTGTTTTTATGCAAGAACATAATGATGGTTATGAGCAACTCGCTTGCACTCAACTTTTCGTGTCCAGGACTTGTTACCATTTGCCACACATCGTCTACATATTCGCTATAACAATCACCACTCATTTTCCACTCCCTCCTTCTAAAACGAAAACTTCCCGCTCGGCCGAGGCTTGCGGGAAGGTAATCAAGTTCGAGGGGGTGTCTGCAAACTTATCTATCTTCTCACAAGCCGGCTGCGGATATGCCGCCGAGCACAAAGGAAGGGCGAATGCGTTTCGCCATCGTTGTGCTGCAAATGAGAGTGAAAGAATTGCGTGGATTCATATGGAACGAATATAGCAAAAACCGCCTCGGAATGCAAGACCCGGGCGGTTTTCTCAATTCTGCGAACAGACGGATCTAGTTCTTTCCGTACATGACTTCTTCATCCGCACGCCTGTATGGATGCATGTCTTCCGGACCAAACCAATAATCGATTTCACGTGCGGCTTCGTCGAGCTCGCCTGACGCGTGCACCACGTTTTTGATGGCACGCTTTTCTTTGTTGGCAAGAGCTGCGGAGTCTGAGGAATAATCACCGCGGATAGTGCCGGGCAACGCGAACACCGGCAGCGTGCTACCGATCATCATGCGCACGTTGTCCACAGAGTGATTGCCTTCAAGCGCGACTGCGACCACCGGACCTGATGTAAACGAGTCCACATTCCAATCATAAATCATATCACCGATCTTGCGTGGGTCATCAGTGCCGAGTTCTTTCACCGGATCAATGCCGTATTTTGCATAATTCTCAAGCGTCTTTTTGCCCATGCCCGTGATCCATTCTTCGGTACCAGGATAATGACGGCGAGCGAAATCGCGTGAGACCTCGATCATTTTGAGGCCAACGATTTTGAGGCCGGCTTTTTCAAAGCGAGCCAAGATTTCACCAATCAGCGCGCGCTTGACGCCATCGGGCTTGATCACTACGAGCGTGCGCTCTTGAAGACCTTTATATTCTTGCATACATAACATTTAATAATATACCTTATGCTAACACGGGCGACTGCGAGAGATCAATCCTTATCATCATCGGCATCCGGCCGCAGAAGACGCGTGAGCTTGAGCGGGAATTTGCGAAATTTTTCCAGCGGAATTTCCTGCTTGAGTTCGCGCCAAAATTTTTCGCGCCAATTGGCTGAGGTGTGCGCTTGGATGAGATTTTTGTACAGCTCCTCCAACCGATCCGTCTGGCGCTCGATCGAATACGGCTTAATGAGTTCACGCATGCGCTCACCCATCTCGTGCGCGAGCTGCGGATTTTCATAAATTTCGCGGACTTTCGCCGCAAATTCTTGTTCATCTGGGCGCGTCACAAATCCGGTCTCGCCGTCTTTGACCAGATCAGTCAGGCCCGGATCGGAAACCATCACGATCGGCTTGCCAGAGGCTGCTGCTTCGAGCAACACCATACCCTGGGTATCGGTCTGGGACGCAAACGCAAACACATCGCAATCCGCATACGCTTCGAGGACCTGAGGACGCGGGAGATAACCGGTAAACATGACGCGGTCTCCCAAGCCAAGCTCATCCACTTGTTTTGCGAGATGTTCACGCTCAACGCCGTCGCCAATAATCACCAGCCGATAATCACGCGACGCTTGAGACAGCACTGCTTGTGCGCGAATCAAAAATTCGGTATTTTTTTCTTTGCCGATTCGCCCCACGAACAACGCAAATTTTTCGTGCGGCGCAATGCCGTATTTCTGACGAAACACGCCTTTGGCAACATGCAAAAATGAAGACAAATCAATTCCGGTCGGCACCACACTGAGCGGCTTGGTCACACCATATTCCTCAAGCAACGTGAGAAGTTTCTGCGACGGCGCGATGATATGGTCGCACCGGTTGCAATACGCCGCGCTCAGTCGCTCGGCAAGTTTTTTTGTCACTGTAAAATTGCGGCCGAGGACATAATGCACATAATCCGCATACAGCGTGTGAAATGTATGCACGAGTGGAATGTTTTTTGAGTACGACACAAGATCGGCAAACACACCCAAGTTGAACGGGTCGTGCGAGTGAATAATATCCAAATCGAGTTTTGACAGCTCGACTGTAGTACGAAATGAAACCGGAATCGCAAGCGGATATTCTTTCACAAACACCGACGTCATCGAGCGAAAACGAAACACGCGCTCGTCATCATCGCCATGCTCAAGCTTGCCCCAAAGGTGCGGCGAAATACCCAGCGTATCATCATCACCTTTTTTAAACGAAGGCGCAAACACGTACACTTTGTGTCCGCGTCGCTCGAGCTCGGCACGAAAGAGATCAATGGAAAGCACCACGCCGTTGATCTGGGGATGAAACGTGTCGGAAAAAAAACCTATATTCATTGGGGACGTTTATATTTGTGAAAAAGATCGTCGAATTGAGCAAAAACTTTATCTTGATCGTGCGCCCGGCTGAGCTCATGACTTTTCGCACCGAAGACGCGTCGCAGATCCGCATCTTGCGCAAGCTTACTGATCGCTTGCGCCATGCCATGCGCATCTCCGCGCTCAAACAAAAACCCATTTTCGCCTTCGTGCACAATCTCCGGCAATGCCGCCACGCGTGTCGCAACTACCGGCAATCCGCATGCCAGCGCTTCAAGGGTCACAATACTTTGCAATTCGGCCGGCGAAGGCATAGCGAATATATCTGCGCTTTGATAGGTCTGCACCCACTGCTCATCCGGCACTCGCCCCAAAAAATGCACACGATCCAAAACACCCAGCTGGCGCGCTTGGTCTTCGAGTGATGGTTGTGCGACACCAGCTCCCGCAAACACCAATTGAACCGGATTTTTTGCCAGCACCTCAGGAAGTGCTGCAATGAGGATATCAAGTCGCTTTTCCGGATCCAATCTTCCCGCATACAACACAATCGGCACATCAGGCGACAAACCTCGCTGAAGCATCAACGCACGTTTCACCTCATGCGATGCAGGCGGCACAAATCGGCGAACATCTACCCCGTTTGAAATCGGATAGGTTGGCTTGCGGACACCGGCCTGCACGAGCAAATCCACCGCCGTTTGCGTAGGTGATGTCACAGCCGTTGCTTTGTTGTGAAACCAGGCAAGCAATTTCCAGACCAGTGCGCCGGTTGTGTTGTTAAAAAATTCTTGCACGCGCGGCCGCTTCATGGCAGAAAACAAATTTTCCGGCATAAAATGATTGGTCGCGATCACCGGAATCCCGCGCTTGCGCGCACCAAACACTGCCGCAAATCCAATGAATGCAGAATTGTGCACATGTACCACATCAGGCTTGAATTCATCTAGGCATCGCGAGACAAATCCAAACGGCCACCAAGAGATTCGATATTTTTTATTCAGCCACAATGTGACGGAAGGTAAGCGCCAAATCAACGACCCGCCATCGCGCTCAAGCGCAAATCCGTTGGCATCCATGGCCGGTGCGATCACGCGCACCTCGTGTCCTTTTTTGAGCATATCCAACACCAACCGACGCTCAAATAATGCGCCTCCATCCTGATTTGGCCAGTAATCTTCAGTCGCCAAGAGAATTTTCATACCTGTGTACTATATCAGGGCGGCCGCGCCAACTCAAGCGAAATATCGCCTCGCTGATCAGTCCGCCGCACCTCAGCTCCCGCCTGTTCCAGACGCTTCACAATATCCGGCGACGGGTGGTGGTATTTGTTGTGCGCGCCGACCGAGATCGCGGCAATCGCCGGCCGCACGTGATCAAGAAATGCTTGCGTGCTTGAGGTGCTACTCCCATGGTGCCCCACTTTGAGAATATCTGCATGCCACACCAGCCCAGCTGCAAGCAATCGCTGCTCCACTTCTTTTTCTGCATCGCCGGCGAACAACACATCCCGTTCATCATGAAGCGCGAGCACAATGGATGCATTGTTGAGATTTGTTTGTTTGTTGTTCGCGAATTCACCGAATGGATACAGCACGGTCAGACCTACGTCAGGACGCGCGGACGAAAAATAAAATCGCTCTCCGAGATGCGGCCGCAGTACGGCAATGTGCTGGCGCTCGATTTCGTCTACAAGTTGCTGATATAATTTCGAATCCGACTCCACGTCGGTCATCAACATCCTCTCCACCCGATACCGCCGTAGCACATCAATCAGCCCGGCAAAATGATCTGCATGTGGATGAGTAACTACGATCAGATCAAGCGTGCGCACAAAAAACGGCAGATGTCGGCCAAGACCCGCAAGCACCGACGCATCCGGACCGCCGTCGATGAGGATGTGCTGCGCCTGCGGCGTCTGAATTAGTATCGCATCGCCCTGCCCAACATCAAGCGCCGTCACGCGCGTGTGTTGAGGAATTTGCACAAGTATCGACCACATGCCAAGGTTTGCCAAAAAAAGTGCCGCGATAATACTCCGCTTCAATTTAGTCATATGGTTTTTCCTTTCGCCGCTGGTAAAAGAAAATCGCACTGCCGACAAGCGCATACCAGGCTGCGAGCGCAGTGGCTGAAATTGTTTTCGTTACCACAAACGCACCCGGCGCATGCGCACACAAATCAATGAGTCGCAATTCGAGTTCGAGCAGTACCCACGTGACTCCACCTACCGCTTGTCCCAGCACCGGCGTGATCGCGCCCACACCAAGCAACACCCCGCCACACAGCATAATGATCGGAATCAACGGCAACGCAAGCACATTGGCAACCGGCGCAACAAGAGAGATTCCGCCAAAGTGGAATAATGAAATCGGCAGCGTGGCTACTTGCGCAGCGCAAAAAAGCGTCAGTGTTTCGCGCAACCCCCAGCGCTCCGGAATCCAACGCATCACCCGCTCGAGCGAATCCGGAATCAACATCACGCCGGCGGTCGCCGCAAATGACAGTTGAAATCCGATATCATGGAGCAGCATCAACGGGCGCATCGCAACCAGTGCGCACCCCACCATCAACAAGCTTCGAATGGCTTGCGTGCGTCGTCCGAGTCGGGCAGCCACGAGCGTCAACAATGCCATCAGCCCCGCACGCATGACCGACGCTTGCGCGCCCGTGAGTACCACGAATACCATCACACACCCGCACAACAACCAAAATCCGTGCGCACGCTTCATGACACGACGCACCACAAATTCCGCGGCTTGCACCACGATCGTAATGTTGAATCCCGACACCGCGATAATGTGCGTCAGGCCAGTGCGTCGAAAATCATCCGTGAGTGATTGCGGCAATGCATCGCGCGCACCGATCAGCATCGCCGCCAAAAACTGCGCGTGCGGCTCCGGAAGCGCACGCTGAATGATGCGCATCAACGATTGATTAAGCATCTCAATCTCCCGCCGCCACGACCACCAGGGCGCCGCACGCACCACTTCAAGCGGTTCAGATTGTGCAGCTCGCGCGACCAAAAAAATGTCTTGCGTTTCGAGATACGTGCGATATGTAGGAAAGGAGTCTGTGTTTTTGGGCACTTGCAACGTCGCGCGCACTCGCACCAGATCACCCGCGCGCGCCGCTTGTCCACGCATTACCATCAGCTGCACATCGCCATCCAACCTCTGGTCGTTTATCTTCGGCCGCGCGATCACGTATTGCACCATACCCGACGCCTGCGCTTTTGGACTCGAGGCAAGCACGCCCTCGATCAGTGTGCGCTGCTTTAATGCAACCAAACGCTCGGCAATCAGCCGCGCTTCAATCCGCGCCACCAGATCATGACCGTACACAACACCCCCCACGCACGCCGCTATAAAAAACACCAGCACAGCCAACGCACCGCGCCGACCGCGCCACATCCACAGCACTCCCATGACAACTGGCGCAAAGGCAAAAATTCTCACCACGACAAGCACCGTTCCATGACTCGCGAGATATTCCCCGCCCCCAACCCCACACAAAAACCCGCCCATCGCCAGATAGATAATCGATAAATTTCGAATTTTCCCGTGCCCAACCTCCGCACCATCACCTCGATCGCTCATGCACCCATCATACGCGCCGCAGTTAAAATTTTTCGAAAAAAATCATGAAATTTTGTTAAAATCCACATCAAAAAACCGACCTCATGCTAAGGTCGGTTTTTCTTTCGCGCGAATCTACAAGCTATCGCATCTTTCTTCGGATAAACGCAGGGATATCCAGCTCATCTTCGGCTTCTTTTTTACTTGGCGCAGAAGAAGATCCCATGCCGCTACCGCTTGAGCTGCCAAATCCACCACCCATGCCGACCGACGCCGGCTGCTGGCGCGAGGTCAAAAACTCTGCGCGCGCAGGTTGCTCTTGCGCAGGAGCTACAGGCGACATATGTTGAATCGTCTTTGGCTTAAACAAACCGGACTCAGAAGACAACGCAGGTTTGCGGAGTCGATCGACGCCGGCAGGAATTTGACTCATGCCCATCATGCCAGGCTTCGCGCGCTGCACCGCAGGAGCACCGAAACTACTTCCCATACCCTGCATATATTTGCCTGATGACACACCTTCTTTTTGGGCACCTGCGCGATCAAATCCCGTACCGATAACCGTAACTTTGACATTGCCCTGCATGCGCTCATCCACAATCGCACCAAAAATAACTTTGCAATCCGGATCAGCCGATTCAGTAATCACGCGAGCAGCTTCTTCGATTTCCACCATAGTCAGATCACTATCACCCGTAATGGTGAACAAAATGCCGCGGGCGCCTGCGATCGACATTTCGAGCAGCGGGCTTTCGATAGATTCTTTCGCCGCCTGCACCGCACGATTTTCGCCGCTTCCCATACCCATGCCCATCAAAGCCGCACCACGTTCGCTCATGATTGCTTTCACATCAGCAAAGTCCACATTGACGATACCCGGCACTGTAATCAAATCCGAAATACCTTGCACAGCTTGACGCAGCACATCATCGACAATCGAAAATGCATCAATCAGCGAGGTTTTTTTATCAATAATTTGCAACAAGCGATCATTTGGGATGCTGATGAGCGTATCAACCTTGGACTGCAATTCCTGAAAACCGGCCTCAGCAATGCTACGGCGCTGCGTACCTTCAAACGAAAATGGCTTAGTAACCACGCCCACCGTGAGTGCGCCGGCTTCTTTTGCCAATTCAGCAACCACCGGAGCCGAACCTGTACCCGTACCGCCGCCAAGACCGCAGGTGATAAACACCATGTCCGCGCCTGCGATCGCTTGCGCGAGTTCTTCTGCACTTTCTTCAGCGGCCGCACGGCCGACTTCCGGATTCATGCCAGCGCCAAGACCTTTGGTGGTATTTTTGCCAATATGAATTTTGTGCTGAGCATCAGAATGATGCAATGCCTGGGCATCGGTATTGACCGCAATCAGCTCAACGCCCTGAATCGAGGACATTGCCATACGATTGATCACCGAACCGCCGCCGCCACCACAACCAATGACTTTTATTTTTGCAAATGTCTGGAGATCGGGTTTCACTTCCATATGGTTTTGAAAAATTATGAACTAAATAAAATTTGGAGGGGTGGTTTTTGCGCGCTCAGTGCGAACAGTTCAATTTGCTTGTTCAGAATGAGAACAAAATGTATTCACAGCGAATTTGTAAAAAAATTATACCACGCGCGCACCATCAGATGCAAGAAAAAAATACCCGTGTGGGTATTTTTTTATCAACAGTCGCGCGTATCAAAGACAACTGATCACGGCATGAACGCCTTGAACCATTTTTTCATTTTTCCGACGCTCGATCCGATCACTTTTCCGCCCTTGCGTGGCGTCATCGCATGCGTCGTCGCATAATCCCCGATCCGAACCCGCGGATCCGCAGCCCACAGAACCAATCCAGCTGCAGTTGCAAATGACGGGTCATCAATTTTTCGCACTGACACGGGCAAATCGAGCGGAAAACCAACTTGTGCCGGCAATCGCAGCTGATGTTTGGCAACATCCACCAGGCCGGAAATCTTGGAACCGCCTCCAGTGAGCACAATACCGGCCGGCAACAAGCCACTCACCTGCACCTTTTGCAATTCGCGATCCACCAGCTCAAAAATCTCCGAAAAACGGGCCTGAATAATCTCAGCCACCTCGCGACGAGAGATTTTTTCTTCTTCTCGGTGGTGAATTTTTGCAAGATCAATCATTTCAGCTTCATCTACCTCGTCCGGCGTGCAGCAACCATAATCCAGCTTCACTTTTTCCGCCACATCGATTGAAGTGCGTAACCCGATCGCAATATCATTGGTCACATGCTCGCTGCCGATCGGCAGCACGGCCACATGCATCAAATCTCCATCCACAAACACAGACACGCCTGTCGTGCCGCCACCAATATCCACCAGCGCCACACCAAGCTCTTTTTGACGCTTGGTCAGGACAGACGTGCTGGCAGCCAGCGGGGCCAACACCAGCTCATCAATCTCAAGTCCGGTGCGGTAAATGCATTTGGTCAAATTTTTAATCGCTGCAGTCGAGCCCTCGATAATATTTGCCTCAACTTCCAAGCGAATGCCGGTCATGCCGACTGGATCTTTAATACCCTGCTGGTCATCTACCGTAAAATGTCGCGGAATCACATGCAAAATCTCCCGATTGGTTGGCACATGCACGGCCTGAGCAGCATCAATCACCCGCGCCACATCATCCGGTGCAATCTCGCCATCGGCGCGCGACACCGCAATCACTCCACGACTACGCTGCGAGGCAATATGGCTTCCGCCCACGCTCAACGTCACGCGCTCCACTGGAATGCCTGTAATGCGCTCAGCTTCTTCGAGCGAGGCCGAAATCGAGCTCACTGTCTCATCTACATCCACCACCACACCGCGTCGAATTCCGGACGACGGCGCCACACCCATCCCGATAATATGCGGCTTCTCATCTTCTGCGCGAATCTGTCCGACAATCGTGCGCACCAGAGTTGAACCAATATCGAGGCCGACGATGATATCTTGTTTTTTTGCCATGATTCCCACCTTGTTGATTTCCTAAAATACTTTCGTAGTATACCTTGGAATTTATTTTGCGACAAACTGACTGATATAGGGGAAAAATATGATAACCCCGATAATTAACGCGCCAATACTTGCCACCAACACAGTCGCAGCCATCATATCCTTGATCACTTCGGCATAGGGATGAATCCGCGGCTTGAGCAAATCAACCATTTTTTCAAACACGGTGTTGATAAGTTCGAGCACCATTACAATAATCACGCACAACACCAGCGCCACCACTTCCAGCGTCCGCAGATGAAAATACCACATGAGCAACCCGAGGAGGCCCGCAGCCACAAAATGAACTTGAAAATTTTGCTCGCGCCTCAACGCGTATCGCAAGCCACGAAACGCATACACAAAACTCCGAAAAAACTTTTTGATATTAAACACGATCTTCTCCCAGTCCTAATTGCGTCAAAAATTCATGCCCCAGGCGCTCCATGTGCTCGCGCGTCTCATCGGTATCATCTGTGTATCCAAACAAGTGCAGTATGCCATGAACAAACAAAAACAGCCATTCAAATCGCGCCGAATGGTGATATTCCTCAGCCTGAGCGCGGACCTGACCAAGACTTATCACCAATTCACCGGCCTGGACGCCCGCATCTTCCATGCTGGGGAAAAATCCAAACGACAACACGTCGGTTGTTTTATCTTTTGCGCGATACTGGCTGTTGAGTTCGCGCATGCGTTCGTCAGAAATACAGGCAACGGAAATATCAAAACCGCGAACTTCCGGCGCGTCTGGCTGCAGCGCCCTCACGCCATCGCAGACCGCACGCGCCACTCGATCAAGAAGAGCCTGGGAAATCCCAAGCTCTTCAAGCATCTGCTGATCGGCTGGCGAATCGGTTTCGAGTGAGCAAGAAACCTGAAATTGAGGCATAACGCGAAATCGATTAGTTTAGTTGCGAAGCTTACCAGCACCAATCGGGTTGAATCCGTTGACCACCTCTTGGCCATCGCTATAGCCGTCGCCATCTGTATCGGGTTTTGTTGGATTGGAATGATAGGTATGCACCTCAATTCCATCTTTGAGATCGTCAGCATCAGTATCTGGGTTTTGGGCGTCAGTTTTATTGTCCGCTTCCTCTTTATTGGTCAAACCATCATGATCGTCATCTGCGTTTGGATTTTGCGTCACATCCTGGACAGCATTTTTCACCGTCTGGACGCTCGCAGAGTTCTTGACGTAGCGGTTATATGCAAGATAGGCGCCAACAACAAGCACAGCCACCAGCGCAAGGCCGATACCCAAAAAAATGAAACGCGTCACCAGAGGGTTGCGTTTTGTGGAGGGAGAGTTAAAGCTTTCCAGCTCTTCCTGAAGAGCTTTATCAAGAGCTTCGCCAGCTGGCTCCTCCATAGCAGGAATTTCTTCCGCAAGACCGCGCTCAGTAGGCAAATCAGCAGGGGCACCCGCCTGTGCGGCGCCACGTTGCTCAGATTGAGAGAAATCAAATTGCGAATTTGGCGTTGCCATATGATATGTGAGCGATCACTATTTAACCAAACGACCAGTTTTGCGCAAAAATTCTTTGTGCTCGCGGATTTCCTTGCGTCGCAGCGCGCTTTCTTTCACTGCGCGCTTGTTTTTTTCCGGCTCAAAAAAGCGAATTTTACGCGCACGGATCAACAATCCGCTTTCCTGCACACGCTTTCCAAAGCGGCGGAACAGATTTTCAAACGACTCGACTTCCTTTTTCTTGACGTCCACTTCATTCGACATGGAAAAATCCTTTGATTAGATGAGATTGAATAAAAAAAATATATCACGGAATCCACAGCTACGCAAGGTCTACGCGGTCACCGACCGCAAATCCTTGCCGGCCATCAGGTGCACATGGAGATGATCAATGGTTTGTCCCGCCTTTTTACCGACGTTTACCACCAGTCGATAGCCATCAGCAACTCCCTGCGCAGCCGCCACCTCGCGAGCTGCCAGCAACAGCGCACCGAGCAATGCTCGATCCTCAGGCTGAGCATGCTGCACTGACGCAATGTGTCGCTTGGGCACAATCAGCACATGCACCGCAGCCTTGGGGTGCAAGTCAGGAAATGCGACCAGCTCGTCTGTGTCGAGCACGAGCGTGGCCGGAATTTCCTTTGCTGCAATTTTGCAAAATACACAATCCATGGCCGGCTATTTGAGATCCGAGCGTTGACGCTTGGCAGTCAGACGCTTCTTTGCTTCTTTGACGACATTTTCAAAGCTCACCACTTCTTGCACGCCGCTTTCCATATCGCGAAACAATACCGTGCTGTCGATGGCTTCTTTTTGACCCAAAATCAATGTCAGATCAACTTTCAGACGATCAGCGCGCTTGAGTTGAGACTTCACGCTACCTTTGCTGAATGATTCAGCAATTTTCAAACCGGACGCGCGCAACTGCTCAAACACCTGCAACGACTTCTTGCGTGCAAGATCGCCGAGTTGAACAATAAAGATGTCATAATTGCGCTCTGATGTGCCAACCTCAGGATTTTGCTCAAGCATCATCATAACCAATCGTTCCACGCCAAGCGCAAATCCACATGCCGGAGTTGGCTTCTTGCCACCGAGCAATTCAACCAAATCATCGTAGCGGCCACCGCCACCCAGAGACGACTGGGCAGCATCAGGCGTATTTGGAACAAACTCAAACACCGTCTTGGTGTAATAATCGAGACCGCGCACTAGGCGAGGGTTCAAGGTGTAGCCCAACTGCAATTCGTCAAGATATTCCAACACCAACTTGAAGTGTGCGTGACAGTCGGGACAGAGATTATCGATCATTTGTGGCGCACCGACTGACAAGCGTTGACACTTTTCTTCTTTGCAATCCATGATGCGCATCGGGTTTGTCTGAAGGCGACGCTTACAATCAATGCAAAGTTTTGCCTTTTTGGACTCGTAATATTCCACCAGCTTTTCCTTGAAATCACCGCGACAGACGCGACAACCGATGCTGTTGATGTGCACCGATACGTTGTTGATGCCCAGCTCGCGAATAATATTCCAGCCAAGCTGAATCACCTGTGCATCAATCACCGCATCCTGCTCGCCGATCACTTCGGCATTGAGCTGGTGAAATTGGCGCATGCGGCCGGCTTGCGGACGCTCGTAGCGAAACATCGGTCCGGTAGTGAACAGTTTTAGCGGGCGCGACAAGTGGCTCATGCCGTTTTCAATATAGGCACGCACAATTCCCGCAGTCGCCTCCGGACGGAGCGTAATGCTGCGGCCTGAGCGATCCTTGAAGGTGTACATTTCTTTTTGAACCACATCTGTTTCGCCGCCAACACCTCGCTCGTAGAGCGCAGTGTCTTCAAACATCGGCACATCAATCCGGCGAAATCCATACGAATCAAACAAATGATCTGCCACGTGATAGACTTTTTGCCAGACCGGCTGCTCGTTGGGCAAAATATCTTTGGTGCCACGAGAAGCTTGAAAAATCTCGTCCAGTTTCAACTTTTTAACTTCAGGAACCAGTTTCTTTGGCGGGCGTCCCATAGGCGTAGGTGAAAAATAAAATAATAAAGTCTCGTTATAATGCGACCATAGGATCGTATGCCGGTGCATGAAACACGCCGAATCGATCCACGGGCAACGCACGCAACCATGAACGACCAACAATAAACTTCTTGTTGAGCACTCCCCATACGCGCGAATCACTGCTTGCACCGCGATTATCACCCAGAACAAAATATTCGTCGTCACCAAGCGTCACGCTCAGATCGCCCGCGGTCTCCAAATCTTTGTCGAGATACTGAGTTTCTGTGAGGCGAGCCGCATCCGCAGCGCCGGGTTTCTGGATAAAAATCTGTCCGGCATCCACGCGCACCGTCTCGTGTGGGAGGCCAATAATACGCTTAATATAATACTGCGTGGTGTCTTTGGGGTAATGAAACACGATCACATCGCCGCGCTTGGGGTCGTGCAGCTGATAACTAATCTCATCCACAATCAAATATTCTCCATCGCGATAATTGGGCTCCATGCTCTCACCTTTAACAATAAATGGAGAAAACACCAAGTACCGGAGAGGTAAAATAATCGCGAGCGCGATCAAAAACATCTTCGCCAGCTCGAACAATGAATTGGTTGTCGATTTTGGCGCAGCGCTTTTAGGAGCCGGGGTAGCTCCAGGAACCGCTTTGTTAAGCTCTTTTTCGTCAATCATGGGATGATTATACCACAAGCACGTGGTCAAATCAAGGCCATAGGTACGCGATTTTTTGACATTTTAGCCATTTTTTTGTATGATTGTGACGCATTATCTGGCTTTATAAAGCTCTTTTTTATGTCTTCTGAATTACCAAAACTCCCGCCACAGCCACTGGGGTCTGAGGGGCGCAAGCGATTTCGCCGAGGCACAAAAATTGCATTGGGCATTGGCCTTGCGCTTATTGCCGCAGGTGGATTTTTGGCGTATCGCGCGGTAGCGGTCGGGAAAGACGTGCTCGAAAGTCCTACAGACAGAGGAATTTTGGGGCAGATCGGCGATGCGGTCAAAACAATTGGAACCGCTCAAGATCAAAAACTCACCGGAGAAGCCGAAGATCGAATCAACATCTTGTTGCTTGGTATGGGCGGCGAAAGTGATCTCGGCGGCGGCCAATTTTTGACCGACACTATGATCCTGGTCAGCCTCAAGCCAAGCGAGCACAAAGCCTCGCTCGTTTCCATTCCACGCGACCTCTATGTCAAAATCCCCGGCTACTGGAGTACAAAAATCAACGCGGCCTACGCTCTCCCCTATGCAGAAAATAAAAACGAATTTGCGGCATCGCAAAAAAGCATTGAAGTAGTAGAGACGGTGACCGGCCAAAAAATCCCGTATTATATCCGCGTGGATTTTGATGGGTTCAAAGAGCTCGTGGACAAGCTGGGCGGAGTGCAGGTGACGGTTGATACCAGCTTTACCGACCATGAATATCCGACCTACACGCTCGGGTATCAAACAGTCTCTTTTAAAGCCGGTGCCGCCACCATGGATGGCGAAACAGCGCTGAAATTTGCTCGTTCGCGTCACGGCAACAACGATGAAGGCACCGATTTCGCCCGCGCCAAGCGCCAGCAGAAACTCCTTGATGCGGTTAAAACCAAAGCTCTTTCCACTCAAACACTTCTCGACCCACTCAAAATCAACGGCCTCGTCGACGCCCTACAAAAGCACATTGGCACCAATCTCGAGCTGTGGGAGATTAACCGTCTCGCAGGCATGGCGAAAGACTATAATTCTTCAGATATCATCAATCGCGTGATTGACAATACGAACCTTGTCAATGGAAAAAAGAATAGCTCAAGTGGCGATATTCAAGTTCCAAAGGCTGGCGAATTTAATTATTCGGGGATCCAATCATTTGTTTCAGGCATTTTCGATGCTCCCAAAATCACCCAAGAAGCAGCGACCATTGATATTTACAACGGCACCTCAAAATCAGGATTTGGCCAAGAAGTGGCAAGTCAGCTCCAATCCCAAGGCTATAGCGTGAAAAAAGTCAGTAACGCGGCCTCAAAGACCTACGACACCACCGTATTGTACGACCGCACCCAGGGTCAGAAACCCGAAAGCTTTGCCGCCCTCCTAAAGGCATTTGGTGGCGTGGTCTCAGCTTCAGATATTTCACCCGATGTCCCGCTCGCCTCTCGCTCAGCAAAAAAGCCAACAACCGCCACCCAAAGCGACATCATGATTATTCTGGGAAGTGATTACTACGCCGCGTTTCAAGCCCAAAAGAAAGCCGCCCAGCAACCTTCATCTTCTGATACAACTCCATGATCCTTCCTTCCCCACGAAATCTTCCCGTTGTCGCCATTATCGGTCGCGCAAACGTCGGAAAATCCACCTTGTTCAACACGCTCATCGAAGAGCAGCGCGCGGTCGTTTCGAGCGAAGCCGGCACCACGCGTGATCGCAATATTGCGCTCTGCCACTGGCAAGGAAACGCGTTTGACTTGGTAGACACCGCTGGTCTGGATCTCGGGCTCACTGATGAGCTCGAGCGTTTTATTTTGCTCCAAACCAATCTGGCCGTTGAAAAAGCCGATCTGGTCTTGTTTGTAGTCAATGTCAAAGAAGAAGTGACGCTTCTCGACCGCCAAACAATCGCCCGCCTCAAAAAAGTCAAAAAACCATTCATCCTCGTCATCAACAAAGTGGACGGCCCACGCGATCAAAAAAATGTAGCGGAATTTTATGCGCTCGGAGCCGAAGACACCATCCCGGTTTCTGCAACTTCAGGCGCCGGAACAGGCAATCTCCTCGACGCCGTTGTAAGACGCCTCTCTCAAGTCACCACACTTGCCCCCACACCACTCGTCCCCGAAGCCACCATCCGCGTGGCAATTATCGGCCGACCCAACGTCGGCAAATCCTCGCTCATCAACAAATTTTTGCGCGAAGAGCGCGCAATCGTCAGCAGTCTGCCACACACCACGCGCGACGCGATCGATATTTTGCTCGACCACAAAGGAACCCCGCTCCGCATCGTGGATACTGCCGGCTTGCGCCGCAAAGGCAAAATGACGGGCGAGATTGAATTTTTCAGCACGTTGCGCACCCACGCCAGCCTCAAAAAAGCCGACGTCGTGCTGTTTGTGCTGGACGCAAGCGAAGCGCCCTCCAAGCAAGACCAACACATTGCCGCCCTCCTCAATGAAGGCCACAAAAGCGTCATCCTCGTCATCAACAAATGGGATTTGATTGAAAAAGACGAACGATCCGCGCAAGAGTATTATGCAATTCTTCAGCAGAAAATGAGCTTTCTCCACTGGGCTCCGATCATTTTTGTCTCCGGAAAAACCGGCCAGCGCACCGACAATGTCCTTGATTTGGTTGTAGAATATTACAATAAGCAAGAAATGCGCATCCCCCAAGAAGACCTGGATCGCTTTCTGCTGCACATGCTCAAAAAGCGCCAGCCGTGGTGCAAAACCATGCCGCTCCAAGAAGAGCGCCGCATCAAGCTTACCAATATGCGCCAAACAGACGTGCGTCCGCCTCGGTTTGAAATTGACGCTTCGGGCGAGCTCCATCCATCCTACATTCGCTTTTTGGAAAATAGCATGCGTGACTCCTTTGATCTCAAGGGCGTCCCGTTTATTCTTAATATTTTGATTCTATGAAACTCATCATCGGGCTCGGCAATCCCGGTGCGCAATACGCTCTGACCCGTCATAACGCCGGGTTTTTGGCTCTTGATTCGTTTGTAGAGCACACCACAGAAGGCACAGGCACCGTCATCAAGGGCTGGACCGCGGACAAACACATGCAGGCCGAGGTCATGAAGCTCAGCCTGGGCAACAACGGCGACGAATCTTCGTTGCTGCTCGCAAAACCACAGACCTTTATGAACAATTCGGGTGACGCCGCGCAGGCACTCCTCCAGTATTATAAAATCCCCTTGCACGATCTGCTTGTGCTCTTTGATGATATTGATCTTCCGCTCGGCACCATCAGGTATCGCTCTACAGGTTCGTCTGGCGGCCACAAAGGCATGCAATCACTGATCGAGCGCCTCGGTACCACAGAAATTCGCCGAATTCGGATTGGCATCAACCAGGAAGCGCGCCGAGCCCCCACTGATGCTTTTGTCCTCCAGCGCTTTGAGGCAACCGAGCAAGAGGCATTGAAGCAGATTTTTACCTCAGTGACCACGGCAATTGAAGAAAAGTTCCTAAAATAAACCGCCCACACGAACTTCCGAGCACGAAAAAAGCCAGCACTGTCCTGCCTATCAAGTGGAAAGATTACCCATAAGGGCAACCTCTCGCTTGTTCCAATGGCGCTTTAGGAGGGATTGCGCCACCAGAGACTCGATAGACAGGACACTACAGGCTTTTACGTACATAATCAGTTTACACTAAGTTAGCATTTTTGTCAATATGCATTCAAAAAAGCTCAGTTTACCCGCTTTTGGAGCGCTAGACCACCAACCCGGCTTACCCCAGCTCATCACGGGCGTTCCCATGGCGGCGCGACCGCTTATTGCTTGGTCCTATGCGCGCGAATTGGGGTTTCCCGGTGGTCGCGTGTTTTTTGTTACTCAACATGGCCAGCAGCGCCGCCTGACCGAAGAGCTTTCGCGCTCATTTTTGTCTTTGATCGAAACAGAAACGCCGGTGCATGTCATCGGAGTCCATCTTTTACAAGAAGCGGATGTGGATTCAGCAAGTCTCACTGAGAAGACAAAGCAACGAGCTCAAGCAATCGCCGCCCTTTCAGCGATCAGCCCACTGACCAACTCAACCACCGATCTTCGGCTGGTTGTTGGCAGCCTGGAAGATATGAACAATATTTTTATTCAACTTGAAAAAAGTGTGTCTTCCGCTCGAACAATACGAGTCAACGACGAAATCTCACCTCGCCAACTCGTCGAAGAACTAGTTCGTTTTGGCTATACAGGAGAGCAACAAGTCGTGTCCCCGGGGAGCTACTCTCAAAAAGGTGGCCACATAGACGTGTATTCAATACTGAACAAATTTCCTGTTCGCATATCATTTCTGGGAGATATCTGCGAATCACTCACCCTTATTGATCCGGTGACCAAAGCTCCGCTTGAAGAAGTCGCTAACTACTCTATTGCCCCACTTCCTCACCTGATTCCCCAACCTTCGACTCGCCAAACTCCTGCATTTATTACTTGGTTCCAACAACAAAATCCTCGCCCATTGGTGATATTTCACTCTGAAGACGATTACCAGCAAGCGCGCACGCTGTATGGCGGGAATCACTTTGCATCCGGCAGCTCGCTTATTTTCGAGGATCACCCCATTATCCTCCAACAGGAACAAGTCAAACCGCTCAAGGCATCGATCGGCCAGATCGCCGCACCCACCCGACTCAAAGAATTTGCTGATCTGAGTCAGCAGGCGCGCGCCAACCATCGCACAATCGTCGCAAGCGCCTGGGAAGAATCACTCGATCATCCACCTGACCGCGTCATATCTCGCTTGCCAGCTCGAGTAGATGGCTTTGACTGGCCGGAAGCCCGACTTGCCTTTATCCCTGCAGAAGAAATTCGCCGGCCATCAGGAGCACCAACGGCTCAAAAATCACAACGCGAACATCGCTTGTTTATCGCACAGCTCAAAGAGCAAGATTTCGTAGTGCACATTGACCACGGCATTGGAAAATTTGTTGGGATGAGCAAACAGCAAATCAACGGATTAACCCGGGAATATTTCATTATTCAATATGCCGGCGGGGACAAAATTTTTGTTCCAGTCGAATACGCGGAAAAAATCCATCGATACATTGGAGCAGCAAACCCAACGCTTCATGGCCTAGCACAGTCAAATTGGCACCAAATCACGCGCAAGGTCAAAGAGGAATCGCAAAAAATTGCCCGAGAGCTGCTCAAACTGTACGCGGAACGCGAAGCTGCCCAAGGAATTCCCTTCATCCCATTTCCCGCTGAAGAAGAGCGACTCAAAGAATCCTTTGATTACAAAGAAACAGAGGACCAAACTCGAGCTATTGATGAGATCCTTGAAGATATGAGTCGCGCTCGCCCGATGGATCGTCTGCTCTGCGGAGATGTGGGTTTTGGGAAGACCGAAGTTGCGATCCGAGCCGCCTATCGAGCAGTGCTCAATGGCAAACAAGTAGCCGTCTTGTGCCCGACCACAATTTTGACGCAACAGCACCTCGACACATTCCGCGAACGAATGCAGCCGTTTGGTGTCCGCGTTGGGGCTCTGTCTCGGTTTATTTCAACCCGCGACCAGCGCGCAACCCTCGCGCAGCTGGCCGATGGTCGGATTGATATTGTTATTGGCACCCATCGCGTACTTTCCAAGGACGTCAATTTCAAAGATCTGGGCTTGGTCATTATTGATGAGGAGCAGCGTTTTGGGGTGTTGCACAAGGAGAAGCTTAAGGCGCTTCGGACAAGCGTTGATATTCTGACGCTGACAGCAACCCCGATTCCTCGCACGCTCAACCTTGCCCTGAGTGGCGCGCGGGATATCAGTACCATCGAGACTGCACCGGTCGGCAGATTGCCAATTCATACCGAAGTTGTCCCACAGAACAAAGAATTAGTTCGACGAGAAATCATCCGTGCGCTTGCTGAACACGATCAGGTGTATGTCTTGTACAATCGCGTTGAAACTATCCAGGGATATGCTCAGAGCCTGAGAGAGCTCGTGCCCGAGGCTCGCATTGTTGTTGGTCATGGACAAATGCATGAACACGAACTCAGCAAAGCCATTGCCGATTTTGATACCGGAGCGGCTGATGTGCTTGTGTGTTCAACGATTATTGAAAATGGACTCGATCTGCCCAATGCGAACACTTTAATTGTTCATAATGCTCCGTTGTTTGGGCTGGCGCAGTTGTACCAGATTCGCGGCCGAATTGGCCGCTCATCCAAACAAGCCCGCGCATTTTTCCTTTATTCCCAGAAAAATCTGACCAGCGAGGCAAAAGAACGTCTAGTCACCCTTCAGCAAACCACCTCGGTCGGCTCAGGTCTCCAGATCGCCACCTGCGACCTAGAAATGCGTGGCGCTGGTAGTTTGCTCGGCAAAGAGCAAAGCGGCAACGTGTCCGAGGTCGGCCTCCAACTCTACGCCGAACTGATTCAACAGTCTGTCCAAGAGCTAGAAGCAACCACGACAACTGCCTCTACCCTCGAATCAGTTGTCGAGCTTCCCGTGGATGCATTTATTCCTCAAGAATTTGCAGCAAGTGCAGAAGACCGCTATGCGCTCTACCAAAAGCTCGGCAACATTCGCGATGTGGGTGAATTGGCGCGCGAGCGCGAACGATTCTTCGCTCGTCACCCACACGCAACCCAGCCGGTTCGCCACTTTTTTGATGTACTCGAAATCAAGCTGCTTGCTCAGTCGGCGCGAGTGCTCAAAATTAACTCGCTTCCGGTGTTTGGCGGCGGAGAAGTCGGCAGCAATGCCCGTCTCCGATTGTCTATCGAGTTTGCCGAAGCGCTCAACCCGCAGATTGCCCTCGAAATCGCGCGCACAAATCCAGCCTGGCGCATCACGGGCGCAGTTCTCAAGATCGACCTTGCTCAACTAGGCGAAGACTGGATTGCCGCGATCAAGACGCTCCTTGCCCGCTGCGGTGAGGCGCTTATCCACAGCTCGTCGAAAAAATCATGATTTTTTCATGACTTTTTTAGTTTAATTTTATCTTTGCCTGCTAGAGTTGGTGCATGGACTCTCTTTCTCCTCATCAACTTATTTACGAGCTCGCTCCCGAAAATATTCCACTCGTCCTTCGACAGATTGCCCAGCCGCCCGCGCAGCTTTTTGTGCGCGGTGATGCCGGCGCGCTCCAGCGTCACTGCATCGCAATTGTAGGAACGCGACATCCGAGCCTGCTTGGTATTCGGACTGCACGCGAAATCGCTGGCGGGCTTGCTCGCGCCGGTGTCTGTGTTGTATCCGGTCTTGCATATGGCATCGACGCCCAAGTCCATGAAGCCGTCCTAGATGCCGGCGGCACCACGGTTGGGGTTCTCGCCTCATCACTTGAAGACAACGCGATCTATCCCCAGGCCCACGCGCGTCTGGCATCGCGAATTGCGACTCACGGCGGCTGTCTGATCTCGGAATATCCCGCAAATCCCCATCCGTTCAAGTACCAATTCCCGTTGCGCAACCGAATTATTAGCGGCATAAGTCGAGCGGTGGTAGTCATAGAGGCTCAGGAAAAAAGCGGCGCTCTGATCACTGCCTACGCAGCGCTCGATCAAAATCGGGATGTGTTTGCTGTTCCCGGGAGTATCTATAGTCCGACCTCTCGCGGCACAAATCAGCTCATCAAGCGAGGAGCGAAACTCGTCACGTCAGCAAGCGATGTCATAGAGGAATATCCCGATCTTCAGCCAGGTCGTACACAACAGCGGCTTGCGTTTGCACCAAGAACTACCCAAGAGGCGCTTGTTTTACACAGCTTGACATCCCAACCAAAATACATAGACTTCATAGTTAGACAAACAAACCTTCGACCACAAGACGCTCTGGCAACGCTTGCCACACTCGAATCCGCGGGGATTGTCGCACAAGAACAAGGGTCGTATTATCTTATTCATTCGCTTTCTCCGCCATGAAACGTCTTGTCATCGTTGAGTCACCTACCAAGGCAAAAACCATTTCTCGCTTTTTGGGCAAGGACTATTTCGTCGAGTCCTCGTACGGCCATGTCCGCGACCTACCAAAAAATAAGATGGGCGTTGATACCAGCGCCGATTTTGAACCAAGCTATGTCGTGCCGGTCAAAGCAAAGCCGCGCATCACCAAACTCAAAGAGCTCGCCAAAAAATCCGACATGGTCTATTTCGCAACTGACGAAGACCGGGAAGGTGAAGCGATTGCGTGGCATCTCAATTTCATCCTCAAGCCAAAAAAGAGCGGTCGTATTGTCTTTCACGAAATTACCAAAAGCGCTATTCAGCATGCACTTGAAGAGCCTCGCCAAATCGACGAAAAGCTCTTTGAAGCACAGCAAGCCCGCCGCATTCTTGACCGATTGGTCGGGTATGAACTTAGCCCATTTTTGTGGAAAAAAATTCGCTACGGCTTGTCTGCCGGCCGCGTCCAGTCAGTGGCCGTGCGCCTGATCGTCGATCGCGAACGCGAAATCCAAGCATTCAAACAAGAAGAATACTGGACGATTGAGGTGGATCTTCAGACAATGACCGGCTCGCGCGAAACGTTTCAGGCTCGAGTAATCAAAAAATCCGGCAAACTCCTACCCACACTCGGAATCCAAACTCAAGATGCCGCTCAAGCGATTGTCGCCGATCTTGAAACAGCAGATTTCGTAGTATCCGATGTCCAAAAAGTCCAACGCCAAAAGCAGCCACCGGCTCCATTTACCACCAGCACCCTCCAGCAAGAAGCTGCGCACGTCCTAGGTTATAGCGCAAAACAAACTATGCTGCTTGCGCAACAGCTCTACGAAGGCATCCACCTGGGCGAAGGCACCGGTCAAACCGGACTTATTACCTACATGCGTACCGACTCGCTCAATTTGTCTCAAGAATTCTTGGGACAAGCGCGCGAGTTTATCACCGCGACATACGGAGCAAATTACGCACCTGCTCAGCAAAAGACATTTAAAAATAAATCAAAATACAGCCAAGAAGCCCATGAAGCCATCCGCCCCACGCTTGCCAGTCGGACGCCGGAGGATGTTGCATCCTATCTCGATGATCGCCAGCTCAAGCTCTACCGCCTCATCTGGTCGCGCGGCATCGCCTGCCAAATGAGCCCAAGCATGGTTGACGCTACCCGCGCAGATATTGCGGCCGGCGACTATACCTTGCGCGCCACCGGATCGATTATTACATTTGATGGCTTTCTCAAGGTGTACAATCCCAAAGGAAAAACCGATTCCGCCATCCTGCCTCCGCTCGCGCCTCGCGATCAGCTCAAGCGCCTCAAAACCACGCCGAGTCAGCATTTTACCGAGCCACCGGCGCGCTTTACTGAAGCAACACTCGTCAAAGCCCTTGAAGAACAAGGAGTCGGCCGACCATCCACGTACGCAAGCATTATCAACACCATCCAAGTCCGAAAGTATGTGGAAAAGCTTGAGAAGCGCTTCCATCCCACCGAAACCGGCACACTCGTCAACGATCTCCTGACCAAACATTTTCCATCCATTGTCGATGTGCATTTTACGGCGCGCGTGGAGGAAGATTTGGATGAAATCGCACACGGGCTCAAAAAATGGGTGCCTGTCATTCATGATTTTTATGATCCATTTAAGAAACAATTGAAGGAAAAGGAAAAAGAAGTGTCCAAAGAAGAGCTCACTCAAGAAAAAACAACCGAGATCTGTGAAAAATGCGGCTCGCCCATGGTCATCAAATTTGGTCGATTTGGCAAATTTTTGGCTTGCTCCACCTATCCAACCTGCAAAAACACCAAGCCAATCGGCGAAGACAAAAAGCTCCAGGAAGAAGTCCAAGCCAGCCATGTTTCTTGCACCAATTGCGGCGCACCCATGGTGGTAAAACACGGCCGATTTGGCGCTTTTCTCGGCTGCTCGCGCTACCCGGAATGCAAAACAATCATGCCTATTGAAAAAAAGACCGGCGTTGCCTGCCCCGAATGCGGCAAAGGCGAGATCATAGAAAAACGCAGCAAGCGAGGCAAGATATTTTTTGCTTGCAACAAGTACCCGTCCTGCAAATTTGCCCTCTGGTCCAAGCCAACCGGCGAAAAATGCCCGACTTGTAATTCGCTTCTCGTCTTTGCTGCAAAGCAGATGATCAAATGCTCGAGCAAAACCTGTGATTTTGCAAAACCGACGACAGAATCCGGCGAATAGTGTTACAATACCTGCATGAAACTCACGCAGGTTAGCCAAGCATATCTCGCGCACTATCCCGCGGGCAGCACCCGCGCTCTTGAAGATGCCTATGAATTTGCCAAGCAAGCCCACGCCGGCCAGCGCCGCGCGAGTGGCGAGGCATATATCCAGCACCCACTACACACCGCCCTCACGCTGGCACAACTCGGACTTGACCAAGACACGCTCATTGCCGCCCTCCTCCACGACACAGTTGAGGACAATCCCACAGTCACGCTCGCAACCATCGAAAAGCGTTTTGGGGCAAATGTTGTCCAACTGGTAGACGCAGTCACCAAGCTCAGCAATCGCTTTGAGCGCGTGCATTTTTCCGTAAAAGAAATACAAATCGAATCGCTCCGCAAGCTTTTTCTCGCCATGGCGCAAGATATTCGCGTGGTGCTCATCAAGCTCGCCGACCGACTCCACAACATGCGGACGATCAACGCACTTTCTGCCCGGAAGCGCAAACGCATTGCGCAAGAGACACTCGATATTTATGCCCCACTTGCCGATCGCTTAGGTATTTTTGATATCAAATGGCAGCTGGAAGATTTGTCGTTTGCCGTGCTCAAGCCGCAAGAATACGCCTGGATAAAAAAAGAAGTGCAGGAACGCCGAAGCACTCGTGAAAAATATGCCGAACAAATCGCGCGAGATCTCACCGCGCGGATCACAAAAGCCGGCATCCCGTGCGAAGCACAATTTCGCGTGAAGCATTTTTATAGCATTTACAAAAAAGCGGTCATGAAATATGATCGCGACGTTTCGCGCGTATATGATTTGATCGCGGTGCGGGTGGTCGTGGACACGACTGAGCAGTGTTATGCCGCGCTCGGAATTATTCATCAGCTCTGGAAGCCGCTTGTCCACCGCATCAAAGACTATATTGCCATTCCAAAACTTAACAATTATCAAGCGCTTCACACCACCGTGTTTGCGGGCGAAAACCGCCTGACCGAAATCCAGATTCAGACGCGCGCCATGTACCAAGAGTCGGAGTTTGGTATTGCGGCGCACTGGAACTACAAAGAGCAGCCAAACTCAGGCGCAAAGGCAAAAACTTCCCAGCTCCGCTGGATCAACCAAATCGCCCAATGGCACCAAAAACTTTCCGACAGCCAGGCATTTTTTGAAGCAATCCGGACCGACGTGTTTAAGGATAAGATTTTTGTATTTACCCATGATGGGTCGGTGATCGACCTGCCTATTGGCGCCAGCGCGATCGACTTGGCTTACGAGGTCAACACCACAAATCCGCACCAGCTCAAACAAGTCAAAATCAACGATCAGTTTGCCCGCATCAATCGCCCGCTTGCCAACGGCGACATGGTGGAGCTCTTGTACAATTCAGCGCAAGATCGTCCGGATATTTCCTGGTTGCGTTTTGTGGTCACAAAAAAGGCTCGCGCCGCGATCAGTGATTGGTACGACCGGCTCGCCGAAAAAGAGACGATTGAGCTGGGAGAAAAGCTCATGACCTACACATTGGAAAATTATCACAAGCCCGGCCTTGCAAGTCTGCCGGCAGAATTATGGACCGAGCTCCTCACTCACTTTCACCTCACTTCGCGCGAACAGCTGTACAAAGAAATCGCGCACAACACGATCCGCCCGGCAGATGTGGTGCGATTGCTCCATCCGGCGGATACTGCGCGCCAAGCAAAAAAAGATACCTACACACTCGCCATCAAAGCAAAAAACCGCTCCGGCATTTTGCGAGAAATTTTGGGTATCCTCTCGCGGATGCAGCTGACAATTTACTCATTACAGACGCACGACCGCGTTGCAAAAAAACCTGAATTTTTTGTCCAGATCACCCTCGTCACCCGAGACAAAGGAAAAATTGCGGCATGCGTGCACGCAATTTCCCGATCAACTGATATTATTTCTGTTAGCCAGGAACAAGAATCACAGCCCCAAGTGGGCCTGCTTACACGCTAAGTGCACCGCGAAACCGTTCAGAGAGCGCGTCCAAATCTTCTTTTGAAAAATACTCAATCACGATCCGACCGCCGCGCGCGCGGGCCGAAATTTTAACTTTGGTACCAAGCAGACGCTGAAGCTCATTTTGGCGCACCAACAAATCAGGATCAGGCTCGCCAACCCGAGAAGCTTGTTCTTTAGTCGCAGTGGCACTGACCGCATTCAGCGAACGCGCCAAATCCTCCGTCTGACTCGCAGTCAGTTTCTGCTTCATCACGTGCTCAAACGCAATATACTGGCGCTCTTTGCTTTTAATCATCAAAATCGCCTTGCCGTGGCCCTCAGTAATCTCGCGCTTCTCGATTGCAGTCTGAATTTCCTGCGGCAAGTCCAGCAAGTGAATCGCATTGATGACATACGGAAGTGATTTGCCCGCACGGCGCGCGATTTCTTCTTTGTGCATGCCAAATTCTTCAAACAGCTGCTTGAATGCGTGCGCCTTTTCCATAGGGTTGAGGTTGGTGCGCTGTACGTTTTCGATAATGGCAAGCTCGAGTTTCTTTTGGTCAGTTGGGCGCTCTTTGATTACGGCCGGGATCACCTTGAGCCCCGCAAGGCGGGCAGCTTGGGTGCGGCGCTCGCCTGCAATTAACTCAAAACCGCCCGAAACACGGGTGACTGCAATCGGCTGAATCACCCCATGCTCACGAATAGTGGCCGCAAGCTCAGCCAACTCTTCCGGCCGAAACGTTTTGCGCGGCTGATAGGGGTTTGCGCGAATCTGATCAAGTGGAATTTCTTGAAAACCCGGATTTTGCGCCGCGGCAGCGGAAGCTGCGTCAGGAGTCGCCATGCCGATTCGCGCGCGCCGAACCGCACCATCATCAGCCTGCTCAACACCGTCATCATCAGCGCTCTCATATGAAGGGATCAGCGATTCCAGTCCGCGCCCCAGTCCATGTTTTGCCATAAAAACTACGTATTAATGATTTCTTTTGCCAAATTTTTGTATGCACGCGCACCTTTTGACCACGGCTCGTACCCGCGAATGGTTTTGCCAAAACTCGGAGACTCGGTCAAACGCACACTGCGAGGAATAATCGAGGTAAATACTTTTGAAGGAAATCGATTGCGAATCTCGCGCACCACGTCGTTGGAAATTTTGGTGCGACGATCATACATCGTGAGGATGGCGCCTGAAATTTTGAGCGACGGCTTGAGGCTTTTTTTGATCAACTCAATCGTCTTCACCAGCTGGCCCAAGCCTTCGAGCGCGTAATATTCGCACTGCACCGGAATAATAATCTCATCCGCAGCCACCAATCCATTGATCGTGAGCACGCCCAGACTTGGCGGAGAGTCGATAAAAATATAATCATACGTGGCGCGTACTTCAGTGAGCGCGTCAGACAAAATAAACTCGCGCTCCACAATATTGATCAACTCCACGTTGGCGCCGGCGAGTTCAGGATTGGCGGGCGCAATATCAAATCCCGGCTCTTTGGTATGCAAAATCACATCTTTCAAAAACGCCTTGCCGGTCACCACTTGGTAAATACCCTTTTTCAGCTTGAGCGGACGAAACCCGACTCCGCTCGTGGCATTGCCTTGCGGATCCAAATCAATAAGCAGGACGCGCTTTCCAAGAAACGCCAAGTAGCTGCAAATGTTGATCGCGCTCGTAGTCTTGCCGACGCCGCCTTTTTGGTTGGCAACACAAATTACTCGCGCTTTTTTTGGTGGTTGTGAATCAGACATACTTATAGTATAAATTTGTCCGGCTCGCTTTACAAGCCCACGGGGACACGATATTATTGAGGAGTTAGAGTTTTTGCCTCAGTTTTCGTGGGCGGATGGCGGAACTGGCAGACGCGTAGGTCTCAAAAACCTATTTCGCAAGAAGTGTGGGTTCGATTCCCACTCCGCCCACCAAGAGCATTTTTCTATGAAATTTTCCATTCTGAAATCCAACATACCGAATACGCGCAACTTTTTCCGCACGATCGGCTACTTCTCAATCCCCTCTTCCCAAGCCGGAAAAGCAAGCTTTATTCACCGAATTCACCAGACGGATTTTCCCCGTTTTCACATGTATATCAGCCAAAACCAAACCCATTACAACTTCGATTTGCACATGGATTTACTCCGGCCGCAGCATAAAATCACTGCACGCGCCTCGGAAAATACCACTCAGCCGGTGCAGGACGAAATGAATCGCATTATCCACGCCGCAGAAACTCCCCAATTTTAATATAAAAGAAAAACTCGCCGCTCAATACCGAGCTGCGAGTTGTCGTTGTTGTTTTTTCTGCTCTATTTTGCGCGCATGCCGGGCGCAAAATTCTGGCACCCAGCCGGCCAACAGCAAGGTCGCCTCAGCAATATCTTTTCGATACGCTTCAGGTCGATATTCCCAGCCAGATCGCTCCGTCAACGCATAGATAGCTTGAATACATTCAAATCGCGTATCATCTTGAGGCGCGAGCACAACAGCAAACTGACGAAATGTCTGCGTGTCGCATTCGTCAATGGCCGAGATGCGCTCCCGTACCTCGCACTCAGAAACCTCACCGCCTCGATTCAAATATACATAAGGCGTAGCCTGCGATAGCTCCGCAAATCGTTTCATGTAGTCACTGCCAAACACAGCGGATGCCGCATTAGAGAACAATACGCGCATTGACAGACCATAGGCAAGAACTGAGGTGAACAATTCGAACAGTCCGATTGTGGGCGAAAAATACTCTCCAGCCAAGCGCGCTCGCTCTGCCTCGGATCGCGGCGGCTGCAATCCCACCACGTGCCGAAACGAATCAGTCGATGAATTCAACGGCGGACAAGCCATAAGCACCTGCCCATCGCATGAAAATTGATCAATCCCCATCCGTAATCCAACAGGTGGACGTTCGCGCAAGAGATAGCTTCTGCACGACATGAGTATGGCGCGAATAACCGATTCCATGCGATTTTTTGCTACAGCACTCAACTCGCGCAAACGCGACACTCGAGCAAGCAGTCCACTCGCTCGCTCGCTTTTTTGGCAGCTAACCTGCACGAACGTCAACGGATCCTTTTTTCGCCGATACAGCTGACACGATTGCGGCACCAGCACGCCGAGCGCCTGAAGCGCTTCAATATATGCATTCACTTCTCGCTGAGCACATGCCGCCGCCTCTTCTGTATAGGCAGGAACCACATGGACTCGCCAGGCCAGCGAATGGCCTGAAGTCAAGATCACCTCCCGCGGTTGCGGAGTAAAACAGGTAGGCTCGACGCCTTCTGCCGTAGCCCGATGTCCGATGACTTCGGTCATTAGATCAGCAAAAAATTTTCTGTCGTCTGACGACAGCGTAGAAAGAGCAACACGATTCATGAGACAAAATCCTCCTGCATAAAAGCACCTCCTGAGCGGAGGCGCTTTTGAATACAGTCTGATCGATCACTCGAGGCTAGTCAAGTCCCGGACACGGAAATCCTTGGCAGAGACGCTCCACCTGGCGACGAATCTTCGCAAGTCGCGCAGCGCTCACCTGGCCGCTCGCGACCAGTCCGGCCACTTCATCGATCCATCCGGCGATCTGGCGCATCTCGCGCTCACGAAATCCGCGCGACGTGACCGCAGGCGATCCTAGGCGCAACCCGCTCGGGTCAAACGGCTTGCGCGAGTCAAATGGCACTGTATTAAAATTGGCCACGATGCCAGCGCGATCAAGCGCTTGCGCCAACGGCTTACCGGCGATGCCACGACTTTTCATCACATCCATCAAAAGCAAATGATTGTCCGTGCCGCCAGTCACCAACACAAAGCCGCGCTCCACCAACGCCTCGCCTAATGCGCGCGCGTTGCGCACAACCTGCCGTGCGTACCGCTTGTACGCAGCACTCGACGCTTCTTTGAGCGCCACTGCGATCCCGGCCGTCGTATGATTGTGCGGCCCGCCTTGCAGCCCAGGAAATACCGCGCGATCCACCGCATCAGCGTGCTCTTTTTTTACCAAAATCATCGCACCCCGCGGCCCACGCAGCGTCTTGTGTGTGGTCGTAGTGACAATATCTGCAATCCCCACCGGAGACTGGTGCTCCCCAGCCGCAACCAATCCGGCAATATGTGAAATATCAGCAACCAAAAACGCGCCGACTTCACGCGCGATTTCGCCAAATCGCACAAAATCAATCTGCCGCGGATACGCGGTCGCGCCGGCCACGATCAGCCGCGGCTTTTCTTTGCGCGCCAGCGCCGCAATAGCGTCATAGTCCATCCACAACGTATCCGGGTCAACTCCATACGACACCGACCGAAAAATTTTACCGGTAATACTCACCGCAAATCCATGCGTCAGATGTCCTCCGTGCGGCAATGCCATCCCCATAATGGTGTCGCCAGGCTTAATGAGCGCAAGATAGGCCGCTAGATTTGCCGGCGAACCTGAGTAAGGCTGGACGTTGGCATGATCGGCGCCAAACAACGCGCACGCGCGCTCACGCGCCAGGTCTTCGATCTGGTCAATCACCTGCTGGCCTTCGTAATACCGCTTGTGCGGATAGCCTTCGGAGTATTTATTGGTGAGCATGGTGCCCGTCGCCTGCAACACCGCGCGCGACACATAATTTTCCGAGGGAATCAAGCGCACCGTGTCGCGCTGAAGCTTTTCTTCAGCCACGATCAACCTATCAATTTTTGCATCTATTTTTTTGAGAGCGGGACGAGTGGATCGAGTAGGCATTGCAGTGGATTTAATTTTTTTGAATTCGTGTCATCACTTCCTGAATCTTTTCAAATGGCACCGGCCCCGAGCGCACCAACGTGAGTTGATCATGCGCATCAAGCGCGACCATGGTCGAAGGCATGATATCAGAAGGCAAATCACCGGCATCCAGCAAGGCAGCGGGCGCGCGGTCGGCTGAGCCGGAAAATTCTACCTCGATGTCACGCGGACGATACAGCGTTGGATTGCCGGCTCGATTGGCACTGGTTGCAGTCAGCGGACGACCATACGCACTCACCAATTCACACAAGAGCGGCGCGACCGGAATTCGGATACCAACAACTGACGAGTCGACGGTTAGATCATGGGGCAATAATCCTTTTGAAGGTAATAAAAATGTCACCGGTCCGGGCAAAAAATGGTCACACAACGCGCGCGCCAGAGGAGATATCACGACATACCGCTCCGCCATCGCAAGGTCAGCCACGATCACGTGCATCGGCTTGGTCGGCGCGCTCCCCTTGATCGCATGGACACGCGCGATGGCCGCAGGCTGTGTGGCATCTGCCGCAAGCCCGTAGGCGGTATCAGTCGGCACCACAAGCGCCCCGCCCGCGGCAAGGATTGCATTCACGCGCGACTGAACCAGCATCCTATCTTGTGGCGTCACAAAAGCACATATCTGCATGCGCCCAGTATCTCGCGAAACTAGCCGAAGCGCAAGAAAAAATCCCCGCGGCGAGCGGAGATTTTTTCACTACACCAAACTAATTTAGATCGTCGAACTCACATTACGCGAAAACAATTCTTCCGCAATCGCAAGCTGGTCCGGCGTGTTGACGCCAATGGCTTCAAACGGATTATTGATCACTTGAGACGAAATCGTAAATCCATCCTTCACCGCGATCTTCACCAAATCGGTGAGGTAATATTCTTTTTGTACGTTATCATTTTGAATCTTGCGGATATTGTTCCACAACCAAAACGAAGAAAAGCAAAAGAAGCTTGGATTCACTTCACGCAGTGCAAGCTGCTCGGGAGTGGCATCTTTTTTCTCCACAATTCCCGACACTTCACCGCTCTCGTCGCGCAACACGCGTCCGAAATCACCAAAACTTGCATATTCCTGATCAAAGGACGGCACCACAACGCTCGCCATGGTAAATACGTTCCCTTCGCGTTCATGAGTTTCGGCAAGCGACCAAATCGTGTGCGGGCTCGCAAATGGCATGTCGCCATACAGCACCATCACATTGTCCGGATGCAGGCGCTCGAGCTCTTCCTTGCACACATTCACCGCGTGACCGGTGCCAAGGCGTTCGTGCTGAATCACATACATCGCACGATCACCGACGGTCTTTTTCACCAAACTTTCTTCGGATTCAATCACAATAATCGGCTTCGCACACACGCCCGACTGCACGATCGAATCAACCAAATGCAAAATCATCGGCTTGCCGGCAACTTCGCGGAGTACCTTTGGTACTGTGCCGCCCATGCGCTTTCCCATTCCGGCAGCGAGAATAATAATTTGAGTTGTCATACCATTCTTATGAGTAAAAATAAATGAACGCTGTAAATTCTTGCACGCGCATATTATTTCATAATAGGCGCGAAACACAGCGTTAGCAAGACATATTATACCCCAATTGAAAATAAATTGCAAGTGCTGTCGCGTGAAACGCTCGCCTATACTATACTTCCAGCATGCAACTTTCACTTGCACAAATCATTCGCACCAGTAGGCCGCGGTTTTGGATATACCTGATGGGCCCCTATATTGTCGGATTTCTTGCCGGAATGCGCGACCGCATAACCGTACGCGACGCACTCTATTTCATTGCATTTTTTGCGGTATTTTCACTACCGGCAAATCTTCTCATTTATGGCGTCAACGATCTTTTTGATTACGAAACTGATAAGCTCAACAAGAAAAAGGGGATGTATGAAGAGCTCATCACTCCCCAATCTCACGCCACTCTCCGACGATATATGTTTGCGTATACCCTACTTTGGTCTCCACTATTACTGCTTCTTCACGGAGAAGCGCTTGCCTTTATTGCACTTTTCCTTGCGCTGGGTATTTTTTACTCCGCCCCGCCCATTCGTGCCAAAACAATTCCGCTTCTCGATTCAGCATTCAACTTCCTCTATGCCGCTCCGGGATTTTTTGGGTTTGCACTTGCGCAGCAGATTCATGGCGCCACCGATACAATTCCTCCGACAATTTTTTTCTGTGCCTTGGCGTGGA